>JAFQMN010000003.1 GCA_017414435.1 Oscillospiraceae bacterium
CGCGCAATCTGATTACTTTTCTGAATATCTAAACAATGTGAATCAAACTGAAGTATCTTCCACAAACCGTAATTTTGATAAAATGAATTACTCTGTTCTTAGAAAAGGTATATTAAAAGAACTGGCGCAATATCATACATTATATACCAATGGGTTATATAATAGTGGGCAATCTTGTTTAAAAGTATTCCCTGGCGGCTTTTGTGTTCCCGGCAGCCATAGGATTTTTGTAAGTACAGAAGGCAAACTGATTATTTGCGAACGAGTGGATGATTTGAATCAATATTTTTGTATAGGAGATGTTGATAACGGCATTGATACAACTAAATTAAACCAGCTACTTACTATTACAAAGAAGAATATAGACAAGTGTAAATATTGTTGGGCAGCTAAATTATGTGATATTTGTTTTAAAGATATATTTGGTCTTACAGATGAATTTTGTGAAAGTAAAAAGCAAGGTATAGAAGCTGGTATTATATACTATCTTAATAATTTTAAAGATAACAAAGAAATTACTAATATGCTCGAAAATTTTGCTTAGATTCTATTAAACTAAACTTACTATAATTAGGATGGTCAATTATGGAAAATATACGCATCGCTTTAATAGATACTGGGATATCTGAAGAGTATTGTAAAAATAAAAAAATTAACGTTAAACACTATTATATTAACGATAACAACTTAGTAGAAGGTTATAAAATGCCCTGCGATTATCATGCTCAACGGTGTGCAGATATGATTTTGAAAGATGATTGTTTAAAATTCGATCTTTTTGATATATGTGTAATGGATAGATTAGAAAAAATTTCTGATAATAATCTAATTTTAGGAATAAAAAAAGCTATAGATGAACATGTTGATATAATTAATTTAAGTTTGGGTTGTAACACATATTCACCTGCACTTTTTAAAGTGTGCGAAGAAGCCGTTGAAAATAATATTGCAATTGTTGCAGCTGGTTCTCATAACGGTGATGTTTTTTATCCTGCTAATTTTAAAAATGTTATTTGCGTTGAAGTTTCTAATTCTCAGCAAGAATTATTTAAAACCATTGATCGTTCTACAATATCTATTTCTGATAAAATATCAACGCCTTTTTCAAAAGAAGAGCATGGATTTTCTACTAGTTTTGCCGCAGCGTATTTCTCTGGTGAGTTAGGACGATTATTAAACGGTTACCCTTTTTTTGATAAATTTGCAATATTGAAAAATAAATTTAATTTGAATATTTCTGACTCTTCTCATGACACTTTAGAATTAAATTATGAAAAAAGCAAGATCTCTAAGATATTAGAAACCTCTAAAACTGCTGTTGTTTTTGACCCTTGCGAAGATATTGACGATTTTTATAAAAGTATAATTAATCCTAATATTGTAGCGTATTACGATTATCAATCTAACAAGTTCAAAAGCTTTTCTTGTAAAGAAGAATTTCTTGATTTTGATAACATATTAATTATTAATACCCTTTCTCATAACACAAAAATGGCTATTCCAAATGATATACACTCACGCTTTACTAAATATAAGATTCTTTATTTGGGTGATTTTGAAAACATTCCTAGCACACCTGATCTCATTTATAAGCATGAAACATGGAACAGCAATAATCTTGTGACGCTTGAAAAACCTATAATTATGGTTACTGGATTTGATTGTAACTTTAATAAATTTGATGTTTCTACTCAACTTTTTAAAGACTTTGAAGATAATGATATAAAAACAAAAGTGCTTACTTATAACAAAAAAGGTGTTATTTATAATTTTGATGTTTTTGATTATCCCGATAAAATAATATTTCCAGATATAGTTGGCTCTATAAATAACTATATGAATTATTCCGAAATGAATAACGATTTTGATATGTGGATAATTAATACTGCCGGTGGTAATGCGTTTATTGACAACAAGAATAGAAATAACTTTGGCAAATTAAACGAATCATACTTTCATGCCGCAAACATAGATGTGTTAATTTTTTGTATAGATGGGTTTGTAGACGAAACTGATCTTGATAAATGGATTAAAAAAATAAATGCCTTCGGAATAAGTAATATATTATTTGTGCTTTCTAAAAATACTGTGGAACCTACTTCTTGGGATTTAAAAGCTAATCTGCAAACTTATAAATTAGGTAATATTAAATATAAAAATTATTTTGATTCGTTAAAAAAGAAGTTAAACGAAAATTTATTTTCTATGGCCGATGTGACAAGTGGATATCTTTATAACAAAGTTATTTCTTTATTTAATTAAACCATTAAAACCCGTTGTTTTTATTTGCTTTTTGAACTTTTTTGTAGTATAATTTAAGCAGGCAAATATATGAAAGGAGGTAATTTTTAATGCAATTTATAGCTTTACAATACAAAGCCAACTGGAAGTTTATTAAAAGTAAATTAGCACGGTTATTTTGGTTTAATTGTATTTTCTTTTCCCTTATTACTTTTTTATTATATTTATATCTAGCAAAACACTCGGAATTTGTGCAAAACATTATCGCCTGGTTTAACCAATCTAAGCAAGATATTGTTACCAGCATGCAAACCCAAACCACAAGTCCATCATATTTTGGGGCACATATGCATACAACTTGGTTGCTATTTTTAAATAATATAAAAGTAAACTTTTTATTTGCTGCACTTGGTGTTTTGCCTTTTATGGCCTTCCCTACAATGTTCTTAGCTATTAACTCATTTGTTTTAGCTGCAGTTTTAGCTGTTGGTAACATGCCGTTTAAAACGTTGCTTTGGGGCATAATGCCACATGGTATTTTTGAATTTTGCAGCTGGTTCTTGGCCGCAGCTATAGGTTTTTATTTTAGTATAAATCTCTGCGAAATTTATTTAAAAAAGCCTCATGATTCAGTTAAATATATTTTTAAAAATGCCGGAATTTGCTTTTTATTTTTTGTGGTACCGTTAACGTTAATTGGTGCTTTTGTAGAGGCATTTTTAACTCCTGAGATTTGTAAGTGGTTTTTTTGAAATAAATATTTAATTTGTATTTTAGTTATAAAAAGCCGCAAATTGAGCGTTTTTCTGCGTTTTGGTTATGCGGTTTTTTTATTTGAAGCGGTAAAATTAAGTGTGTATTCGCGAGAGTTTGATTTGCTAAAATTTTCTATTCCTCTTGACATACTAATCTAATTGTGCTACAATTTACATCGGGTTATAACTTAAGGAGAGATGTCCGAGTGGTTTATGGAGCTAGTCTTGAAAACTAGTGATTCGCAAGAACCGAGGGTTCGAATCCCTCTCTCTCCGCCAAGGTTTTATTTAAATTTACGTTGGAGAAGTACTCAAGTTGGTGAAGAGGCTCCCCTGCTAAGGGAGTAGGTTGAGAAATCGGCGCGAGGGTTCGAGTCCCTCCTTCTCCGCCAGTGTTTGCCTAAAATTGTTATCAGTTAGCGTAATTTAAAGTGCAAAAAGTCTTAAGTTCATAACTTTTTAGATTTTGAGCATAATCTCCTCTGCTTCGCGGGGGAGATTTATAAATTTAAATTCAAAAAACGCAAAAACTTGAGTTTGTGGCTTTTTTAGGCTTTATATTTTGCAATCAAATAAATATATGGTGAATAATGATGAAGATTGCTATTATTGGCTCTAGAGACAGTAAAAATATAACTTCAGAATTTATAATTGAAAATCTGCCGAAATCTTTTAGTGAAATTGTGAGTGGCGGTGCAATTGGAATAGACACTTTAGCTCAAAGTGTGGCTGCGAAATTAGGTATTAAATTTACGTGCTTTAAACCTAACTATGCACTTTATGGCAAAATGGCACCAATTGTACGTAACACTCAAATTATAGACTATGTGGATTATGTTTTAGCTTTCTGGAATGGCTCCTCTAAGGGGACAAAATTTGTGATTGCACAATGTTTAAACAAAAATAAACCACTTAAAGTTATCTATATTTAAGGTTGGTGAAACCTTTGCAAACACCTAATGAAGAATTTATGAAATTGGCTTTAAACCAGGCTATGCGCGCTTCTGAACTTGATGAAGTGCCGGTTGGAGCTGTTATTGTTAAAGGGCAAAATGTGGTAAGCCTTGGGTATAACCAAAGAGAAAGCTCTAATAATGCGCTAGCTCATGCCGAAATAATAGCTATAAATTCAGCGTGCCAAGCGCTTAAAACCTGGCGTTTGTTAGATTGTACAATCTACATTACAATGGAACCTTGCCCGATGTGCATGGGAGCCATATTAAATGCAAGAATTTCGCGTTTGGTTTTTGGTTGTTATGACCTGAAGAATGGTTGCTGTGGCTCTGTGGCGGATTTTAAAAACTTTGCTTTTACTCACAAAAAAATAGCTGTTTTTGGCGGTGTTATGCAGCAAGAAGCTGCTATGCTACTTAGTAAGTTTTTTAAGCAAAAACGGAATAAATAAAATTAGCCTTATTATGCCATTAATAAAGTTTTCAACATTTGTTCCACGTGGAACAAAATGAAATTTTTGTTTTAATAAAGCCGAAAACTTGAGTTTTTTTGTACTTTTTTGAAAATTAAGTAGATAAAATATCCCCCGCGAAGCGAGGGATATTATGTTGTGACTTGAAAAGCTGCAAACTCCGAGTTTTTGTACTTTTTTTGAAAATTAACTGTAAAAATCCCAGTCTATTACAGATTGGGATTTTGTGTTTAATTTTAGTAAAGTTATGATTTATTAATATACTTTAAAAATAATGCATTTTTTCGAGTAGTTTGTTTTATGGCTTGATATACTAAATGTGAGTTTTGTGCATTATGCCTATGCGGTTTTTGCTGTTTTAAATTGTGAAAAATTGGTGCATTTTGGGTTGGTTTTGATGATTTTTGGGTGTTTTTGATGCTTTTTTGAGCTCTTTTGGAGCCTGTTTTGTTTGTTGAAAGTTTTAGTGCAAAATCTTTAAAATGTGCGATTTTAATTTAAAAAACTTCGAATGCAAATTGTATGGCTACAATTGAAAACTTATTTTTTATATACTGAGGCAGTGGACTATGCAAAACCTGACTTGGACTTTGGCTAAGGTTGATGGGCAAAGTTATTTCTACCGTTGTGCCAATATCTTTTTGCGATGTTATTTTTAAACTGCCGTTATGAAGTTCGACAATATATTTGGACAAAGTTAAGCCCAACCCTTGAGTATATGGTAAATTATTAACTCCGGAGTTGCCTGTGAAATACGGAAATGTGGCATTTGCACAAGTTTTTTCGTCCATGCCTACGCCGTGATCTTGAATGGTAATTGTGAAATTTTGAGTTTCTTTATTGGTTTTTAAGTAGACATCTATGTGGTTGCCTGGCTTTGTGTACATGCAGGAATTTACAATGATATTAACAATTGCTAATGTTATTTTTTTCTCATCGAAGTTTGTGTAACATATTGTATTTTTATTATGGAATTTTATTGGTATATTATTGGCATTCGGTTGTATTGCGCATTCTTTTATTAAGTTATGCAAAAACTGCGGCACAGAAACTAAAGAAAGTTCTAGTTCAAAAAGACCTAAGCTATATTTAGTTATATCTACAAAATTGGAAACACTCCGAAGAAGCTGCCGGCAACTATCATCTATTGATGTTATTTTAGCTTTAAAATTCTTGCTGTTTATATTCTTGCCATTTATGTTATTTTCTATAGACTCTGCTGCATTGCTGATTCTGCTGATGGGTGAACGCAGTTGGAAAGAAAATGTTTGTATGATATTGCGCATGTCTACGTTTTCTATAATTCCCATTGTCTCTTCTTGCAAAATAAATTCAAGTGTGTAGTAAATCTTGCCTTCGCATTCTATTGGTGAAAAATCTACACGGTATTTAATTGCAGTGTTTATTAAATGAATTGGTACCGAAAATTTGTTTTTTTTTTAATTTCTGCTGCAATATTAAAATCTACAAGTTTTTGCTTTAGTAGACCGACTATGGAACACTCTTTTGCAAATAACTCTGAAAAACGATTGTTTTGCCACATTATATTAAAATTTGAATCAACCAGCAACATTGCATTTATATTATTAAAAGCAAGTAATTCAAGAGCTGATTTTAATGCTTTTGGAAGCATTCTAGTAACCCCTTACTTCTTTATTTATTCTTACTCTTAAATTTATTATGCTTTTAATAGTAATTGCAAGTAAATTTGATCGAAAAAAAAAGTGCTTTTGGTATTTTTGCCAATTGTTGGTGGCTAGTATTGATTTTGAAACCTTGCACTTAAGCCGATGATACGACTTTATTTTTTAAAGGTTCATTACTAAAAGTTACGACCTCATCTAAACGTTCTAAATATTCCTGATTGCCTGGTGAAATTTGCGAAATTAGTATTTTCTTATCTTCGTAGATTGGTTTTAGTTTTTTGAATATAATTAAATTACCCTCTTTTACAAACACTCCCTTTTGGCCGTTTATGAAACGAACTGCTGAAACTGGGCAAAGAATTCCTCTTATTTTCTCTGTGCAAACTGTTATTTGTGGCATACGTATTTTTGCTAAATTGCTATTCATATAGTTGCTGCGAAATATTAATATTTTTTTTGTATCATCTTTAGTAGGTATTACTTTAATTAATTGTGCCGGGATCTCTTGCCCGCCAGAAAACCCAAAATTTAATGTTACACTTTTATTGTATTTTACTATATTATTGGCGTTTGTTTCGTTTGTGGGTAATATTACATACCAATCGTAATCTTTTATTATTTTTATGCCATAGGTATTTATTATTTTATTGTTCAAAAAATTCTGCTCCATTTGTGTGTAAATTCTTTGCAAATTATTATCGTCTTCTGCTGAATTAATTATTGGCTTTACATTTAATTTGTTTTCGTAACCATCGATTTCGTTGAAAAAACAGCCAGCATTTTGCGACACATAGGTTGCAATTGCATTGCTTGTGTTAACTTGGTATTTTTGTATCTCTTTTTCGAGGCTTTGTATGGTTTTGTTATAGTTTTTATCTTTACCTGCGGCTAAACGTTTTTTATTGAGCAAGGTAGTTAAATTTAATTCGGCTTCATACGTATCTATTAAATTCATATTATTTATATTTTTTGTTAATTTTATTAACAAGTCCGCTGGAGATGCGGTTAGGACATCTGCTGAACTGTAAAAATTGTTTGCATGTTCATTTAAGTCGGTAAGAAGATCTCTTTTTGTGTTTAGGTAATTAAGTTTATTGATGGACATTATATTTGACCCGGTTTTATAGAGCTTAAGTAATGGTTCGTTCTGTTCTACATGTTCACCATTTTGTTTAATGTATTCGGCCATTACGTTATTGCCAAATTGTTTTTGGTAATCTGTAGCGGTTTCATCCCGAAAAACCAGACCCCGTGAGCGGAATGAAATTGTGTGGGTAAATTCTTGGGCTACAATTGTTTCCAATCTATTGGAAGAAAGGAACAAGGTATGAGCACCCAGCATTACAATTATGCTGAGCAATACGAGGAAAGCTATTTTTTTTTGTTTTGATTTTTTTTTGTTTGCCATATGAAGACCTCTTTTATTCTGCCTCTTTTATTTTTACAAACTCCGTAATTAATTTTGCCGTTGATTTAATATCGTTAAGATCTACTGTTTCTACCGGCGAATGCATATATTTGATTGGTATGGAAAGCAATGCCGGTTTTTGGTTATGTAAAACTGCTGTTAAGTGATCTACGTTTGTGCCGGTTTCGCCACCCATTACCTCTAGCTGATATGGTAATTTATTCTTTTTTGCGATATCTATTAATGTGTTGCCTAAATTTTGGCTTAAAAACGGGGAAATTCCAACCATTGGTCCGCCACCTAATTTGCCGTATATATTTTTTATGCCAGGGCCGACTGAAAAAGTTGTATCTACCACTATGCAATGTATTGGGTTAAGGTCATATGCCGCGCAGCCCGCTGCGTGCCCGCCGACCTCTTCTTGGGCACTGAATATAACATTTAGCTCGGTGTTTTTCAATTCTACATCTTTTAAGAGTTCTAGCACATAGCATAAAGCTGCACAGCTTGCGCGATTGTCTAGCGCTTTGCCTGCAAAAATATTATTTTGAAGTTTTAAAAAGTTTGGGTACCAGACGATTTTTGTGCCAGGTGATATAAGTTCTTTTGCTTTACTAGCGTTTAGGCCAATATCTATAAATAGCTGGTTAATATCTGGAATGCCCCTTTGAGCCGAAGATTTTAAGTGTGGTGGTATTGTGCAAACTATGCCTTTTAAATGTTTTTTACCCACTACAATTACCTCTGCGCCGTAACATAATTTTGGGTCTAGCCCGCCGGATGCTGCCACTTTTAAAAAGCCCTCTTGTGTGATATCTGTGACTACCATGCCGACTTCATCTATATGTGCATCTAGCATGATGTTATTTTTTGCTTTATTAATTGCTTTTTTTGTGACTATAATATTACCTAAATTATCTGATTTGACGGCACCGTAGGTGGTTAGCATTGTTTTAAATTCTGCAATTTCACTCGATTCTTGACCTGAAACGCAGATCATGTTGCTGAGTTTTTTAAGTAAAAGTTCTAGGTCCATTATTTAATCCTCCCGCTCTTTGATTGCTTGATTATATATTCCCCAAAAATAATCTAGTGTATTTAGATGATATTCAATTTTATCTAGCAGATAGCCCTCGGCAAGTTCTGTTAGGAATTTTGTATCTGTTTGAGAAAGTTTGAGTGTTAAGCTTTTTTTGATTGGGGTATTTATTATAAATTTTATTGCCTCTGCAACTTTTGAATTTAGTTTTACGCTATATAACCCCGGTGTTTGCGACAGGCTGCCTGTTTTTATATAAAATTCCAAGCCGTTTGAGGTACTGTTGAGGTCTGGCGCAAAGCCCAGCAGTTTTGCCAGTTTTAGTTCGAATATTGCTTTGATTTTTAAAATATTATTGGTCTCTGCATTTAGCGCCTGCAATAATAGATATGTTAATTTAAGCGGTTCTGCTGTACCCTCTATTTGTTGCGGGATTGTGGCTACAATTGCCTGGCAAAAGTATGATGACAGTGCTAAATTTTCTAGGTTATTGCGTATGTGTAAGAACGGTTCTTTAGCCTCTGCTGAATTTACTGAAAATGTATCTTTTGACTTGAATAAAACAAAATTGGAAAAGCACAAAAGCTCTGTTGCTGCAAAGCCACCTGTTCGTCTGCCACCCTCTTTACAAAATGCTTTGATAATTCCCTGGTCTTTTGTTAGAATCCAGATTAGTTTTTTTTCTGAATTGATTTTTTGTGTTTTCACAACAATTCCGCAGGTTTTTATTAACATATGAGCTCACCGTTTTAATTTATTAAACTTAAGTTTGCATAATTAGCTAGCAGTTTTTTAACAGCACCATCTTTGAATTCCACCTCTAATAGTTGGTCTTCGCCGGAATCTGTGGCTTTTAGTATCTGCCCTTCTCCGAATTTAGTGTGTTTGACTTGATCACCATGTTTAAACTTTATATTACTTCTGTTTTTATTAAAATCAAACTGGATTTTGTTTGCCTTAAGGTAGCTTTTTGGCGCTGTGTTGATTTGTTGTGTTTGTGGCGTTGCAGGTGTTTCTATTACATTATAAAAGTCTTCTGGAATCTCTTTTATGAAGCGTGAATCTTTACTGAAGTTGGTTTTACCAAGGTATGTTCTTTTTTGTGTGCTGATTAAAAACAGTTGCTTTTTGGCACGTGTGAAGCCAACATATGCCAGGCGGCGCTCTTCTTCTAGTTCTTTTTGGTCGAACAATGCCTGGTTATTGGGGAAAATTCCTTCTTCCATGCCGGAGATGAACACATGCTCGAATTCTAGGCCTTTTGCTGAGTGCAATGTCATTAAATTGACAAAATCGGTATCTGTTGTGTTATTATCTGCATCTGTATACAAAGAAATCTCGTTTAAAAAGCCGGCAAGTGTTGGTTCATCTTCTGTTTGGTTCATATAAGCAAGCATATTCGATTTAAGCTCTTTTATGTTTTCTAGTCTGCTTTCGCCTTCAAAACCCATTTGGCTTAGCATTTTTTTATAGCCGGTTTTTTCTATGATAATATCGATTATGTTTGTGAGCCCTCCGCTTTTAAGATCTAATTCCAGTTCGTTTATGAGTGTGGCAAATGCTTTTAAATTGCTTGCATTTTTTATCTGCCCTTTAAAATCTGCTGAGCTTATAACCTGAAAAAATGTTTGATTGGTTTGCTGCATAACGTTTTTAACCTGTGCTATTGTTGTAGCGCCTATCCCGCGTTTGGGTTCGTTAATTATTCTGAGGAGTCTGACCTCGTCGTTTTTATTGATGATTACATTTAAGTATGCAAGTATATCTTTTATCTCTTTTCTATCGTAAAAACGCAAGCCGCCAAAGATTCTATATGGAATATTTCTTCTTGCAAGGATTGTTTCTATGACGTTTGACTGAGCATTTGTGCGATATAATACCGCACAGCTGTTATAGTTACCATTGTTTGTTTTTATTATATCTTCTATTGTTTCTGCTATGAAAATTGCCTCTTTATATTCATCATTTGCTTTAAATAACTGGATTTTTTCACCTGTTATGTTATTTGTCCAAAGATTTTTGCCCTTGCGAGCTTGGTTATTTGCTATTACCGCATTCGCTGCATTTAAAATTGTTTTTGTGCTACGGTAGTTTTGTTCTAATCTTATTGTTTTGGCACCTTTGAAATGTTTCTCGAAATTTAAAATGTTATCTATATTGGCACCTCGAAATTTGTAGATGCTTTGGTCGTCGTCCCCTACTACACAAATATTATTATATTTTGCCGCCAGCATGTGGATTAAAACAAACTGGCAGTAATTGGTATCTTGGTATTCATCTACCATGATATATTTATAACGCTCTTGGTATTCTTCTAGAACATCTGGGCATTGTTGGAATAGCTTGACTGTTAACAAGATAATATCGTCGAAATCTACCGCGTTATTGTTTTTGAGCTCGTTTTGGTAAGCTTTGTATACTTTTGCAATAACAGATTTTCTAAAGTTTCCTTCTGCGGCTTTTGCGTAATCGTCTGCCATGATTAAATTATCTTTGGCGTTAGAAATTTCTGCTAAAACTGATTTTATATTAAACATATCTTCATTCACGTTCTGCTCTGCTAAAATGTTCTTGAGCAGCCGTTTTGAGTCATCGGCATCGTAGATTGTGAAGCCGTTTGAAAAATCTAATCTACTAATATATTTATGCAAAACTGTTAAGCAAAACCAGTGGAATGTGCCTGCGCAAACATCAGCTGCCTCTTGCCCGGCTGCTTTTTCTATCCTCTCTTTTAACTCTTTTGATGCTTTATTTGTGAATGTGATAGCTAAAATATGCCATGGTTTTATTTTATGACCGAAAACTCCATTATATTGAGATAAATCTAATGTTTTTGCCTTAATTTCATTCTCTATTTGCTGCATTAATTCTTCTGTTACAAAACTGGGCATTTTAAAGCTGAAATCTATGCCATGATTTAGCATATTTACTATTCGATGCACAATAACCGTGGTTTTGCCGCTGCCAGCTCCTGCTAGAATTAAAAGCGGACCTGTTAATGTGCCAATTGCCTCTTGTTGTTGTGCGTTCATGTTTGCAAAGAGGGTATTTATAAGCCTTTTTTTTAACTCATTATATTTGAGTTCTACGTTCGACATGTTCGCCTCCAAAATAATTTTATATTCTTATTTTTATGTTCTTAAAAACCATTTCTTTAACTCTTTTTCTTCTATTACGCAGCAAACCGGGCGGCCGTGTGGGCAGCAAACAAGCCCTTTTTTGCGGTTGAGTTTTTCTACCAAATATTTAAGCTCAGATTCAGTGTTGATATCGTTTGATTTTATGGCCGCTTTGCATGCAATTGCATAGGTAATTCTATCGCGCTTTTCTAATGAAATATCGCTTTTACCGAGTAGTAAATCTTTTATAATGTTTTCGATCAGTTCTTCTACATCGGCTTCCTGCAAATCTAATGGCAATGATCTGACCGCAACTGTGCCTTCACCAAAATCTTCTATCTGAAAGCCTAGCTCTAAAAACACCTCTTTATTTTCTAGTGCTAAAACATATTCTGGCTGCGAAAGATTTATGAGGATTGGCTCTAAAAGCATTTGCTGTGAATTTGAATTGCTTTTTAGTTGTTCGAATAGTAATCTTTCGTGGGCTGCGTGTTTGTCTATTATGACCATTTTGCCCTGAGATTGGCATATTATGTATGTTTTTAAAACCTCACCGATAAATTCCAAACTACCTAAAACATCTTGGTGCTCTAGCTCTGGCTCCGCTGTTGTTTGTTGGTTATTTATTGCATTTTGGTCCTGCGAAAAGTTTTTTTGAGGATTACTATAATTTTGAGGCTTTGTGCTTTGAGTGTTAATATTTAAGTTGCTATTTGATGTGTTGAATAAATTTATTTCTGGGTCTGGTAAGTTTTGTTGCAATGTTTCTTCTAACTTTTGCTTAAGTTGTGGTGATTTAGGGTATTTGTCTGTTCTTAGGTAAGTTTTTATATCTTCGATTGTTGGTGAATTTAAGTTTGGCTCTGCTTTATTAAAGTTATTAAGTTCAGGTTCAGTATCTTTAGTGATTGCGGGCTGCAAAGCCTCTTCTAATGCCGTTTTAGTTCCACCATACACCAAGCCATAGATTAATTTATCGTCGGAAAATTTTACGTCTGTTTTTGCCGGATGAACATTGACGTCTACGAAGTTATATGGTACCGTTATGTTTAATACGCAGACTGGGTAGCGGCCCTGAACTAATTTATTTTTATAGCCACTTTCTAGAGCGGAAATTAGTGTGGCATGTTTGACATAGCGATTATTTACGAAAAAGTATTCAAAGTTGCGAGTTGATTTTGCCATGCTTGGGTGAATTATATAGCCTTCTATTTTAAAATTGCCATCTTGATAACAAAGTGGCAGCATTGATTTTGCTGCATCTTTACCAAACACCTCGAAGATAGCGGAAATTAGTTTGCCGTTGCCCGGTGTGTGGAGCTTGACTGAGCCATCTTTTATGAATTTAAAAGAAATTTCTGGGTGTGAAAGGGCTAGTTTATCTATTAGAGAACCGATTATTGCCGCCTCGGTTGCATCTTTTTTTAAAAACTTCATTCGCGCTGGAACGTTGAAAAATAAGTCTTTAACTATGATTGTTGTGCCTACGCTGCAGCCTTCATCATCAAAATATGTTTCATCTAGGGCGTCTAGTTCATAGCGTGTACCTATAAGTTCATCTTTTGTGCGTGTGATTATTGAAATTTTAGAAACCGCCGCAATTGATGCCAAAGCTTCGCCACGGAAGCCAAGTGTGGCGATGTTTTCGAGATCTTGCGGTGAATGCAGTTTGCTTGTGGCATGCGGTAAAAATGCAGTTTTAACGCTTTCTTTTTCTATTCCTATACCATCATCTGTTACTCGGATTTTGGAAATGCCGCCGTTTTCGATATCTATTGTTATCACTCTGCTACCGGCATCAATTGAGTTCTCTACAAGTTCTTTTACCACCGATGCAGGGCGTTCCACAACTTCCCCAGCTGCTATTAGTCTTGCTACGCTGCGGTCTAAAACCTGAATTTTTTGTGGCAATTAAATCCTTCTTTCTATTTTTATTTTTTAATGGTATTTTTAAGTTTTTTCGGCCTCTGCATTTAAGCCAAATGTTTCATATAAGTTATTAACGAATTCATCTTTTATTAAGATTACCACTCGGTCGTTTACAAATAATTGTGTGTTCCCGCGCGGAATCTCTAGTTTATTATTATGAAACACCGAAACAATCACAGATTCTTGCGGCATTTGAAATTCTGATAGTGTGGTGCCATTGAATTTAAACTGTGGCGGGACATCGAATTCTATGAGTGAAACCTCACCGCTATTTAGGCTAAGCAGTTGTTTTATTGCACTTGTGTTAAGTTCACGTTCAATTAGCCTTGCTATGTTATCTGTGCTGCTGACAGGGGTATCTACCCCCAATTGTTTTAAAATCTTAGCGTTTTTGGGGTTATTAACTCTTGCAACGGTACGGCCTATATTAAAATATTTTTTTGCAAGTTGGCATGCAATTAAATTATCTTCATCTTTGCCGGTGACACTTGCAAGCACATCAGCATCTTGGATTTTGGCAAGTTTTAAAGCTGAAATTGTTGTGCCATCGCCCGCGATGATGGGGATGTTTAAACTATTTGCAAGCTTTTGGCAAAGATATTTATTTATTTCTATTATAATAGGTTCGTGATTATGTTCTAATAATGTTGAGGCAAGATAGTAACCAACCTTACCGCCTCCTACTATGATTACCTTCACTGCCATCCTCCTCTTTTAAAGCTCATAACTTCTTGCTCTGTTAAATGCCGATATTTACCGACAGCTAATGTGCCTAATTTTAACTGGTCAATTCGAATTCGTTTTAATTTTTTGACCTCTAGTGAAAATGCTTGGCACATTCTTCGAATCTGCCGATTTTTGCCCTGAGTTATAACAAAGTCTAAAATTGTGCGATCTTCATATTCTTTGGCAATTGTGACCGTTGCTGGTGCTAAGTTCTCACCATCTATAGAAAGCTGGGAGTTAAGACCAACAAGTATTTCTTTGGTTATTTTGGGTGTTACTGTGACTTTATATTCTTTTGTTATTTTATTTTTAGGGTGCATTATACTATTTGCAAATTCACCATCATTTGTGAAAAGCAGCAGGCCTTCGGAATTTTTATCTAGCCGGCCGATATTATAGATTCGTTCTTTAATATTTGGCATTAGGCTTCTTGCTATTTTACGGCCTTGTTCATCTTTTGCTGTGCACAGGTAGCCCCTTGGTTTATTTAGCATGATATAAATTGGTTCTTCTGGCACTTTAGTTTTTATTAATGTACCATCCAATTCGATAGTATCTTTTTGCAGGTTAATCTGCATTCCAATTTGAGCTAATTTGCTATTGACCTTGATTCTGCCTGATTTTATTGCTGTTTCTGTTGCACGCCTACTCATTATGCCCAGGACTGAAAATGCCTTGTTTATTCTTATTAAATTAGTTCTCATTGCCTAGCACTCTTGGGTTAATTCTTGTTCTTGTGTGTTCTCTTTTTTATTCTTTTTATCTTTTTTGAAAATAGCTGAAAATCTTTCATAAAGCTCTGGCAATGAATTAAGCAAGCCCTCTATTTGTGTTGTGTTACCAATCTCTATTACATTTGCGCCATGTTCGTCTATTATTAAAAAGCCAATTGGTGTTACGCTACCGCCTGCACCGCTGCCAAGGTGAAAGTGTTTGTTCTGTTTGTCTGTATCATCTCCACCAAGGCCGAAACCAAATGAAACCTTGGAAATTGGTATTATAACCGTGTTTTCTTTAACATTAATTGGTTTGCCGATGATTGTTTCGGTTTCTACTAGCTCCTTTAATTTTGCTATTATTTGTTCCGCTGCCCCACTTAAATTGTTCTCTGCCATAAAATAAATCCGCCCTTTCTTAAAATATTCAGCTCAGTTTTTAATAACTCTTACATTATATATTTATATTATAACTCAAAATGTAAATTATTTCTATTTTTATTTATCGATTTTTTTAATTAAGTAAAATGTTCGCCTGTTAAAAGCTCAACTGTATTTTTATAAATTCCTTCTGAATTATGCCAAAAATTTTGCTTGATTTGATTTATTTGTTTTGCTTCTGGTACAAACAAAGATATACTCATAAGTTCATTTACATCATCTTTAATTGTGCATTTGACTGTGAAGCCGTTTTCTTCTTTTTTTACCTCTATGTTATGCCATTTTTCGAAAATAATTTTGTTTACATAGTTCTTTGCTGATATTTCTAATCTCTCTTTGATGTTCTTGGAAATTTTATCTTGCAAAGCTAGCATCGACTCCTTGCCAGAGGGTGCCAGCACAAATCCACCGCTGTTTCCCTCGATCTGCCCGCCTTCTTTAAGTTCGTTAAAAGCTTGGGCAAAATAAAAGTAATTCACAATATTGTTAAAATCTAAAATATCAAAAATCTGAGTTTTACTCAAAGGCTCTATGCAAAAATTTAACATGTAGCAGATAACGAGTTTGACCTCGGCAATATTATTTAGCCCGCCCGGGTTTATGCCTGCTTGAAGTTCCTGCATTTTTTCACTTCCTTTATCTGTTTTTATTGTTCTTTATTATTTAGCAAGTCTGGTCTGTTTTGTGCTGTTATTTTTTGTGCTGATGTTTTTTGCCAGTTCTCTATTTGTTGGTGGTTACCTGAAAGTAATACTTTGGGAACGCGAAAACCATGCCAGTTCTCCGGTTTGGTGTATTGTGCGTGTTCCAGCATGCCATTTACGTGACTTTCGTTTAAAAAACATTCATCGCTTGCCAACACACCAGGAACACAACGTAAAATTGCATCTGCCAAAATTAAAGCGGGGAGTTCGCCGCCGGTTAGCACATAGTCCCCAATTGAAATTTCTTCATCTACTACGACATCTAGCACGCGTTGGTCTACCCCTTCGTAGTGGCCAGCTAATATTATTATGCTTTTTAGCTCTTTCAGTTTTAATACTTTTTGCTGATTGAGTGTTGCTCCCTTGGGTGACATGTAAATTACATGGGGGTTAAGTTCTTTGAGTTCAGCTTTAATTTTGCTTATACAGCGGTAAATAGGTTCTGGTCTTAGCAGCATGCCCGGACCACCGCCATAAGGGTAACCATCTACTCGATTATGTTTATCATCTGCGTAATCTCTTATGTTATGTGTATATACTTCTATTACATTGGCTCTTCTTGCATTGCCAATAATGCTTTCTGACATTACATCTTCGCACATTTTAGGAAAGAGAGTTACTATATCAATTCTCATCGTTGAACATACCCTTCATTGGTGTTATTTTAATTGTTTTATTTTCTATATCGATTGTGTTTACGACCTCTTTTATAGCTGGGATTAAATATTCTTTACCTTGCGAATTTTTTATTACATAAACATCGTTGGAACCGGTTTTTAGCACATCTGTTACCGTACCATATATTTGTTCTTCTTTTTGATTATTTACAACTGTTAAGCCAATAAGATCTATAATTAAAAATTGGCCCGGTTTTAATTTAATATCGCTGCGAGGAATATATATAATTTTATTGATATAGTTTCTTGCTTGTTCTGGAGTTTGAACGCCTTGAATTTGCGCTAAAATGACATTTTTGTGCATTCTTTTATTGTATAATTTTAACTCTTCGTTTTTTAAAAATAACCTTTTAGCAGAGATAATCTCTTGCGGGGTATCGCACCAGGGGTATATTTTTATATCGCCTTTAAGGCCATGAATTCCCACAATTTTGCCGATTTCTATTAATTCGTTTGCATTTTGCAATATCTTCACTCCATTTTTAAAGCAGGATACCAAAACAGCCATCTTTATTTGCAGATGTTATTTTTACCTCTAAAATTTGATTGGTTATATTCTCTTGCGATTCCACGCACACTTTTACGTAATTAGGTGCATGACCATAGTAAAATTTTGCTTTTGCGTTGCCTTCAAAAAGTACGGTCTGCTTTGTGCCGAGTAGGCTATTATTAAACTTTGTTTGGGCCGTTTCTGCTAATTTTAGCATTAACTTAGTTCTAATTAACTTTGTTGCGTTATCCACTTGGTTCGGCATTGTGGCCGCTCTTGTGCCGCTTCTTATTGAATATGGGAAAACATGTATTTTAGAAAAGTTCTGTGAGTGCACAAAATTGAGAGATGCTTGAAAGTCTTCTTCTGTTTCGCCTGGAAAACCTACTATGATATCTGTGGTGATTGCGGCGTTTTTAAAGTGTGATCTTATTAATTCTATTAGAGCATTATATTCTTTTGTGGTGTAATGCCTGTTCATTGCTTTTAATATTTTATCTGCCCCGCTTTGAAGTGAAATGTGAAAGTGCGGGCAAAATTTTGTTTGCTGTGCAAGCTTTTGAATTAATTCTAGAGTTAGTACCTCTGGTTCTAGCGAACCGAATCTTATTCGTTTAATTTTCTCTTGTTTGGCGGCTATCTCTATTACATCTAACAAGCTACAATTTGTATCTTTGCCAAATAAAAGCAAATTTATACCGACAAAAACCACTTCTTTGTAGCCGTTTGCTGCAATTTTAAATATGTTTTGTTTAATCTCTGCAAGCGGTTTAGAAGATACTATTGGTCTCGCGTATGGGATAATGCAGTAGGAGCAGTATCTATTACAGCCATCTTGGATTTTAAGAAAAGCTCTAGTGCGCGTTTTAGCTTTTGTGTTTTGCTCTGCCTGGTTAGGTTGAGCTTTATTTAAATTATGTGTGTTTATATATTGTTTAACAATAGAAACCAATTCATGTTTTTTGTTATTTGGAACTATTATATCTACGTTATTAAATTGGGAATCTGCTTGCCTTTTGATTGAGGCGCAGCAGCCTGTGAGCACTATAATTGACTCTTTATATTTATTCCTTGTTCGGCTGAGTATTTGCCTTACCTTTGCCTCGCTTTTGGCTGTTACTGCACATGAATTTAAAACAAAAACATCTACTTTGTTTGCTGTTGAATTTACTATCTTAAAGCCTGCGTCTTCAAACTCTGCTTTGAGCTTTTCTGTTTCGCAATAATTGACTTTACAGCCCAATGTATATAAACTAACTTGCATTATCTGTCATTCCTACCTTTACCGCCTGAAAACTCTAAAACTTTTGCCTGCCACAAAACCCTTAAAGGAATGCAGCAGGCAAGCTATTTTTAAAAGTTTTTTCTACTTACTATGCTTATTCCACAGCGGTAAACATAACGCCGCTGCCATGAAAGCTGCAAAAGCCCAAAACCAGAACTCAACAAAAGTTATATTATAATCTTTTACCCATTGTGCATCTTTTAAATAACCCGTTATAGACGAGCATGACGCTGCTCCTATATAACCAGCCATTCCTGTGAAACCTGTAGCCGCCGCTGCTACCTTTTTTGACGCAGATTCTACCGAACAAATTCCACCAATCATTGTGAGTGCTCCACATGTGCCTGCACCCAAAACAGCTAAGCAAGCAAAAAGGCCAAATTTTTCCGTGTAAGTTAAAGTGTTAGGGCCATGATTTAGTATTCCAATCATGCACAACAATGCTACCCCTGCTGCACTAAGATAGCAAAAGTTTGCCGGGGCTCTACGCCCGTTAAATAGTTTATCTGACACTATTGGAATTGTGAGCATACCTAAAACGCCTGAAATTGGAACTGTGGCTGCTTTAATTGTAGCCTGTGTGCGAGTGTCACCCACCTCTTTGAAAATTTTTAGTACCCAATCTGTTGAGCCACGCAGCATATTTACAAAAATAAATGAAAATGCAAGTATCCATATCGTTTTATTGTTGAAAATATATTTCTTTAAAAGTTCAAAATATGGAGTGTTTTCTTCATTTAGCACCTCTTCTTTTGTTCCACCGAAGTATTGCTCTACCTCTGGCAGACCAATTGATTGTGGTTTGTCTTGCAATGTGAAGAAACCAATAATGCAAACAAAAACTGAGATTATTGCCGGTAAATAAAAACCAAATTGCCAACCAAATGTTTCTATGAATGGTAATAAAATAAGGCCAACGCTTGCTTCGCCCAGCTCATAAGAAGTGCCCCACCACGACCAGACTCTGCCTCGTTCTTTTTTGCAAAACCAAAATGTTAGTGCTTTGGCGCAAAGTGGAAATGCAAAAGACTGAAACCAGCCGTTTAAACCCCATATTAACACCATTGTTATGAAAATGGATTCTTTGGTGCCACAATGAGCTGCGCAGACCGGTATGAGTGCACCAAGGCCTGAAGATATTATTAAGCTCATTGGCAGCCAAAATTTTATGCTAACTCTATCTGCTATTGTGCCGTTTATGAATTTACCCAAACCGTATGTTATGTAAAATGTACTCATAATTAAGCCGGTTTCGGCATTTTTTAAACTAGTTGCATCTTGAATATCTTGCATGACTGCACTAAAATTCTTTCGACTCATATATGAAACGAAATATATTACATAAATGCTGATAAAAACACAAATACGCCAAAATTTATAGTTCTTTTTTATTATATCTTCTTTTATTAATCTATTATTTTTTATAATATTGTGTGGTTCGCTTGCCATTTTTAGTGCATTCCTTCCCTTAATTTACTAGTTTAACAGTGCTGTAACTTCATCTTGCGCGTCTGAAGCAACTCTAAAAACTCTATTGCTTGCGCTATGCCCTTCTTTGGCCATCATTATTTTAAGCGCTTCTTCTGATATGTCTGCATTTGAATCTTCTAGCGCAAATTGTTCGAGTGTGGCTTCTGTGTTTATTTGTGGTTCGTCCTCTGCTGTATATTCATACATACAGCTGCCAATTTCACGTAGTTTTTCGTTTTGGTTTACTTTAAAAATCCCCACATCTAATTTAGCTTTTTTATCATCTGGGTTCCATATCAGTTTTTGATTCTGAGAGCTCATTACAAACATTCCGTTTTCTGTGCCTAAATAATAAGTAGGTTCTTCTGCTTTCATATCTTTCATTACTATGAAATTACCCGCTCTTGTAAAAAATTCTTTGCCGGTTTCTTCGTCTTTTATTTTGAAGAAGCCATCACCTATAATAGCATAGTGTGTATTAACATCTGTGTTTTGCAGTTCCCCTTGTGTAAAGCTATTCTGGCAATTTGCAACTTTTACACCTAAGCCGCGATCTAATGAGTTATTGCTAGAAGTTTGCTTTCTATGTTTTAAGTCTGATAAAACAAACTGCTTTTTTGCATAGCCTGTTGTTTTTAAATTCGCTGCGTTGCCAGATGAAATTTCTAGAGCTTTTTCATATGTTCTCATGCCGGAGCCTGCTATATTCATTGATTTAAACATTTAGTTCTCTCCTTTAAATTTATTAGTTGCCCAGTACCTGCGTGTTTATTTTGCCTTCTAACTCGTCATAAATCTTAATAGATTTACTATAGATAGCGTGCAATTTGGAGCTTTCGACTGTTTTTATCATTTCGTCCACACGTTGAACATTAGATTCTTCTAGCGAACCTTGAACCAGTTCAGTTTCTTGTGATGGTAAATTTTGCTTTTCTGCTTTTGTAGCAATGAAGCAATTATTATCGGTTCTTTGCAAATCGTCATCTGAAGTGTAATAAATTGCCAGGCGAGCTAATTCTTCCCCTGATTCTGAAGTGATAACTCCAGATTCATCTAGATTAAATTTATCTGTTTGGAGGAAAATAGGGCCATCTTCTCCTAGCACTCGTTTACCATTTGCCGTTGCTAAATATCCCTCTTCATCTATTAAAAAGCTGCCTTCACGTGTTAACAGCATGTTTTCGCCTTCGGATTCTAGTGCGAAAAAGCCTCGGCCATAAATTGCTATATCTAAATTGCGACCGGTTTCGTACACCGTTCCTTGTGAATAGTCTGTTCTAATATTGGAAGAATAAATGCCGTCTGAACATTCGCTTAGAGATTTTGTGTTTTTGCCCTGTTTTTTTAGCAGCATGTACGGTTCGAATTTTTTATTTTCTACCACACTGCTTTTGTAACCATTTGTGTTGACGTTAACTAGGTTTTCTGCCGCTTTAGCAATGCTGTTTTCTGTTGCTAAAAGCCCTGATGCTAAGGTGTAAACTCCTCTGCTCATAATGTTCTCTCCTTTTATTTTAAATACTCTTTTAGTTCTTCTTTGATTTTTTTTAGCGCTTTACTATGCAGTTGGCATATTCTAGATTCCGTAACCTCGAAAATCTTTGCAATCTCTTTTAATCTCAAAAGTTCTGAATAATATAGTGATAAAATTAGCCGCTCTTTATTAGTTAAATTAGAAAGTGCTTGTGTTAGTTTCTCTGAGAATTCGCGCTTTAAAAGTTCTTCGTCTGGTGAACCCATTTTAGATAAGTCTGGCAGCTCTATGTGTTCACCGCTTAACGAGTTATAGACCAGTTCTTCGTATGATATTATATTAAATTTACTGATTTCATTCATTAGTCTTCTAACATTTTCTACAGTGGTCCCCAAGTGCGCTGCAACTTTTTCTTCTATGCGTTCCGAATCGTCCTCTGTTATATCTATACTCATATAAACTTCTTCTACCATTTTGGCTGATTTTCTTAAGTTCCTTGGTACCCAGTCTTGCTTTCTTACATAATCTATAACCGCACCTCTTATTCTAATTGATGCAAAAGTTTCGAATTTTATGTCTCTTTTATAATCGAATCTATCAATACATTCCATGAGGGTGATTATGCCATGGTTTATTAGATCTTCTACCTCCGCTTTACCGCAAACATCGCGCATTTTAAGCACAATGGATTTAACTAGCCCCGCATATTGCATTACTAATTTGTTTCTTATTGTTATATCTTTTGTTTTTGAATAAGTTTCCCAAATGTTTTCTGCAGTAAATGCGGACATGATCATGCATACCTTTCTGTGAAAATTTAGTCTTTAACTGTAACATTCCCTAATGCTAAAATCTGCACGTTGTTTTCTATTTCGCTAAACGAAAGAACCGCTACATTAGGTATGAACTGTTCTAGTAATCTACTAATGTGAATTCTTACAACCGAGGAAGTTAAAATTATTGGTGTTGTAAACATGTTTTTATGCTTTTCTATCTGTTCATTTACTCCGTCTACAATTTCGGTGATTTTTTCAGGATCTATATTAAGGTAAGTTCTATTATCTGCTTTTTTTAAATTCGACAGTATTAGTTTTTCTATTTTTGAAGATAAAGATATTACCATTATACTGCCATCTCTTGCAAATGTACGTGTTATAGTGCGTTTTAAAGCTTGACGTACATATTCTGTTAAAGTATCGGTATCTTTTGTTGTGCTAATGTTATCTGCTATTGTGCTGAGAATGGTTTCCATATCTTTAATTGGAATGAATTCTTTTAATAAATTCGAAATAATCTTATGCAGATCAATTACAGAAATTAAATCTGGAATAATATCGTCCGTGGAAATGCGGCCGGTTTTTTTGACGTTTTCTACCAAAGAAAGCAGATCTTTTCTGCTGATTAGCTCAAAGGCATGATGCCTTATTACCTCTGAAAGGTGGGTTATAATTACTGAAATTGGATCTATTATTGTATAACCATAAGCTTCGGCTTGCTCTTTATCTGACTTTAAAATCCATTTGCTTGGTATACCATAAGCCGGTTCTACTGTATCGATTCCATCTATCTGGCCTTTTACATTACCAGAATCTAGTGCTAAATAATAGTCTACTAAAACCTCTCCTCTTGCCACCTCTTCGCCTTTTATTTTTATAATATATTGATTAGGGGCAAGCATAGTGTTATCTCTTAACCGTACAGACGGAAAGACAAAACCCATATCTAATGCAAATTGTTTTCGGAGCATTACTACTCTATCTACAAAAGCATTGCCTTTATTACTGCTTACCATTGAAACTATGCTATAGCCAAATTCAAGCTCCATTGGGTCAACTGAAATTAAGTCGTAAACGTTATCGATATTTTTATAAAAGTCAGCTTCTTTAACTGATTTTGAGCTAGTTCTTTCATTAGCTTTAACAAGTTCGTTTTCTATCTGTTTTTGAGTGTTAATTAACCTCGTGCCTAAAAATACAAGCAAGGAACCCAGCATTAATGTGGCCATTTTAGGGAAGCCTGGTATTAGCATAAAACCTATTAAAACGCCGCCCGTTATGATAAGTGCATTTGGTTGCGATAAAAACTGTTTAGAAACATCTTTATTAAAGCTTTCGCTAGATGCTGCCCTGGTTACTACCATACCAGTTGCAATTGATATCATTAATGATGGAAGCTGTGATGCCAAACCATCGCCTACTGTGGCTATTGAATAGATGTTTAAAACCTCTTTGAATGTATGCCCGCCTTCTACCATGCCAACAATGATACCACCTATGAAGTTTATGAATACCACTAAAATTGAAAGTATTGCATCGCCTTTAACAAACTTAGATGCACCATCCATAGCGCCATAAAAGTCTGCCTCTTTTTGCACCTTTTGCCTTCTTTGTACCGCCTCTTGGTCTGTTATTATGCCCGCGCTTAAGTCTGCGTCTATAGCCATTTGTTTGCCCGGCATTGCATCTAATGTAAAACGTGCTGCTACCTCTGCCACGCGTTCTGAACCTTTGGTTATTACAATAAACTGAACCGCTACTATAATTAAAAATACCACAAAACCCACAACCACATTGCCGCCCAGTACGAAATCGCCAAAGGTGCTAATGACTTTACCCGCTTGGCCGTTATTTGAAAGAATAAGCCTTGTGGAAGATACATTCAAGGCAATTCTGAACACTGTGGTAATTAACAGCAGTGTTGGTAAAATTGAAAATTGCAATGCCTCTTTTATATACATTGTTGTTAAGAATATGGTTATGGAAATTGCAATGTTTAGTACAAACATAGTGTCTAACAATGCAACTGGCAGAGGTATTACAATTAATAGTACTACTAACACAATAAATACCGGAATAAATCCTGTTAATCTCTTCATTAATTTCTTTCCTTTTTATCTTTCTGCAATTTGTATACCCATACTAAAACTTCTGCAACCGCTCTAAAAGTATTTGCCGGAATCATACGGCCAAGTTTAACCTTGGAATATAATTCACGTGCAAGAGCACGGTCTTCTAGCACTGGTACATTATTTTGCTCCGCTATATTTACAATTTTTAAAGCAATGTTATCTAACCCCTTGGCTATTACTTTAGGTGCCGTATCTTTACCTGCTGTGTATTTTAGTGCAACTGCTACATGAGTTGGGTTACGAATAACTACATCCGCCTTAGGTACCATTTGCATCATTCTGCTTTGAGCCACCTGGCGCTGTTTTCTTCTAATTTGGCTTCTAATCTGCGGGTCGCCTTCTAGTTGTTTGTATTCTTCTTTAACCTCTTGTTTTGTCATTTTTATACTTCTTTCAAACGACCACCAGTTATAGAAGTAATCTACCGCTGCCATACCTATGAGGGCTAAGCATAAATTAAATGCCACCCTTATTATTTCTTTGGCTACAAAAACCACGCTTTTATAAAGCTCTGTGTGCATTAATTTTGCAAAGTTTTCTGCTGTGTTTATATAGTTTTTATATAATAACGTACCTACAATTAAGAGTTTTAATATTGTAACCAATAGTTTTACAACACTTTTTAAAGAAAACAAATTCTTTATGCCATTTAATATATTTATATTAGATAATTTAAATGCAAACGCTTTTCTGGAAAATAAAAACTTTGTTTGAACTCCCGTTAAAAGAATTGCACTTGTCGCTGCTAGGAGTGAAATTGGTAACACAATAATGGCAAAAACACTCAAGGCATTGATGGCTAGTTCGGATTTATTGGCAATACCTGTTGTGCCTAGTGAGTTAAGAGCTTCCATGATTTTTATATAATATTTTTTTAAAACGTTAAAACCATAAGGCCCCCAAACTCTTAAGCCCCAAAAGACAATGAACAGTGAACCCACCATGACAACGTCTGTGCTTTGTGCAACACGGCCTTCTTTTCTTTGTTCTCTGCGCCGTTTAGGGGTGGCTTTCTCTGTTTTGTTCTCATCTGCCAAAGCTCATCAACTCCTGTGCCGGCACATTATTGTTTTATAACCGCAATTCTTAAGAACCTTTCTATATTAAAGAACATCTTTTCTGTTAAATTTTGCGAAAATTCAACTAGATCTGGGCCTATTTTTAATAATAATAAAAAACCTATTATAAACTTAACATATATATTTAACACAAAAACATTCAGCTGTGGAATTGCTCGCATTAAAATTCCTATTCCTATATCTACTATTAGAATTGCCGCAATCATTGGTATGGCAAGTTTAAAACCGATTTCAAAAACTTCTTTCATTAAACTGGTGATAAAAAACAGAGCATTGGTATTAATTTTGCTCTGACCAACTGGCAATATAGAAAAAGAATGGTTAATTATTTTTACTAGGTTATAATGAGAATTTGTTAAAAAGAACTCCAGCATGAACAATATTCTTAGCAGTAACCCTATTGTCGGCATATCTGTACCAGATGTTGCATCGTAAAATTTATTCATGGAAATTCCCATCTGCATATCTAACAGTTCTCCACCAAAGATTATAGCCGAAAGCAACATTTCTATAATAAAAGAAATTGCAAACCCTAAAAAGAATTCAACAGAAAAAGCTAAACCAAATGCCAAAATGTCTCCGTTTAATTCTGTTACGGGTTCTTTAATATTGATTGTGGATGCAAATGCAAATGCTCCGGCAAGCCCGATTTTTATAACCGCTGGCACATTTTTTTTGCCAAAAATAGAATTGGAAAATAAAAAACCTATCATTCTAGCAAAAGCAAGCAAAAAAAACGGATATTTTGCAAACAGTTCCTCCATAAAATTGCTCCCTTTACGCTATTTATTTTGTTAAATTTAACATGAGCTTTACTACTTCGTTAAAAAAATCAACGGAAACTCTTAACATCCATGGGCCAAGTAGAATTAACAAAACTCCTAGTATTATAATTTTGGGGATGAATGTTAAAGTCTGTTCATGAATTTGAGTAGCTGCCTGAAAAATTGATATGATAAGCCCTATAAGCATACTGATGAGCAAAATTGGAAGTGACAGTTTAAATGCCACTAAAACTGCTTCGTTGAATATTAATGTTGCATCACTCGAATTCACGCTAATTCCTCCACAGAGTTATTACCTAAAGCTTGTTACTAATGATTTGACTAATAAATTCCAACCATCTGCTAAAATAAATATTAAAATCTTAAATGGCAGCGAGATCATTGCCGGCGGTAACATCATCATTCCTAAAGACATAAGAATACTTGATACTACCATATCTATTATTAAAAACGGCACAAACAAACAAAAACCCATTATAAACGCTCGTTTGAGTTCACTTATAATGAATGCCGGTACCACAACTTCTAAACCAATATCTTCTACCTTTTCTGGCCGCTTTGATTTTGAAATGTTTAAAAATAATGCCATATCTGCCTTTTTAGTTTGCTTTAGCATGAAACTTTTAAGTGGTACTGTTGCCGCTTTGATTGCTTGCTCTTGTGTAAGTTCACCATTTTTATATGGTGTATATGCTTGTGTGTCTATTTGTTTAATAACCGGAGACATTATAAAGACGGTTAACATTAAAGAAAGCCCCACTATAACTTGGCTTGGCGGAACTTGTGTTGTGCCCATGGCGTTCTTTAAAAAAGAAAACACGATCGTTATTCTTGTAAAGCTTGTCATCATTAAAACAATTATTGGTAATAATGATATTAGGGTTGTGAAAAGCAAAATATCTAGCACACTTGTATTTCTGCCATTCATATTTATAGAAACCGCTGGCTCTGCACTAGTTGTGAATGTACCCAGCAGCAATACTGCAATTGTTAACCCTAATATTTTAGCATAGCGTTTAACTTTTAACAAGATTCGCCCTCCAAAACCAAAAAGTATATATTAAAATTAAATTATTTTTCAGCAGATTTTATTTCTCTTTTATCTTTTTTAGATTCTAAGCTGTTTACCCTTGTTGTTAAGAAATCTTTGAAAGAATTAACGTTGGCTTTTTTAAAAGCAACCAAATCTTTTGCTTCTAATTCTTGTTGAATATGAGCTGAAGAATTAGAAACCTCTACCAAAAAATAGCGTTCGCCAATTTGAATAATGCAGATATAGTTATTCAGCCCTATATGGCATTTGTCTAATATTTTTATATATTTACTATTATTAAAATTCACTGAGTTGCCCAGTTTAAGTTTTTTGTTTAAATATATAAGCAGCACAAGCACTGCTAACACTACAATTAATGAAATTATGCCCGGCAAAATAACTTTTGAATCCATTGTAAACACCTTATTATAAATTACTGTTAAAAAATATCTAAAATATCTTTGGGTTTAGCAATCTCTGTTATTCTAACCCCAAAGTTTTCATCTACCACAACAACATCGCCTTTAGCAATCTTTTGGCCATTTATAATAATATCTACCTGTGCTCCTGCCTGCCTATCTAACTGGATTATTGTACCTTTGCCATATTCCAAAACTTCTTTAATCTTTTTGCGCGTTCTGCCAAGTTCTACACTAACCTCTATTGGTATTGACATAACAAGTTTTAAATTGGACATGTTATTTATTTTTGCATTCTCTTCATCGTCAAATTGTTCAAATTCCGCTACTCGTACCTCTTTTTTCTCTGGAGTTTGAACTGCATTTAAAGTTTCTTTATAAACTTCTGGTATGTTTAAATTGCTTACGGCCTTCTCTTTTGTATTTTCAATTTTATCTTCCATATCTAATGCCCTCCCTAACCTTTTATATATTATCTTTTCTTCAGGTGCTTCGTTCGATTCTGTTGATAATTTTGTTGGCTCTATTTGAGCCATTTCTTTTGGAATCTCTTTTGATTCTATATTTTTAAGATCTTGAGTTTCTTCCTGCTTTTCCTCTGTAACAGTTTGCACAATTTTATTTGCCTGCTTAGTCTGGCTAATTGGTTCATCTTCTATATTTTCTTTTTGCGAAGGTTTTTCTGCTATCTTTTTCTCACTCACTTTAGTAGATTTTTTTCCTTTTAATTGTGGAAATAGCTCACAAGGTATTAACAAGCAAAACTCACTGTCTAGCAGTGTTGTTATTGTGAAATTGACATTTATTTTCACCATTTCGCTTTTATTAAAACGCCTTGCATGTTTTTGCAGTGAAGAAATTAAAAACAAATCTTCGGCTCTTATATCTATTGGATTTTGGGTGTTTTCTGTTCCTATTTTAATATTTAAAAATATCTTTTCGAATAATTCAAAAATTGATGACTTAGTTACCACATCTAACTCAAAATCTTCTTTGGCAATCGGCATATTTATAATGTTGCTCATTAATATTCTAATGTTATCTTTTGAAGAAATAAACAAACCAAATTTTTCTATGCTAGAAAGATGGATAAAGAGATCTGCTCCTATTATTTCTTCGTTGTTAAGCTGCGGCACTAATTCGGTAAAGCTCCCAAACTCAACAGATTTTACAGAGCTATTATATTCTAAATTCAAAGTTGTTGCAAAACATTCTTTTATAAATTTAAACAATGAATTTAATTCTGAAATTACTAAATCAGCTCGTTTTTCCGGTTGCAAATAATCAGCTCCTCCTCTTGCTATATTGTTTATAATTATAATGTTTCTGTTAATTTAACGGATTTTCTGCCACGGTATACTCCTACTTTACCTAGAAACCATTCCTTGCCTTTAATAATAACTTTTACAGACGAATCTGTAAAACTATCTAGCATCATAACATCGCCAGCATGAAGAGACAGAATATCTGCAAATTCTAATTCCGTTTTACCGAGTACTACATCAATTTCAACCTCAGATTCTTTAACATGTTCTAGCATTAAACTCTTTCTTTGGTTGATTTTTTCGCTATCTTCTAAACCCATAAAACGATTGCCCAAATTCCTAAATATATTTTCAACCAGTTCAATTGGCATGCATATACTGAATTTTTGGGCTAGGTCTCCTATTATTATTTCGAATTCAATGCAAAGGGTTTGTGTATCTGACACAAAATATTTATTTACTTCGGGTATTAAAGCAATCTCTTCTGTGTTTGTAATGAAATCTATGTAATTTGACCATGCTGATTCGAGTATTGGATTTACGTTAGCTATAATAAAATTCTTTATTAAATTAAGCTCTAGTACGGTGAACTTTCTATTGTTTTCTAGTTCGTCATCGCTTCCTCCTAATAATTTATTTATTATTGTATAAATTGTTTTATTGGAAAAAGCCATGACAAAATGATCTGTGGAATAGCTATCGTTCTCTTTGAGTTTTGTTTCTATAATCGGCAAAATGAAGTTTTCTCTTTTTTCTTGTGAAAATTGGGAATAAACCATCTCATTTATAGACAAAACATCCACCTGCACTGCCGTGCGCAATACTCCTGTTAATTTATTGGCCAATGTTTTTGCAAAACAATCATAAATTGTATTTAAAAGGCGCATATTATCTTTTGTGAAACGTTTAGGTGTTTTAAAATTATATGCCTGTATTTTTTGATCATCACTTTCTAGCATATCTACTGCATAACCTAACTTTTCTAATTTTGCTTGTTCATCTTTAGATAAACTCCCCGGCATGGTTTTGGCTCCTTTCTAAAACTACATATCTCTTATATTCTTTAAGCTTTTTCTAAACTTTCTACCTCTGCTGCACTTAACTCATCGCTTTCTAAACTGTTTTGTGTAGCATCTTCTTCATTGTTAGAATCATTTGGATTTGCATCTTTTTCTGCAATTTCTTTATACAGTTTAGCCACCGATGCTTGTTCTGTATCCATTTCTGAAATAAAAATTTCTACACGTCTATTTTGTGCCTGGCCTTCTGTTGTTGTATTATCCCCAATAGGGAAATATTTACCGTACCCTTTAGATATAAGTTTAGAAGGCTCTATAATATTTTTACCCTCAATAAATTCCACAACGCTGTTTGCCCTCTCTGATGAAAGAGCTCTATCGGAAATTGGGTATTTGCTATTACTTACAACGTCTGCTGTATGCCCAGTGACCTGCAGCATACCAATCTTTTCACTTATACCGGAAATTGCATCGCAAAGTTTATCTAAAATCTGCCGTGCTTCTTCTTTAAGTACTGCACTATCTGGCCCAAAGAATATATTACTTTTAAATCTTAAAAACACATAATCTGAGCCCCTATAAACATTAATCGATTCTGTTAGGTTATTGGTTCTTATGTAATCTCGTAAATGCCTATATAATTCGTCGAAGTCTGTTGCTTGGGCTACTTCTACATCTTCTATTGTTTCTTCTTTTGTTATATCTTGTGCTATCTCGTTATCTTTATTCTTTGCTGCCTCTGCTAACTCCTCCCACTTTTCTGTATTGATTGTAGACCTTGAAGTAAGCAGAACAAAAAATGTAAGTAGCAGAGTTATCATATCTGCATAAGTATTCAGCCAAGAGCCTGAACCCTCTTCTGTAACTTCACCGCGCCTTTTTCTTCTCAAAAATACCACATCCATCAGAAAAATTAAAATATAATTATTTTACTACTTTTTTGGTCTTTTACTCTTAGTTAGCATCATAGAAAGTTTATCGCTAATATATTGAGGCGTTTCTCCTGCTTGAATATCAAGCACTCCCTCTATAATTAATTCTTTGCAGAAAGCTTTATTCTCACTGCTCATCATGATTTTGTTTGCAACCGGAACAAAAAATATATTTGCAAACATGGAGCCATAAAATGTTGTGATTAATGCAACTGCCATGTTAGGCCCTATTACGCTATAGTCTGACATATTATTAAGCATTCCAATAAGCCCTATTAATGTTCCTATCATACCAAAGGCCGGTGCCAAAGTGGAACCTTTTATATAAAAATTATATGCTTTCATATCATCTGCGGTAGAAGCTTCTACGCTCATTTCTAACGTGTTGCGAATCTTTTCGGAATCTACTGCGTCAACAACCATGAGCAAAGCATCTTTTAAAAATTCATCGTCTATTCCATTTGCTTTGTTCTCTAAAGAAAGAATACCATTCATTCTAGCTTCTTGTGCAAGCTCTCTTAATTGTTCAACGTATTTTGATGGAATGTACTTTTTTTCATTTAAAAACAGTACTTTTAAATATTTTAGGCTAAATAGAATATCTTTAATATCGTAACATGCTATTAAAACGCCAACAACTCCGCCAAAAACAATCAAAAAACTATTAAAGTCAACAAATATAGAAAAAGAACCATTGCCAGATAACATACTGGCTACAACCAAACCAACACTTACTATTATACCTAAAGTAAACGAAAAATTCAAAAAAAATCACCACTATTTCTATTAAAATTCATTTATGCGAAATAGACTGCAAAACTAAATTGACTTTTTAAAACTCAATATTCTATTAATTATTTCTTCTTTGGACTGTTTAACTACAATCTTCTTTCCGCCAGATAATGTTATTACTGTGTCTGGATTCATCTCTATTGTTTCAATAAAATCGCTATTTAAAACAAATTCGGTACCATCTAATTTATTTAATATAATCATAAACCATACCTTCTATTTTTTATGTTATTGGCGGCCATGCAACCGCCAATAACATAATATCACAAAAATTAAAAAATAGCAACTATACTCCTCTAACTATATTTGCATCACTTTCTTCTACCTGCAAAGATGTGTTTAGTGCATTGTTTGCAAAAACGTGAACCGCTTTAGATTTAGCCAACTCAATTGAGCATTCACTTAAATCTACGTTAGAGCCTTCCAGCATTCCAGCCTCAAATCTGCCTGCTCCGCTTTCTCCTGCTGTACCGTATTTTGGTTCACCGGCTGCCTGAGAAGCAATTAAAAGGCCGTTGCTACCATTTACCAAAGAGTCCGGGGAATCGAACCGAACATTTGCAAGCTTTGCCAAAATTACTGTCTCACCATTTTTAACACCAATAATTTCGCCGTTACCGTTAATTCTAACATCAGAATAATCTTTTAGGTTTTGCACCCTAATAACACATGCATTGTCTGCTGTGCAAGGAACCGCAACTAAGCCTTGATCATGATGAGCGTTGTCTACCCAACTGCCGGCCTGTCCCCTATTTAAAATGTTGCCAACATCAGCTTGGCCATTAACCCATTGTGGTTTTTTGTTGGTTGGATGGTTAGCATTAATATTTACCCAACCCACTGCAAACATACCATTAGAAGTTACCAAACGGTTATCTGTGTGGTTTGCACCACCGCCATCATCAATTGTGATTGAATCCCAGTGCATATCGCCTACTCTTGTGTAGTCTACATTTAAACCAAAGCCAGATATATGTTTAGGAGCCGCAATATCATTCTGCCCAAATGCATGATTTCTAGCCTCCTGCGTTCTTAAAGGGATACAATTAACTGGTGGTACTGCAGCTGCACCGCCTACTGCTAATGCATAATCGTTACCATCAGACCTTACAAACATTGCGTTTGTTAAAGCTGTGTTTCCTCCATTATCTTGAGTAGCACCCAAACCAGTATATCTTGCTAGAATATTTGTAGAATTGTCAAGCGCTGGAGAAATTGTGTGCATTCTGTCTATATTAACTGCCGGGTTAATAGAAGCAACTGCAAAGTAACCTTCGCCGTCTATTGCTACCTGTGTGCTTTTGCCGGTGTCTTTTAGTTCTGCCTGTTGGTCGCTTTCGTAGGTCTCTGCAATTTTTGTGCCTCTAACATATTGACGTGCATTTGTTGCTGCCACACCATTTGTTGCTTTAAGCTCTGAACCTTCTGATACATAGCCCGCTGTTTTTGCTACCGCTAAACGTTGCCTAAAGCCATTTGTGTGTGCGTTTGCACCTGATTCTGCTGCAGATTCCATCTGCTTACGTGTTGATCTTAATGCCGAAACTATTCCGTATAAATTCATATATTATTACTCCTTTTTAAATTCTAAACAATTTATTTTTTATTTTTTTAAAGCTCTTCTGTCGTTCCGAGCTTTTTAGGTCTCTTAAAAGTCCAACCTATTTTTATTTTAGATTACCAATGCGCCGTCTATGTTAGTGAAAACATTACTATTGCAATATTTTTTTTGCGTTCCAGTAATAACTGTTCTGCTACCTGTGTTTACAATGAACATGTTTTCATCCATCATAATTAAGGCGTTTTTAACTCCTTTTTCGTAAGCTGCATCTATTCCAGAACTCAACCGTTTTAAAGATGTTTGATCTAACGTAATGTTGCGTTCACTAATTCTTTGCCCCGCATGTTTTGAAATTTTTATGTTATTCAAACTAAGTTGCAGTTCTTCTTCAAAAGTTTTTTCTGTTTTAACCGTATCTTTTTGCGTTCTGCTATTAACCTGAGAAGGACTGAATCTATCTATCCGTTCAAAACGGTTTAGCAGCTTAACCTCTTCGCTCATAGTTTCACCTCCTTTAAAGTTTTACAACCATTCTATTAATGGAGAGTTTTAATTTTTTGATCTGCTTGTTGCTTTTGCAAACCTGCTTCTTTTCTTATTTCCCCCAATTGAGTTGAAACTTTTTTGGCCTCTGCAAGTGCTAACTGTGCTGCCGCAACCTGTTCTTTAAGCTCTTCTTTTGTTAAATGCTTATCTTTTTGTGTGTAAGTTTCTTCCGGTTGAGCCTCTGCCATGTTGACTTTTTTATGCACTTGTTCCGCATCTTCTTGGTCTTCTGCTCTAAAGTTCCTGATTCTTTTTATACCTTTAGTAACAACTTCACGCAAACGCTTTAATTCTTCTCTTGTACTTGCTTGGCAGCTTTCTATGCTTGCTATGCGCTTCTTGATAATATCCATTGCCACATTGGCTTCTGCTTTATTTTCTGCTTGCTTTATTGCGGCAACTTCTTTTTTAATATCTTCTAATGCTGCCTGTGAAGTTTGAAGGCTTGATTGAACTACATCTGCATTCGAGCTAAAATCATGGTTACTAGATTTTTTAACTACTTCTTCAACATTGCCCTCACCTACAATATCTTTAAGTGAATAAGCCTCGCCGTTAACAAAAAACTTTGGCTCCCTTGCACCCTCCGGGAATTCAACAAAATCTACTTTGCCGCTTATTGCTTCTGTTGATGTACCATTGCGTTTTTTTACAACAACATCTTTTCCAACGTAATCGTATGCACTTTTGCGGTTTTCCATCTCAAAGCTCTGCAAAGCTAGTTGGTGTTGTTGCATTTGAATCAACTGGCCTTGTAGATCGAAATCACTACCTTCATTGTCTATTCCCATGTATTTAGACTGAGCTTGAAGCATTTTAAAAAAATCTTCCATTGTAAGCACGTCATTATGGCTTTTGGCTTTCTTCTTGCGGTCAGTTGCAACATTAGCTCTCTCTAAAGAATCTGAAACAAACTTATTTATTTGAGTTTTGCTTACCGTCATGCAATCTCACCTCTCTTGCCAAAATTTACAACAAATTCATGCTTAAAGTCTTTTTGCAACAATTGTTCATAAGCTTCTTGTTGGCGTTCTTGGTTTTCGCGCTGGCCACTTTCTGTTGAGCTGCCACTATTGCTTGCGCCCATGCCAAAAACCTCAACCGTTTTTACTTCAAATCCGCTTTTATCTAATTCTTGTTGAAGCATAACCATGTTCTTGCTTATTAGTTCTTTTGTGTGTTGATTCGAAGCTGCAATTGTTAGCATTGCTATTTTGCCTTCTTCAACCACAAAATTTATAACAAGCGTGCCCAATTCTTTTGGCGTTAAGCTCATCTGGATTTTTACAGGTTGGCTATTTTCTATCTCAGCAATTGCTTTTTCTATATTAAAAGCAATCTGTTTTGTAACTACTCTTGCAGTCTTTACATCATAATAGCCATCTTTTACCTGGCTTAGCCCTTGAATATTTTGTGCAGTTGCATAAGGCTCAAAATCTTCACCCGAACTTGTTAAATTTAAACCATTTTCATCTTGTTCTGCTGTTTCTTGCTCATAAGTGGTTAGCATATCCGCCTGCTCTGCTGTTGCAAGCTCTTGTTCCAAATCTTCATATCCAAAAAAGCTGTCATCTAACTTTTTTGCTTCTGAACTCAAAACCTGCAGCTGCTTTGCTTGTAGATTTTGGACATTGCTTTCTTTCAATTGCGTGGCCACATCTGCTTCTTGCCAAACATTATGAACCAGCTTCTCTGATTGCAAAGTAACATCCTGTTCAAAAGTAACCGGTTCTGGCTTTACATGTAATTTTAAATCAGAATCTTTCGCAAATTCCGCAACCTCGCTATTTGGCAACATCAGATCTTCAAACTGCTCATAATAACTGCCATTTCCACATTCATGCTCTTCATCTGTAACAAAAACAGGCTGCAATAATTGCTCTTCAAACAAAACTTCTGGGTTATTTTTAAAACTCGTAGCCGTCATAACTTCTGGCTCATGCAGTTTTTTCTTGCAACTTGATGAATTATATACCAGCTCGCTTACAGTTTGTGTTCCTTTTTCAAGTTTGGGTTCAAAACCGCTAGAACTTTGGGTGTTTTTGCGCGCCACCGCCGGATTCAGAAGTAGTAATACGTTCTCTTGTTCTCGTTTTTTATTTGGCTCTGCTTCTAATTCCTCCGCAGTATCAGTAAGCAATTCCGAGTTTTTATCTTGCTCCTCCGTTACCGCTAACTCTTCGTATAAAGGCACTTCCGAATTGTCTACACATTCTGCGGTGTTAAGCTCAGCTATTATTTTAGGTTCACTGTCAAATAACAAGCTGTCATCATTCGCCTTAGTTTGTGCAGGTTGTTCAGTTGCCTTTGCAGTGTGCTCTAACGTTTCCATTACCGCATTAAAATCCATTTTTTTTGAGGGCTCGTGCATTGATTTATTATTAAAACTCTCTGCAGGCATATAATTTGGAATACTTACCTCTTGCAAAGCAATATTTGTTACTTCCATATCTTTCTCACCTCCTTTCAGTGCGTATAAATTTATTTGTTGAACTTTTTGCTATTAACAAACTCGTCTATCATCTTTTCGGCATCTTTTAGTATATCTTTATTGTATTCTTCTATTTTTTTACCTTTTAAACGCTCCAAAATTAAAACATTCTGATTGGATTTTATAACTACTTTGGTCTGTTCTTCTTGTTGTTTTTCTATTCTTTTTAACAAAGATAATAACTTACTATCTTCTTCTAATAAACTAGTTAAATAATCTTGGCGTGTTTGATACTCCATTGCTTGCAGACCATTTTTAGCATCTTCTTCAAACTGACTATTTTTAATTTCATATTCTCTATTAAGTTCCATGCGTTTTTGTTCAATATCCAAAATTTTAGCATTAATTAGTTTTAATTTATTACGCTCCACTTCTAATAATTGTTTGCGGTAATCCAGCACTTTTTGCAACGAAAAATTGAACTTTTTCAAATTTTATCATACCTTTAATTTATAATTTGCTTCATCATTTCAATAACTTCCCTGCGTGTGGAAGATTCTGATACTTTTTGCTGCAAAAATTTATTTATCCTATCTATTTTATTAACAGCCTCATCTAATTTGCTGTTAGTGCCTGGTTTATAAGCTCCTATCATAATTAAGTCATAATTTGCATAATATATAGCAAGTAGTTCTCTAATTTTACTTGCCAGTTCCTTCTCTTCAGAATCTACAATATCACTCATCAATCTACTAATACTTAATAAAATATCTATCGCTGGATAATGGTTTCTGGCCGCCATAGTTCTAGATAAAATAATATGCCCATCCACAATGCCTCTCACGGTATCTGATATTGGTTCGTTAGTATCATCACCTTCTACCAAAACTGTGTAAAGCGCTGTTATAGAACCCTTTTTAAAATTCCCAGCTCTCTCCAACAATTTTGGCAAAGCCGCATAAATCGATGGTGTATATCCTCTTGCTACCGGCGGTTCACCTGCTGCTAAGCCAACCTCTCGCTGCGCCATTGCAAACCTGGTTAAAGAATCCATCATGAGCAGAACATCCTTACCTTTATCTTTAAAATATTCTGCAATAGCAGAAGCAGCCATAGCACATTTAACTCGCATCATAGCAGGTTGATCTGAAGTTGCCACCACCAAAATGGATCTACGCATACCTTCTTCTCCAAGATCCTTTTCTACAAATTCTCTAACTTCTCTTCCTCTTTCCCCCACAAGAGCAATAACATTAACATCTGCTGTAACATTGCGGGCAATCATTCCCATAAGCGTGCTTTTGCCAACACCACTTCCTGCAAATATGCCCATTCTTTGACCTTTGCCTATAGTTAAAAGGCCATCTATTGCTCTAATTCCAAAATGCAAAATTTCCTTTATTCTGGGGCGCTCCAGAGGGTTTTTGCTTTCTGCTGCAACACAATAATTGGCCTCTGCTTTAATTGCACCTTTATCATCTATAGGTTCCCCTAAAGGGTTTACTATTCTGCCTATAAGATTTTCTCCAACAGGTATTTCTAGCTTTCTTTTTGTATTTTCTACAAGGTAGCCCAAACCTACACCGTTAATATCCTCATAAGGCATAAGCAAAACTTTATCGCCCTTAAAGCCAACCACTTCGGCATGATAAACTTTATGATTGGCTTTGTTAGCATATATTTTGCAAATATCGCCGATTCGTGTTTTAGGACCAGTTGATTCAATAGTTAGGCCCACAACCTGATTCACTTTGCCTTTATAACTAAAAAAATCTTTACTTTTTAAAACCTCATTATATTTTATAAAGTCTAACATTCAAGTTGCCCTCCACTAACTGATAATCAGTTGGTGTTTATTTATAGTTATATTTATTCGTTTTGCAATTCCTTGAATTTTTTTCTAATATTTTTAATCTGCTCTTCTGGCGTAGCTTCTATAAACTCAGTAGGAGTTTCTATTAAAATTTTACCCTCTTCAAAGTTATCTGAAACCTTTACCTTAAAGCTCTCACAAGAATTTATTGCTTCTTTAAGCATATTTTCATTAGCTAGAATCTTTTTTGCAATTCCTGAATCTGCTACTACAATTTCAACCCACTTAGGTTCTTTTAAATTACTAATTGCTGCTTTTATTATTTTAATATAAGTGTTTTCATCTTTTTTTAAGGTGATTGCTGTAACCTTTTGAGCAATACTAAATGCTAAATCTATTACATCTTCTTCATACTCTTTTAAAATGTCTGCCTGTTTGGTATTTATATAACTAGCAATTTCTTCTAATTTATTGCATGCTTCAAGTAACTGTTCTTTTGTCTCTTTTTGCCCAATTGCTTTACCCAGAGCAAATCCTTCCTCATAACCATTACATAGCCCTCGGTTGTAGCCATCTTTTAAACGTTTTCTTAACTTTCTTTCTATTTTTGTCAATTTGCCTTTATTTTTTGCCACAATAACTTTTGCTTCCTCTTGACCTTTTTGTATTGCTTTTCTATAAGCAACACGAGCATCTGCTAAAATCGATTCGGCATTTTCGAGCAATTTAGAAGCTACATCTATTGTTTTTTGTGCATCGACCATGTTTTTTTCTTTTATTCTATTTTTAAATTGGTCAATTTTAAATGCAGCTTCTTCTATTCGGTTTAATGCATACGCATCTCCGTTGAACTCAATATCCTCAGTTATTGTCTCAAAATTATTATTAAATATAACATCTGCCACTTTTGCTTTTTGTGGCAGTAACGATTCTGTCATCTTGATCGACGCCGACTTTATAATCTTAGCCAACCAAACCATCCTTTCCGGATTTATCTACAATTAATTCACCAGATTTCATCATACTCCTTATGAGCTGAACAATATTTTGCTGTGCTGATTCTACATCAGATATTCTTACATTTCTCATATAAGAGATCTCTTCTTTTACACTTTCTACTACACGAGAAGAAAGATTTGAATAAATATATTGTACAATTTCTGGGTTTGCACCTTTAACAGCTAGTGCTAGATCTTTTTTATCTACTAAGCGCAAAACTTTCTGCAAAGATTGTGGATCGAGTATAATAATATCTTCAAAGACAAACATTTTCTTCATAATTTCATCGCTAAGTTCTGGGTCTTTCGCAGAGATGCCTTCTAGAATTGTTTTTTCTACATTTAAAGTTACATTGTTCATAACATCTGTAACATATTTAAGACCATCTATCTCATTATCACTGCCATCAGAAATAGTGTCTTTTAATTTCTTTGAAACCAGTTTTTCCATTTCTTTTAATACTACTTTTGAAACATTGCCTATTTTTGCAATTCGTGCAATCACATCAATACCCATCTCTTTAGGCAACTTTGAAATTACCGCTGAGACCTGTTCTGGCTTTGCATTGGATAGTATAAAAGCCACTGTTTGAGGATGTTCACCTTTAATGATTTTTAATAATGATTGTTCGTCAAAGCTTTTTATTACATTGTGCACTGTGCTTGAATTCATCATTTCATCTATTTGCTTTAAATAGCTTTCTGCAACTTTAGGACCAAATGCACTTTCTAAAATCTCACGTGCACTGTCTATACCTCCCTCTGCAAACATTTTTTTAGAGAGGCAAATTGAATAGAATTCTTGCAATGTGTTATTCATCTCTTCGTCGCTAACATCACTTAATCTAGCAACTTCAAAACTCAAACTTTTAACATCATCTTCATTTAAATGTTTTAAGATCTTAGAAGCGCTCTCTTTACCTAGCATAACTATTATTATAGCAGCTTTTTTCTTCCCAGATAATTTAATCATCTTTTGTTACATCCTCACTTCTAATCCAAGATTTAATAAATTGTGATGCTATTTCCGAATTTTCATCTACAAACTTTAAAACATTTTCTAATATACTATCTTCTTGTTCCTTAACCGGTTCGCTACTTGACTCTTGTTGTGTTGGCGTTTCAACACTAGAATCATTATTTTGTCTATCTACTGTATCCAACTTAACTTGTTCATCTATACCTTGTAAACTGTTCTCGCTTGCTTGAGTTTCATTATTGGGTGTTGTTGAATTCATAAATTCTTCTAAAGTCATCTCTGGTATACTTTCTTGTTGTGCAGAATTATTTTTCTTTGCTTTGTTACGTGCTCTTATCATAAATATAAGTAAAGCCAGCAACAACAAAACCACAACTAACGATAATACTAAAACAACCACACCTAAAGGCGTTTTAAAGAACTCGCCAACTGTCATACTGCTATCTAACCCTGTAACACTTGTAAACTTCATACTACAAAGCTCCACCCTATCTTCAGAAATTCCTGCAGCCGATGCAACAAGTCTTCTTAACTCTCCTTTTTGCTGTTCTGCCATCTCTTCTTGATTTATTGCCACCGCTACTGAAATTATATCAACTGTTGGAGTATTCTTCACCGTTTGCTCTTCTTTTTTATTAACTAACCAATCTTCAGAAATATCACGTTTAGAAGTTGAAGAACTTTCATTTTGGTTCGCTTGTTCTGGGTAAGTAGAAATTTCCGCATTTCCCTCTGTTAAACCTACATCTGCATTTTGTGTTTTACCCGATTCTTCAGAAATCGATATTTCTTCCCTATGCTGAATTATCCCATTGTCTCCTACCACCGGTGTGTAGCTTGTTTCTTTAGTTTTTCTGCCGTCATAGTTTAAAACACTGTTTGCTGCAACTTTAACGTTATCTTTACCAAACATCGGCACTAAAAGGGAAAGAACTTTTTCTCTAATATTGCTGTCTACTTTATCTTTCATCTTCATAAAGTCTATATCTTTTTCAGTATTCTTTTCATCATCTGTTTCTAATAGATTACCATAATTATCAAGCACTGCAACTCTATCCACTTCAAGCCCCGGCACACTTCTTGCTACCTGAACTTTTATCCCTGCTACTTGTTTTGGAGTTATATTCGGAACCAAGCCCCCTATAACTAATTTTACCGATGCACTTGGCTTTTCTTTATCTTCACTTAGTACAAACGAGTCGTTTTCTGGCAACGCAATTGTTACCATAGCATCATCTATACCCTCTATTGTTTTTATAGCACTTTCAATTCTATTTTGAATTTCAAAAAGCAGATACGCTTTCTTCTCACTATCCGACGAAAGTAAAGAATTACCTTCCTTAAAGATATCGTAACTATACGGTGCCCTTGTATAGCCATCCAAAGAAAGCTGCATCTCTGAATTAGCTACTTCATTTTTAGGCACTGTTACCGCTCCACTATCATCCACTTGAGCATTAATACCTGCTGTTCTCAATCTGGCTGCAACACGGTTTGCTTCATTAGCACCTAGCCCTTTATATAAGCTAACTCTTGAATTAGAACTAGCTAACATTGCTGTTAATATAACCGCAACCGCCACAGCTCCGCCCGCCATAGAAAGATATAAAATCTTCTTCTTTTTTTCTAATCCATTCCAAAAATCTTTAGCCTTTTGCAATAATTCTTTAAAATTAAATTTCATACTAATAAACTCCCAATTAAAGGCAAAATATTAAATTAAAATTATGCATTTATTCTTAATATTTCATTTATCCCATTCACTAATTTGTTTGTTACGTTTACCACAAATTGGGTTTGCAGTTCCGCTTTCTTTAAATTTATCATCATATTATGTACATTTACCTCTTTGCCATTTAACATATCAAGAGAATCTTGCGCACACAGTTCTTCTTGATCCCTACAGCTTTTAATTGCTGCCCGCATTTCATCAAGCATTAAAGTACTGCTCTCTGGACTTCCTTGAGTGTCAACATCTTCAAGTTCAAATCGAGTAGCATCATCTTCATTAAATTCAAGGCTTTCTGCTTCTTCTAAAGCCTGAGAAAACTTCTGACCAATTTGTGATAAACCTGAATCAAACTTCATTTTATCATCTAAAGCATTAATTCCGTCTTTTAAAAAATCTGCTTTGCCTATACTTACCCTTTCTAAATCCAACATTAACATTCCTTTCTAAACTTATTAACTAGAGCTGCTTTAAAATTATTTTTCACCAATTTTAAGCCCTGTATTAAGAATAGATTTTTGCGTATTAAAAGCTGCTGCTGAAACTTCAAATAGCTTTTTATATTCCATCATATTAATGGTTTCTTTTGTAGTATTCACATTTGAGCCTTCAACATAGCCCTCTTCATCTGCCAAAGGATTCGTTGGGTCGTAAACTAAATCCACAGGTGTTTCATCTTCTATTACTTTGTCTATGCACACACCATTCTGTTCTTCAGATGTATTTTCAGAAAGAGATAATCTTCTAGAAGGCCGTCTTTCTTTAGTAGAATTCCTTATACTAACAGAATTAAATTCATCTTCAAAGTTTAAACTGTCTTCTGACTTTAATATTGAAATTTTGCCTTTATAGCCACCAACTTGTTGATTCACTAGGTTTTGTGTGGTAACATCCAACGCTGCTTTACTTGCCATTATTCCAGAAGCTGCCGTATTTAATCCAGATAAAAGCCCCATTTAAACACCTCCACAACCATCATTTTGAATTGATTACCGTTCCAAGCATAATAAGCCTACTATTTATGCAAGTAGCTGCACATTTATAGCCAAAATTTGCCCTTGTTAAATTAACTGATTCTTCGTCACGGTCTATGTTATTTTCATCTCGTTGCATTTTAAGGTCATCTTCTTGCTTAACTTCCATCTTAAATTCTATATCTTGCTTATATCTTCCGCTAAGTAACTCTCTAACATCTTTAAACTCTTTTAAAAAATCAGCTGAGCAATATGCCACCTTCTTTTTATATTTGGGAGTACTACTATTAACCAAATTTTCTGTTGCAACTTGCCCTTCTGTATAAAATTTATTTAAACAACATTCATTCAATGCTAAAACTTGGTCGCTTAGTAAATTCAAACTTTTCCCTTCTTCCTAAAAGTGTTATAAACATTTATATATTTGTGCATTATTAGACACATATACTATATAATATCACATCTTTTTCAAAAAAGCAACTACCCCCCCCATTTTTGAATTTTTTTTGGAATTTTTTAGAATTGACAATATAAAAAACCGTCTCCAAAGCTATAATATCTACTAATAGCCTTCCTATAGTTTCGTTGCATCTCATACTAAAATGCTAATTAATGCCAATTTAATGCTAATTTTTCGTTATTTTTTTCTTTTTTGACGTTTTTGTTTTTTTGCGTTTATTTTTGTTTTTTTTAGATTTTGTCGGCATTGAATCTTGTTCTGCATCAAATTGTGTAAGATTATAACGTTCAATAATTGAACAAAGTTCCTGCACATAAGAAAAGGCCGTGGCATAGCCTCCGTCTTTAATAATCTGTATTGCCTTCTTATAATCTGTGCAACCTTTTAAACCAGCATAACGTAACTCATTTCCATTTTTCGCACCAAGCAGATACGCACTGTGGTCTGCAATGGAATCCTCTATACATAAATATTTACGAAAATCTGCAGTAATTATCTCATAACTACCATCTGCATTTTGTTCTCGAGTTTTTTTGATATATTTATTTGTACCATCCCAAGTTGAACCAACCCAATCGTTACCCGAAAGTGAACATTTCATACCAAATAAATTATTTGCATTTTGTGCTAATTCACTCTTTCCATAGCCAGATTCAAGAATGAATTGCGCCATAGAAACCGATGCAAGAATCCCTGTTTTTTTCTGGTCTGCGGTAAATAATGCTCCAATATTTTTCACAACATCTTCCGCAGAAAGTTCAAGAAAATCTGAAGCTTGAGTACCTTGAGTTGCTGAATCACTAATCCCCTCTGCCTTCTTGCTTAATACTCCCTTTTTCTTTTTACTGGTTGTATTCCTCCCCTTTTTGCGTAACAATAAAAGCCCCGATTTTAGGCTTTCTTGTACCTTCTCAGTTTTAGCTTTTAAACGTTCCTCATCATAATAGCTGCACACACTTTGTATTGCAACGCCTTTTGCGCAACTCATTTCCACTAACATTCCTAATAATAAAAAAGGCAACATAAAAGTCATAACTGCTTTCTTCATGTTCTTCTGCTCTCCATTTCAAATTGAATTTATAAATTGTTCAACCTTTTCATCGTCAGCGTTGTTTGAATTTTTGTTGTTCATCGCTTCTTTTAAATCCAAATCTACAATTTTGCCACTCAACTCGCCAATCATACGGTTTTTCCCTTTGTTTTTTAAAATAGTAACTGCTCTTATTCCCATCTTACTTGCTATAATTCTATCTTTTGCACTAGGCGCTCCACCTCTTTGCACATAACCCAATACCGAACTCCTAACTGAAGTTTTTGTTTCTGCTGCAATTTTCTCGGCAATATTGTTTTTGTTTTTATATCCCTCCGCTACAATTATTAAAAAATATTCTTTGCCTTGCTCCTTTTTAAATTTAATCTTTTCAATCAGTTGTTTCTCTTGCTCTGTATCTCTGTTGGGTAAAAGCACAAAATCAGCCCCAGTAGCTAGAGCTGTATTCAATGCAATTTTACCCGATTCACGACCCATAACTTCAACCACCATGCATCTGCCGTGAGACTTTACAGAATCCATTAAAAAATCTATCATTTTTGTAGCCGTATTTATTGCGGTATCAAAGCCTATTGTGTAACCTGTAGAGGCAATATCATTATCTATAGTCCCAGGTATACCTATACATGGAACACCTAATTCTGCAAGTTTAACCGCTCCTCTAAAAGTACCATCTCCACCAATAGTTATTAACCCGTCTAATGCTAACCTGTCGTATGTCTGTTTAGCTTTACACGGTCCTAAATCTGTTAAAAACTCCTCACACCTTGCCGTTTGCAATACCGTTCCACCTAAATTTACTATCCCTGCAACTGAATCCATATCTAGCTTTTTAAAATTTCCACTAATTAAACCATTATACCCTTTTAAAAAGCCATATACGTCAATTTCATGTTTATCTGCTTCTTTCACAATTGCACGAATAGCCGCATTCATTCCTGGCGCATCTCCGCCGCTAGTTAAAACCCCAATTTTCATATAAAACTCCTACTCAATATCTATTTTGCTTGCACAAAAGAAAGTACAGATCTTTCTTGTTTAAATCCTTCATATATAAGTTGTTCTGCATCTTTAAAAGAAATATTTTCAACAAATTTAAAAACAAAATCCAAATCATATCCTGCTCTTGTTATATCAAGCAATAACAAAGCAAAATCATCCAAATCCTCTGTTGTTTTTATAAGATGCGATAACAAACTTTTCTTGCAAAGTTCAAAATCTTCTTTATTAAGCCCATGCTCACGTTGCCGTTTAATCTCCTCTATTATCATATCATATAATTTATCTGGTTCTGCCGTTTCCATAGAAATAAGTAAAGCAAGATAACCTGCTCCCCATATAACATCTGTGTCAAACGAATCCGTCACTAGTCCTTCTTTGTAAACCTCTTCATAAAACTTTGAAGCCCTGCCAAAAATCATGTCTAAAACAATTTTATACACAAATTGCCGCAAAAAATTTTCCTGTAAAGTGTATGCATTTTCCTTAAAACCTATTTCTGCTAGTGTAATCGAAACAGGTAGAATTTTAGATATTCTGTGTGTTTTTACTGCAGCAGGTTCAATCTCATAATAAGTTTTTGCACTTGCGGTTTTGGTTTCAACTTTACAATCAGAAAGTAATTTGTCTACTAAATTAATTACTTGTTCTTCATCAAAATCCCCTACAATAGTTAATATCATGTTATTCAAAGAATAGAAATTATTGTAACATGTGTAAAGCAATTCTGGCGTAATTGTGGCAATTGAATCTACAGTTCCCGCAATGTCGTTGGCAATTGGGTGCTTTTGATACATTGCAGAAGCAGCATTAAAAAACACTTGCCATGACGGACTATCTTCATACATTTTTATCTCTTGTGCAATAATTCCTTGTTCTTTCTTCACAGTTTCTTCAGTAAAGTATGGATGCATTACAAAGTTTAATAATATTTTTAAATTCTCTTCTAAATAACCTGCTCCAGAGAAAAGATAAGCTGTCTTTTCAAAATCTGTAAAAGCATTTGCACTTGCTCCAGTTTTAGCAAATAGTTCAAATGTGTCTGTTTTATCTTCATTTTCAAACATTTTATGTTCTAAAAAGTGCGCAATTCCCAGCGGTGTGTCTAAAAATCTGCCAGTTTTATCTATAAACCTGTTATTTGTCGAACCATAATTAACACCCAAAATCGCATAAGATGTTGAATAGCCTAAAGTTTTAAATACAATAATTTTAAGCCCAGTTCTATGTTGCACTTCAAAGTAGTTTTCATTTAATCTCTCAACTTTAATAATTCTCTTTTCCATATCAATTAACACCTTCAAGCACATATTTTGTAGTCATTATAAATTTTCTAGCTTGTTCAACAATGCTTTGTTTATCCACTTTATCTACCATATTGCAGAAATCTTCTGGTGATATTGGATTATCTTCAAAAATTCTAGTTTCATACCACATGGTAAGATAATCTAGTGAATCTGTTAATATTTTCAACCTGTTTTTGTAATCTAATTTGGCTTTACTAACATCTTCTTCAGAAAACTCCCCATTTTGCATACTTTTAAATTCCCTTATAATTGCTTCACTAGCTTGCTCTAAATTCTGTTTATCTACCCCAGAATTAACTGTTAATCCTCCAGTAAAATTATCATATTCTGCACCGCAATAATAACAAAGCTTTAATTTTTCCCGTACATTGCAGAACAATTTTGAAACCGCTGATCCACCATATATATTATTTAAGATACATGTTTGAGCAATATTATCTTCAATAAAATCAATAGGCTTTATAAACCCAATTGTAAGTTTAGCCTGTTCAACCTCCATCTTATCTATAACATATTTCTCTTCTTTTCTAAAGTCATATGCGCTTAATTTTTTTTGAATTCTTTTTTTACTGGTAATCTTACCAAAGCCCTTTGCTAACACTTCTTGCACAATAAAATTGCATTGTTCATCCCCAATAGATATTATTTCAATTTGCGCTGCTTCTAAAATGCGGTAATAAGCTTCTGTCACTTCTTTTTCCAAAAGTTTATTAACTCCTTCAAGTGTTCCCTTTGGATCTAAAGCACATACCGTACTTTCAAACATTATCTCTTTGCATCTTTTTTTTGCATACAAAACTTTATCACTAAAATCCGCCTTAATAGAATCACAAAGCTCTTGCTTCTTTCCTTCAAGTTCAATCTTTTCATCGGTCAACTGGTTTGTAATGCAAGCAAAGAGTAGTTCTACTGCTGTTTTAGCAATATTTTCATTACCCATAGTATACCTATTTTTTATATACTGCACACCAATACTTACATCCTGACACCCCGCAAACTTTTTAACTTCTACAAAAATAGAAGCATCATAAAGCGCTTTTAACTTTTTATTAAATTCTGCTAGTTTTAGTTTACTTTTAAATACTGATGTAACAATAGCATTTGCACTAACATTCTTCTCATTTAGTGGTAAAATAAAATGAATTGTTACTACATTGTTTTTAAATTTGTTGTCAACTATGCTATTAAAAAAAATACCTTCTTGCAACTTTGTTCTTACTACCATTCACTCGCTTCTCCTTTATTATAATTAAATTAACTGACAAATTAACAATTTTATGATATAATAAAATCTATATTATAATAATTGAAAGGATGTTTGCTCAACATGTTAAAAATAAAAAATAAATTAAAACAATCTTTGCTTTTCTATTATACCATTCCTACCATAATATTACTTTTTATTATTATAACACGATGTTACTTAATATTCAACTGTGTCGACCACACTACAGGATTTTACATACAACCAAATTTTATTACACATTTATTTGATTACACAGTAATATTAATAGCAATGGGTGGGATAATCTACTCTTTTTTCGGCTCTCCAGAAAATGATAATTCTTCAAAAATTATATTATCTCGTCGGCAAAATGTCACACTAGGTATTGTTTCTTTAATTGTTGGTATTTTTTTAATATATACATTTTTTATCACAAATAAAAATAGTCAACCTATTTCATTCATACCACTTGGCATCCAAAACCAATCGGCATTTTTTACCAAATTTAAGAACTACACTACTTATATTATGCCATATATATGTTTAATTTCTGCAATTGTAATGTTAATTCAAGCATTTGCATTAATTTTAAACACACAGATAAAGTTTTTATCTTCGGGCATTTTTAAAGCCTTATACCTGTTCCCCATAACATGGCTAACTTTTACAATTATGCGCATAGTGTTAGCATATACCACAATCTTTTTCATTAGCGAACACATTTTAGAGGTACTAGCTCTAATCTTTATTTTACGAACATTTTTCTCTCAAGCAGAAATTATAACATTCGGGCAAGTAAATCAATTTTTATTAAAATCGTGTAAAGTCTCGGCACTCTTTAGCACAATCTTTTGCATTGCTGCTACTTTACCATTATGTTTATTAAAAATTTATAACCCCTCACTTTTATATTTCAATAAAAACCTATATTACAATAATTTGCTTTTACTTATAAGTGTTTTTGGTATATATAATCTTGTAATATACATAATGCTTATTACAAAAACCAACTCTTCGCAAGAAAATATTGAAAACCCTGTTGCAAACTAATCAATTTATGATATAATATATAATTCTTATAAATATTTAAGCTACTGTATATTTATAAACATTATCAAATATATAAATATAAAGAAATGGAGAAGTAATATGTTTAATAATAGTAATTGTAAAAAAATCATCAACACAGCTATTGCTGTTGCGTTAACATTTAACGCATTTAATTTGGCATCAAAATGTCAATCTATACCAGATGCCCAGGCAATTGAACTTGCTAAATTGGCTCACGAAAGGGCACAAGCTGTTTGGGCACAATACGAAGAAGATTCAAAAAAAGCTGGTAAAACTGCTCAATGCAAATCTTTTGATGATATTACCGCAATTTTAAATAAATATTGCCCATATAACAGCGAAGTTCCAAAAATAGTTAAGCATAAAAAATTTGAAGAATTAAAAGTAGGTAAAAAGGTTTTATATCGTGGCATTGCTGGAATATCAGACAGCAAGGTAGACAAATTATCTGCCGAAACAAAAAATGGGAAATTTAGAGATGGTGAAGAAAACAGCGGAGTGTTTGCCTCTACATATAAAAAAGTAACTGATCTCCCTCTTGTATATCTGCCTCAAGTGGCAGCAGAAAACTATGCAGTGGTTGGCCAATATTTTAACACTCCTGCAGGCGCTCGGCAATTTGAAGCTAGGCACACGTTTTGCATAAAATTATTTGGGTCTAATTACCAAAGCATGAGCCCAATAGAGTTACTTAATCGCTATAATGAGCTTGTAAAAAAAGAAGGTAAAGAAAAGCTTTCTAAACTATTTGGCGATATCTTCAAAGAGGTAGAAAAAACTTACGATGTCTCTTGGTATCAACCACCTAAAGAACCTTCTACAGGTAGAATATTAAGTTTCTTCTATGATCCTTCAAAAGCTAAAATCTTGTATGATGGCATTAAAATAGGAAAAAAATACCAGGAATTATATCCTCCAATGCTTGATTCGAATGGTGCCGTAAAATTTAAAGATGACAAAACTACTTTCTTAAGCTTACAACCGATAGATGTAAATATCCATTTATATGGTGCTAAATTAATTGCTCAGTTGCTGGGTTATGATGCCGCAGAAACCGATGACTGGCAATATCAGATATTCAACACTGGCATCCTTACATTCGATGAACAAGATGAAATTATAAAATAAGATGAGATATAGAATAAATTTTTATTAATTCACTAAAAAATACTCTAACTAAAGCTAGAGTATTTTTTGTATTGTGTTTAAAATCATTCTGCAGAAATTTGTATATATTAATTAACCGCCTTAACTTTTTTTATATTCTCGTTATGCTCTGCTAATGTTTTTGCCCAATAATAATTATCGTTTTTATCGGTTACAAAATAAAAATAATCACTCTTTTCTGGCTGTAACACTGCATCAATCGCCACCATGCTAGGATTGCATATAGGCCCTGCTGGTAATCCTATACATTTATAGGTGTCATAAGCATCATATATTTCTTGGTTTTCATAAGCAAGGTATGGTTTAATATTTCTTTCAACATAATCAATTGTAACATCCGAGTTCAATCTTAAAAATTCTGACTGATTATTCAACCTATTAATAAATACTCCGGCAACCTTCGCGGAATTTGCTCCGCTGCCTTCTTCTTTTTGTACAATCGATGCTAAAATTATCAGTTCGTCTAAAGAGAACCCAGATTTAGATATTTTGTCTTTAATTTCAACTGTAACTTTTCTATCAAAATTTTCTAATAATTTTTTAGCAACATTTATCGGCGCTTCTCCTTTATAAAATTCATAAGTATCCGGAAAAAGATATCCCTCACATTTATTAACTCTTAAATTGTTTTTTGGCACTTCTTTTAAAAACCAAAAATCAAAGTCTTCTTTTTCTAACACATTCAAAAATTCATCTGCTGAACAAACTCCATTTTTTTCTAATTCTGCTGCAATTTCTCTAGTGGTAAAACCATCTTTAAAAGTTACAGTAACCGTCTCAATCTGTGGAGAAACCAGCCTTCTTATAATTGAATTATAAGACATTGCCGACCCAAATGAAAACTTTCCGGTTTTATATTCTGCTGTAATCCCTTTTAATTTTCTATAAAGCTTCTGGTACAGCAAAAATTCATTTTTATGCTTTATAACTTTCTGTTCTTTTAAAGCTTTTGCCACACATTTTGGCCTAGTATCGGTTATCTCTACAACAATATCATCAACGCCACTTCTTAAACCTAAAAAATCTGTTCCCATAGATATTACACTATACGCTATAAAAGCAGAAAGCGATAATATAATAACTAAAGGTTTCCATTTTTTCTGCACTTAACAACATCTCTCTTCTAATTTTAATTTTGCTCATTTACCTTTCAATTATTTTCGTGAACTTCTCACTTATTAAGTAATCCACTTTCTGGTCAAAACGCTCTTTAGGTAAAGCTCTTTGCATAAAGGCGCTATAAGTTAGCCCCACCTTGCACCCCTTATAGCTAGCTAAAAAACGATCATAATAGCCTGAGCCATAACCTATTCTATGCCCACGATAATCGAACACCAAGCCCGGCACAATACAAATGCTACGCTCATCACCAATAATTAATTTATTTTCATAAGGCTCTCCAAAACCGTATTCATTTATCTTTATATCTTGATAAGAATTTATTGCATAAAATTGCATTGAATAATTTGAATTATTACATTTAGGAATTGCAATTAATTTATTATCTTCCCAAGCTTTCTCCATAATCTTCTTTGTGCTCACTTCAATGTCATTAGAAAAATAGCACAAAATAACACTAGTTTCTTTATACTCTTTAAGAGAGCATAACCGTTGAACCATTATCTTTTCCATATGCTCTTTTTCTGCCACACTTATTTTTGCGCGTGCCTCTTTTGCTAATGTCCTTATCTTTTGCTTACACTCTCCCACATTATCGTGTATTAATGTTTTCTCTATATCTATTTTTAATTTCTCCAACATTCTCACCTTTTTTATTTTATTTTTACCAAAAGACCAACCAATGTGTTTGCAAACTCCAAAGCTGCTTCCATATTTTTGCCTGTAACAATATTCCCATCAACAACCACATTACTGTTTACCACTTTGGCACCCAATAGCTCCTCTTCCATACCCGGAAAGCAAACCGCCTGCCGTTCATAAAGCATATCTTGCTCACCTAATATTGTTGGTGCCGCACAGATAGCCGCAATATAAATTCCGTTATTGTTGGCATAATGCAACATTTCAATTACTTTTTTTGATTTTTTTAAATTATAAACTCCTGGCATTCCTCCGGGCAACACTATCATTTCAATATTATTGTCCATAGCAAGCTCACATATATCAATATCCGCTTGCACTACAATATTATGAGCCCCCACTAACGTTTTAGAGCCAACTCCCACCGTTAATACTTCCACTTTAGCTCTTCTTAAAACGTCCACTATTGTAATTGCTTCAACTTCTTCAAAACCATCTGCTAAAAACACATAAACTATCTTCACTCACCTGCTTCCTTTACCCACTTTAAAACATTTTTTAAAATATCTGCTGAAATTTCCTCCATTAACTTAATTTTACCCGCTTCAAAGCATTTTAATACCTTCCAACCTAGTTTCTCTGCTGCATACATAGCAGATTTTCTGCATAATTTTAAATACTCCATATTCTTTTCATGCAGATCCCTGCTGTTGCATTCATTCCCATAACGCTTAGTTAATAATTTAGCACTAATCTCTGGATCAACATCTAAATAAAGAACCAAATCTGGTTTTGGTAATTTAAATTTATTGTATTCAAAGTCATAAAGCCATTCTAAAAACACATCCCATTCTGAATCTTTTAACTTTGCCATCTGGTAAACAATATTAGATGTGGTGTAGCGGTCTGCAATAATAAATGCTTCTTGCTGGTAAGTAGTTTTCCACTTTAAATTATAGCTTGCATATCTATCCACTGTATAAAACGTTGAGGCAACATAAGGGCTAACAGCATTCACATCTTGCCCAAACTGACCATTTAAGTACATTTTAATCAATTCACTTGATTTTTCTGTATAGTCTGGAAAAGAAATTTTGCAAGTTTTTTGCCCTAAATTATTCAATTTTTCCTGCAAAAGTTCCGCTTGAGTTGCTTTGCCGCTTCCGTCCAACCCTTCTAGCACAATTAACTTTTTCACAAAATTAATCCCCTTTGCAAATTTAGCGGTTAATAAACGCTTTAAACGCCTTGTTCAGCATAAAAACATCCAGCTTAGAAGTTAGCTCATATGGTGCATGCATACTCAAAACTGGCACCCCAACATCAACTACATCTACATTGAGCCTTGCAATATATTTAGCCACGGTTCCTCCCCCACCAGTATCAACCTTACCAAGCATACCTGTTTGCCAAATAACATTGTTTTTATCTAGCAAAGAGGTAATTTCATACATAAACTCGGCTGAGGCATCAGATGTACCGGACTTGCCTCTGCTGCCTGTATATTTTGTAACCACTGCGCCATAATTCACCTTTGCAGTATTCTGTTTTTCAAAAACACCCGCCCAGCTCGGATCAAAAGCGGCGTTCACATCAGCAGAAAGGCATTTAGAATTTGTAAGTACTTCTCTATAATTAGCTCCTTGCTGTTGCGCCAGATTCTGCACAAAATATTCTAAAATCAAGGAATCTAGCCCTGTGTTGCCCTCACTGCCAACCTCTTCTTTATCTGCAAACATAGTAATTGTTGTATAATTTGGAGTTTTAAGTTCCAAATGTGCCATTAAAGAAGAATAAGCACATACTCTGTCATCTTGGCCATACGCTCCAATTAAGCCTCTGTCTAAACCCACATCTCTTGGTAATAAAGCCGGCACTAAACTCAATTCTGCATTGATCAAATCTTTTTCCACAATTCCATATTTGTCGTTTAATATCTTCATTGCATTAAGTTTTACTAAATTCGCTCCGTCAATGCCTTCTTCGCAATACGGTAAACTGCCCACAATAAGATTTAAATCTTCGCCAGAAATTGCTTTGCTAAGCGGTCTTTGTGCCTGTTCATCGGCCAAATGAGGCAAAAGATCTGTAATATAAAATACTGGGTCTTCTTCCTTCTCCCCTATGCATATATCAAGTTCCTGCCCATCCTTCTTCATAATCCTTCCATGTAAAGCTAGTGGCAAGGTTGGCCATTGATATTTGCGCAAACCGCCATAATAGTTCGTTTTAAAGTATGCAATCTCACTATCTTCATACAATGGTTTAGCCTTAAGATCAATACGTGGCGAATCTATATGAGAAGCTACAATATTTAAGCCTTCTGCTAAACTTTTCTTGCCAATGGTTAATAAAAACATTGCCTTGTTTTTGTTAATGTAATATACTTTGTCGCCCGCTTTGTATTTCTTGTTCAACTCATATTCTTTAAAACCCAGCTTTTCTGCTTTTTCTTTAATAAATTCAACACATTCCCGCTCGGTCTTGCATATTTTCAAAAATTCTTTATATCCTTCACTAAATTTTTGAGATTTGTTCTTCTGATCTTTTGTTATAATCTTTTCTACGTGCTTTTGTGAATATAAAAGTTCATCCTTTAAGCTGTTTTTCCCCTTTGTCATTTAAAATCAACTCCTTTTCTATTTTTTATTAAGGTTAATTAGCTTAAAACTTGCTGCTCTAATTAATCTGTTCCAAATTACCAATGTCTCTGCATCCTGCTCCGGCATATGCACAAACACTCTTTTGTAATTTTCAGTGTCAACCTGGCGTAAAATAGTAAATATATTTTTTGCTAAACTCTTTGGTTCGCTCTGCTTACCATAGCTAAAACATTTGACCGAAAAGTTATTTATTTCATTTTCAAAAACCATAGCGCACGTCTTTAAGTCGGCTTCTTTTTCTACGTAATTTCTAAACTCTTCAAAATTTCCTACTATTAACAAAACTTCTGCCTTGGGTGCGTAGTGCCTATATTTTACCCCTGGCGATTTAATTAGCTTATCTTCCTTAGGCTGCAAACCATCGTTAATTAGCACTTTCTCTTGCAAAACATCTTCAATTTGCTTTTGGTTAATAATCCCCGGCCTTAATATAACAAATGGTTCTTCGGCCACAAGCAACACAGTAGATTCCACTCCAACTTCGCATCTGCCACCATCAACAATAAAATTCACTTTTTCCCCTAAGTCTTCCACACAATGGCTTACCTCAGTTGGGCTAGGTTTGCCAGATAAATTTGCAGAAGGAGCAGCTAATGGTAATCCTACCGTTTCTATAATCTTAAGCGCCAGTTCGTGCTTTGGCATTCTAATTCCCACTGTATCTAACCCGCATGTCACTGCATCTGGTAGAATATCCTGTTTTTTCATAACAAGGGTAAGAGGCCCTGGCCAAAATTTATCTATCAACTTTTTTGCTTTTGCTGGCACTTCCCACACTAACTCATTTAGCATATTTAAATTACTAATATGCACAATCAAAGGGTTATCTTTTGGTCTGCCTTTAACCTCAAAAATCTTATTTATAGCTTGCTCATCAAAAGCATTCGCCGCCAAACCATACACTGTTTCTGTGGGAATCACTACTACTCCACCAGACTCAAGTTCATGTTTTATTAGTTGCAATTCCACATACTCTTTTTCTTGAAGTTTTAATACTTGCATATTAAACTTCACTCTCTTGCCTTAGCTTTTCCGCTTGATCAAAGGCAATTAACTGGTCAATAATTTCATCAAGGTCTCCATTTAAAATTTCATCTAATTTATAAAGCGTTAATCCTATTCTATGGTCTGTAACTCTGCCTTGCGGGTAATTATAAGTTCTAATCCGCTCTGAACGATCCCCAGAACCTACTTGCGATTTTCTTTGGCTTGCAATCTCTTTATTCTGCTCCTCACACTTTTGTTCATAAAGCTTGGCACGTAAAATCTTCATAGCTTTATCTTTATTTTTATACTGACTCCGCTCATCCTGGCATTCCACCACAAGACCAGAAGGTATGTGCGTAATTCTAATTGCAGATTCTGTCTTATTAATATGCTGCCCGCCTGCACCACTCGCCCGGAATGTATCTATCTGCAGTTCAGATGGATCTATTTCAATGTCAATTTCTTCCGCTTCTGGCAACACTGCAACTGTTACTGTAGATGTGTGAATTCTGCCAGATGCCTCTGTTTCTGGCACTCTCTGCACCCTGTGAACGCCACTTTCGAATTTCAACCTAGAATAAGCACCTTCTCCATTAATTAAAAAGCTAATCTCTTTAATGCCACCTAACTCTCGAACATTGGCATCTAAAGTTTCTAGCTTCCAATGTTTTTTTTCTGTATACATAGAATACATCCTAAACAGACTGTTTGCAAAAAGCATAGCTTCTTCGCCGCCTGCACCGCCACGAATCTCCATAATAACGTTTTTGCTATCGTTTGGATCACTAGGCAGCAATAAAATCTTTAACTCTTCAGAGATAACTTCAAGTTTTGCTTTAGCTTCTTCATATTGATCTTGTGCCATTTTTTTAAGTTCTTTTTCATTGCCAGATTCATTTAAAATCTCTTCAGCCTCTTTTAGCAGATCGTTTGTTTTGCAATATTCGTTAAACTTTTCAACAACAGGTGTTAAATTCTTATATTCCTTCATTAATTCCCTATAAACTAAATTATCGTTAATAACATCCGGTTCTTGCAACTTTTTGCTTATTTCTTCATACTTTTCTTGCACTAGCTTTAGCTTTTCAAACATAGCAAAGTCCTCTCTTAAAAATTATATATTTCTCGCATTTTCGCCATCTGCCCGCAACTCATCTTACCTTCTTTGCAAGAATCCCGCACACATCTTGGCCCTGCAGATTTAAAAATTTGCGGCGCTACCTTTTTAACTAATTTTAGCATACAAAATGCCAAGCCTCTAATCTCCCATTGTGCCCGGTTGCAACAGCGCAGTTCAAAAAAATGCAGTAGTTCGCGCGCATTCATTGTAACCATTAAACGTGTTTCACAAGCATTAGGCAGCACATATCTCGCATCTTCAATGGCTGATTTTTCTTTTGCTTTTTCATCTGCAACTGAACTTTTTTGTTTTAATATTCTAGCTAACTTTTTATATGCTTCGTTAGAAGCTTGCATGGCTTTTAAAAACACTTCTTTAGCTTCTTCATCTCCTTCTATGCTAGGCGGCATAACAAATAAAAAATCCTCTTTGCCCACATACCGCTGGCTTTGCACATTAAACGATGCTATTCTATGCCTGGTTAACTGCGCTAAACATGCCCTAGATATACCTTCAACTCCAAATGTAAAAGATACATGTTCAAGCGGACTTTCGTGCCCAATTTCTCTTAACATCTCCACAAACTTTCCTGCATCTTTAGAGTCAATTTCTTCTTTTAAATCTTGCATGTTCTTGCCAGAATAACATAATTTAGCTGCCATTGCCACAACATTCTGCGGTTTTGCTGTATATTCAATTAAACTAACATTTAACATAAACTTTGCCCTCAACTAACTATATTTTTTAATACTTGCTTTAACATTTCCGATCTTTTCTGCTAGTTTCTCCTTTTGTTCGGTATAATTATCTATTACCGCTTTTGGCGCTTTGTTTAAAAACCCTGGGTTGCTTAACCTTTCTTGTAGCACCAAATATTCTTTGTTTAAAGCTTTAAGCTCTAGCTCAAGTTTTGCTAATTCTTTCTCCTTATCAATATTTTCTGTAGCATACACAAACACCCTAGCTGAATCTGTTGTTGCTGCAACTGCACCGTTTGTGCCCGCTGGTTCATCTTCTGTAAAAATAACATTTTTTGCTTTGCACAATTGAGTTATAAAACCTGCGTTCTCCTTAATCACATTTTCTGCCGTAACTATACAAATATCAACTTTCTGCCCTTCTGTAACCTTTGCCTGCGCCCTGGCGTTTCTAATTGCTTTAATAACTGCAATTAACTTTTCAAATTCCTCGGCTTCTGCTTTAAATCCATCTGCTTTAAAGTTAACACCCCAAGCTTCCAACATAATACTTTTGCCCTTGTGCGGCAAAGCTTGCCAAATTTCTTCTGTAATAAAAGGCATAAAAGGGTGCAATGCTTTAAGAATCTCTTTTAACACATTAACCAGTACACCGCACACAGTTTCTTCATGGTTTTTAAGCCTTAACTTTGCTAGCTCTATATACCAATCGCAAAATACATCCCAGCTAAAATCATAAATCTTTTGCAGAGCTATTCCAAACTCAAAAGCTTCAATATTTGCCGTAATCTCTTTTACTATATTGCATAAACGGGTAATAATCCACTTATCTTCAATTCGCAATGCTTTTTGGTCTAACTCTTTATAATCCTCTGTATCAGAGATATTCATCAACACAAAGCGCGCCGCATTCCAAATTTTATTAGCAAAATTTCTAGCCAACATAATTTTATCGTCAGAAAATCTTATATCGTTCCCCGGGCTGTTACCAATAACTAAAGACATCCGCAATACATCTGCGCCATTTTCTTCAATCACCTGCAATGGGTCTACACCGTTACCTAAAGATTTAGACATCTTCCTGCCCTGTGCATCACGAACCAAACCGTGAATATACACATATTCAAACGGGATCTCTTTCATTTGGTCTAGCGATACAAAGGCCATTCTTACAACCCAAAAGAATATGATGTCGTAAGCAGTAACCAATGTGTTTGTTGGAAAGAAGTTTTTTAACATATTTGTCTGTTGCGGCCACCCCATTGTAGAAAACGGCCACAAAGCCGAAGAAAACCATGTATCTAACGTATCTTCTTCTTGTCGTATTTTAGCGCTCTGGCAATTTGGGCATTTGTTTGGTGCTTCTTCGCTAACTATCATCTGACCGCATTGCTCACAATAATATGCTGGAATTCTGTGCCCCCACCAAAGCTGCCTAGAAATACACCAATCCTTAATATTTTCTAACCAATGCAGGTATATTTTAGAAAATCTCTCTGGCACAAACTTAATCTTTTTTTGCACAACTGCATCAATTGCAGGCTGCGCTAACGGTTTCATTTTAACAAACCATTGTTTAGAAACCAGCGGTTCAATAACATTACTACATCTATAGCATATTCCCACATTATGTTCAATTTCTTCTGTTTTAACAAGCGTACCTTCTGCTTTAAGGTCCTCAATTATCTGCTTCCTGGCTTCCAGCATCGTAAGCCCTGCATATTTTGCGCCGTTTTCGTTTATTCTGCCGTCTTCTGTCATCACCTTAATAATTTTAAGGTTATGCCGCTGCCCTACTTCAAAATCGTTAGGGTCGTGTGCTGGTGTTATTTTAACTGCTCCTGTGCCAAACTCCATTTCCACATAGTCATCTGCCACAATCGGTATTTTTCTATTTAAAAGCGGCAAGATTGCGGTTTTGCCAACTAAATCTGCATACCTTTCATCTTTTGGGTTCACTGCAATTGCTGTATCACCAAGCATTGTCTCTGGCCGGGTGGTTGCAATAGTTATAAACTGCCCGCCTTCTACTTTGTAGTTAACATACCACAAATTGCCTGCCCTCGGTACATATTCAACTTCCGCATCAGAAATAGAAGTTTTGCAATGTGGGCACCAATTAACAATCCGTTCACCACGGTAGATTAACCCTCTATTAAACAGATCTACAAATAAGTGCTTAACCGCTGCACTGCAGCCTTCATCCATAGTAAAGCGCTCATGCTCCCAACTGCAAGAACAACCCAACCGCTTTATTTGAGCTATAATCTGCCCACCAAAGTCTTCTTTCCATGCAAAAGCACGTTTTAAAAATTCTTCTCGGCCAATTTCTTCTTTTGTAAGGCCTTCATCTTTAAGCTTTGCAACAATTTTAGCCTCTGTTGCAATAGCTGCATGGTCTGTTCCTGGCAGCCAGAGGGTTTCGTAACCATTCATACGCTTGAATCTAATCAAAATGTCTTGCAACGTATCATCTAACGCATGCCCAATGTGCAATTTGCCTGTAATATTTGGCGGTGGCATGACTATTGAATATGTGTTTTTTGCATGTGAATTGTTTTCATCTGCTAAAAACATACCTTCATCTTGCCAAAACTTATACCACTTTTGCTCCATGCCATGCGGTGTATATTGTTTGCTAAGTTCCTTCCTCATCAATAAACCCCTTCTTTAAAAACAATTATTTTTCATATTTTGCTAGTTTATATCTCTGCTGCTATTTGTTTATTTATGCAATATGTTATAATTTTCACTTGTTTAATTATATCATAGTGTTAATCGTAACGCAATTGTTGTTTTATACAATATTTATCTTCTGTTTTTGTTGTTAGTTCTATGCCTGCCTTATTTTGTGTTCTAAAATAAATGTTATTCAACATAAAAAATTGTCGACGTTATTTATTTTTTTAACCGTTTCAATTTTACCGCACAACATTTATTGACAGCTTAATGTATTTATGCTATTATAATTACTGTAATGTTATAATAATTTTTATAATATTTACAACAATATATTTTATAGAAAGGGTGATTCTGATGCCTCCAAAGGTATCCAAGACATCAACTGTTAGAACTCCCCCCAAAAAAAACGGTGAGCAGTTCTAAATCTACTAACAAATCTTCTAGCACAACCAGTTCAAAATCAACGGGTTCTAGACCTACCACTTCAACTGTTAGGTCTGCACCTCCTAAACCGGCTCCAGCGCCGGCACCAAAGCCGAGGAATGTGGACAAGGTTGATTTTGGCAAGCCGAAGCCGCAGTCGGTAATATATGAGCGTCCAGCACCGCAGCTAATACCAAGACGTGAGCCAGAACCAAAAAAGCCAACACCAAAACTAAGCGTGGCAGAACAAGAACATAAAAAGAAAGTAGAAAGTGAAGCACACAAGCAAATTGCCGCAGAGAAAAAAGTTGAGGCAAACAAAAACAAGATTAATGGTGGGCCAATCTCTATTTTATCTGCGGCAAGCCTTGTGACATCCTCGGTGCTGCCGGTTTCTATTCCTTTAGGGCTCGGCGCGGTTGCATTAAGTCAACACAATGACGCGCGCCACGATGCGGGAGAATATACTTTAGCAGAAAAAAAGGCATATGATGATTATCTTTATCCGAAACATCATGGTTATATGTCATATGACGATGCAAAAAGAAAAGAATTTGCAAAAGAGAACCAAGCGGAAATTGATCAAGTGAAAAAAGAAATAAAAAAAGAGGAAGAGGAAGAAGATCAAGGTAGTTAGTTAAAAGAAAGGGGCAGAGCGCATGAAAGAGATAATAAAAAAAAGATGGAACAGATACAAACAATTCATATCTATATTTTATGTGTTTTTCACCTTCATGCTTTGTTATGCAACATTTTTTTCATCTATTTCTGATACCGGTTTCCGCATCATGATGAAAGACGGCTTTAAAATTATTATGCCTATTTCTGTTGGCAGCCTTTTAATGGAAGTTATAGGTGCAATGTTAGAGTTTAGGCAAAAAAGTAAAAAAGAAAAAGACGATGAAAATCAAAACCAAGCCTAGGAATTATTCCTAGGCTTGACCATAATGTTAGCACCAGCACCAAAACCGAGGAGATAAAATAATGGATAAAAATAAATTGAAAAATTTTTTAGCAGCTGAAACAATTTTTGTGCTTTGTTTTTGTAGTTTGATTTTTGCTATAGTGGAAAAATCAGCTTTTTATTTAATTGTGTTTGGCGGTTTGCTGGAAGATTTTGCAAAAAAAATTAAACATTATAAAAATAATGACAAATTATTATTGTCGTTGCCGTTTTATATTATTACATCTATTTTTTTAAATGTTGTTGTGTTTGCCGGCTTGATTTGTAAGTTTTTTTAAATAAACAAAAGACCATAGCAATTAGCTATGGTCTTTTGCCAAAATCGAGGAGAAAAAAGATGAAAGAGCTGAAAATGGAGATAGCTAAAATTAAATACAATTTGCGGTGGCTTGATCTAGTTTTGTTGGATTTCCCTTTAGATTACATAACACAAAAATTAAACTATTTCGATAGCAATTTAACCACATTTCTTTGCTGGCAAATTGTGACTTTTTGGTTAATACTTTATATTATACCGAAACAAATCAGCAAATTAATAATTAAATTATCGCCAGAGAGTAAAGTGCGAAAATTTTTATCAAGTTGCCACGTTTTGAATGGTATTTTAATTAGCTGTTTACTAATGTTAAAACCTTTTGTTAAAATGCAATTTGGTTATTTGCAATTAATTAGTTTTGTTATTGTTTGGCTTATGGTATTTGGGTTATATATGCTACTTTGCCCGCAAGAAAAAGACCAGGATTAAAATTCCTGGTCTTTTTTTATAGTTGTTAATTATTTTTAGTGCTGTTCAAAAACACTTGATTAAAATTTGCTGCTTGCTCCACCGCCGCTAAAGCTACTACCTCCACCAAAACTGCCGCCAGAGCCAAAAGAGCTGCCTCCGCTAGAGGAACTGCTGCCAAAGCCACCCCACGAACCACCTGTGTTATATGAGGTGCCCCAAAATCTATTGCGTTTAGATTTACTGGTAGCTATAAAGCTTAGCGCCAAAATAAGAATAACAAAAAAAGCCGTAATTAAGTCCTCTTTAGAAAACGTGTCTTCATCCTGCACAACGGAGCCAGGTTCCTCTACCTCTGCTACAATCGCGTCAAAAATCTGCATAATGCCCAAGTTATAATCATTTTCTTTAAGTGGCGTGCCAAACTGCCTAATAATCCTGCCTGCTTTTGCATCATTTAACACTCCTTCAAGGCCATCAGATACTTCAATTCGTATTTCACGGTCTTCTACCGCCAGCAGAATTAAAATACCTTTTTTACTATCTTTTTGCGCAATCTGCCATTTGCGAGCCATCTCAATAGCGTAGTTGCTAATATCCTCGCCCTCAAGAGATTTTATTGTTGCAACTACAACCGGTATTTTGCATTTTTTATATAATGCATCACTCGTTTTTTGAATATGAGTTTTCGTTTTGCTGCTCAGCACCCCTGCAAAATCGTTTGCACAAGATTCTGCTTTGGGTATAGATAAAGCTGATGTATTTGCCACACATAGCAGAATTACGCTTGCGCAAAGCAAAAACCTAATAAAACGGTTTGTTTTTGTAAACAGTCTCATTATTCACACCACTTTAATTAAAACTTACAGCGGGAACCGTTTTAGCATTTGAATCTGCTTCAAATAAAGGTAGTTCATTAAATCCAAACATTTTTGCTACTATATTTTTGGGGAAGAGTTTTATGCTTGTGTTATAAGCGGTAACTTTTTCATTTGCATCTTTACGAGCTACTGCAATTCTATTCTCTGTGCCAGCAAGTTCATCTTGCAACTCAAGAAAGTTTTCTTTGGCTTTAAGATCCGGGTAAGACTCTGCAATTGCTAAAAGCCTTCCCACTGCAGAGCTAAGCGCTGCGTCTGCCTGCACAGTTTCTTCTGGTGTTTTTGCATTAATCATATTCTGACGTGCCTCGGTTACCGCATTAAAAACTTCTTCTTCATGCTTTGCATAGCCTTTAACAGTGTTCACCAAATTAGGGATTAAGTCATTTCGGCGTTGCAAATATACCTGCACATTAGCAAAAACCTGCTTTGTCTCTTGCTCTTGCCCAACTAATTTGTTCCTAGTAGATATTATATATCCGCCGCAAATTAAAATAACAATTACTAAACAACATAATATTTTTGTGCCTGTTTTCATATTTTTCATCATAATTATCCGTTCCTTTCATTTTTGAACATTTTATAATCGTTGCCCTATCTCCTTTTTTATATTATACAACAAGTAAATGAATAAATCAACCGTTATACATTCTTTAATATTTTACGCAAAAAAAAGTTATTAACAATTGTTCCACGTGGAACAAAATTGAAAAAGTCTTTTAATAAAGCCACAAACTTCACTTTTTTTGTACTTTTTTGAAAATTAATAATAAAAATCCCCCACTATGCAGGGGATTTTTATTAAAGCAATCCCTAAATATATAAGGAATGCTTCTACAACTCTATATTCTCCTCTCCGGGATCTAGGGCGAAACAGCAGACTTTTTCTATATAAACTATATAGCATCTACAACTATTTCTTCTGATTCATCTGAAGAGATACTAATCAGCTCATCATCGCTATCGGGGTCTTCTTTATACAAAACAGTGTAAACAATCTCGTCTTTACCA
>JAFQMN010000001.1 GCA_017414435.1 Oscillospiraceae bacterium
CTCTTTTCTCTTCTTTCTCTATCCTTCTTACTACTCTGAGTTGTAACTTCCTTCTCAGTTCTTCCTCTTCTAATACATTCCCTTTCCTCTGGATTATCCCTAGTCTTTCCTCTAACCGTCTTTCTATTCTTTCTCGTTCTTTTTTATTTATCTCTCTTGACTCATTATAAACCTCAAGCTGCCGTTTTATGCTTCGCAAAAGCAACACTAGCGCACTTTTTTTAACTTTAGGCACTATGTTGTTCTTAACATCAAATAAAGAAGTAAGTTGTTTCGTGGGATCTAAGTCCGATTTTATAACTTTATTTAATTTATAAAATATTTTTTTATCTTTTTTATACTGTGCACTTAATTCCAGCAAAACATCGCTTTTTAAAACTGTATTAGAAAGATTATTTACAGCTAAATGAAGTGATTTTATATTTTCCTCATTCTTAAAAATACTATTAATATTCGCTGTGTTCGAAATCTGCTCTACCTCTTCTTTAAGCTTCTGGTAACTTTCTTGCAGAACATTAATATTTTTTACATTTTGATTAACACTTTGAACCGCCTGTTCAAAGTTTAAATTTTCAATTACATTTTCATTATTCACATAACTATGTGGTGACCCTAAATGCCAATTTGCTATGGCAATATTTTTTGCCGAAATTATATCGCCCCGTGTGATATTTGTGTGAAATACATTATTTTCAATGTATTTATTTACCAAATAATTTTTTTTTATATTATCAATTGCCTTAAAATTAGCTCGCATATTATAGTTAGTTATATTGCTAGTTACGTTGTTTATTGTGTTATTATTAGTATAATTTGATTTTTCTTGCTCCTCTGGTTCATAAATATTGTTTTGCAGAATATTTAATGGCAAATATGGCAAATCTTGCTCTTGTATTCTGCGATTCAACCAATTTTGATTATATTTATCGGTTGAAACCATTTCGGCCTGTTTAGCAATGTTAGTATTTTTTGTGTTTAAGTTGATCCTACTCTTAAATTCATATTTTTGGGTTAGTTTGTTTTCTTCTGCCATTTAAATTCCCCATTATTTTTATTTTGTCTTTAAACTGGAACAACATCCATATTACTATATACTAAATCCATACGCGATATTAGTAATTCTGAACTAGATGCATCAAAACCCGAAAGAGACTTCTTTGTAATAAAGCAATCTGTTAACACATACAACTTTTGAGGTACTGTTCCGTTTGTTACAAAAACATTCACAGTATCAAAACTATTGCCAACTTGCACAATCTTGTCATAGTCCGATAAATCATTTTTATGCACTGCTTTTTCAAAAGTTGCCGTTCCTACCTGTGTATTTCCTTTATATACTATGTGAACTCTGTCGTTTAAGCCACCCTCTTGAATAATATCGTATTCCGCTGTGGTTTCTAGGTTAGAAATTCTCGAAAATGCTATTATATCTGTTCCAAACGAAACGTAAAAATTGTTCGCCTGTATAAACCCTACATAATCCGATGTGTCACTTCTACCAAACATAGCCTTCTCTCCTCATAATGCACAATACCTTAAAATTACCTATCAATATCGAATATATTTTTAGGCTTATTGCTAACTGTATCATTAATTCTAGAAATCTCGTTGCACCAACGTCTTCTGCTAATATGGTCCAGCTCCATAATCTCATTGCAGCTCCAATGGAAATAATACGAAATAAATGCTATCTCTTTATAGAGCTCTTTTTCTGGGTATACAGCTAGCCCATCTGAGTAAAATTTATAGGCACATCAAATTTCTTTGAGCAATTGGGGCAAACCGCATGCACTTTCGGTGTTCCTGCCTCGTTAATTCTTTGATACATATCTTGCAAAAATGCTAAATCCGCTGTAAATAATTTCTCTATAACATTAACGCTAACGTGCTCTAGCGTGCCTAATTTTGTAATTACTCGTGCCAAAATTAAAATTGTTAAATAAGATGAATTCTGCTGAACACGAGGATCCTTTAATGGAATGATTTCATCCGCTGCTGTGGCTAGTTTCATTTTGCCTTTGGTATGCAATGTACCATTTTCATCTATATATCCTTTTGGTAAAACAAATTCATATTCTGTTGTAAACATTTCTTACTCCTACCTTCCTTAAATAAAACAATAGTTATTCTTATGTTATTGCTAATATAGCAATCTTTCCAAAGCGGCCTTTAATATTAAAGGCCGCTTTGTCAGCCAAATAACTCAAGCTGTGCGTGTTAAACCTTCATGGCAAAGTTCAATGCTTTCAAATGCAATCTCACTTGCAGAAGCATTAAAGTCTGTTGCTACATAATGGCATGGCCATGCTCTTTCAACCTGCCATGTGGCCAAAACTGTTGAGCCGTCATCATCTAACAAATTGATGGTTAAATTGTGTTTTGTAATATTGTTGCCTGCTGTTGCGGTTTCTGTAACCCAATTGTAGAATGTAATATCTGCAGTTGTGCCATATTTTAATGTTATGTTTGAATATTTTGCAAGGCCTGGTAATTTGATTGAAGTATGCAGTGGTGAATTACCATCTCTATATTCAATAACATCATAACTCAGGTCAAAACCTGCAACTTCGGTGAACCCTCCGCCTATACCTTGAGCAGCATCTCCTGCCGGGCTATTAATGCCATCTATGGTTACATTAAATTTATACTTTTTAAATGGATATGCCATAATATATCATTCTCCTTTTATATTTTTTTCATAAACTATAAGCAGTGAATTTTTAATCCCCCAACTATTCTTCTGCTGCCTCAGAGCCTCCGCCGTTCCCTTCAAGCAATTGAGTTACCTTAAAGATTACAAACTCTGCTGGTTTTGTTGGAGCAATACCAATAGTACAAATTAATCTACCATTAGCAATGTCATCTGGGCTCATCGTGTTTCTGCTAACGTCAACAAAGAATGCTTCTGCCGGCGATGTTCCTGCTAATGCTCCGCCTCTCCAAACTGTTGTTAAGAAGTTTGTTATTATACGATCAACCATTGCCCAAAGTGTTTCGTTGTTTGGTTCAAACACTGCCCATGTGGTATTAGCTTTAATTGATTCTTCTATGTACATAAACAATCTTCTAATGTTAACATATTTAAAGCTTGAATCAGAAGAACATGTTCTTGCACCCCAAATCTTTATGCCCTGACCTGGGAATGATCTTATTAGGTTAACCCCAGCTGGATTTAAGATGTCTTGCTCACCTTTGTTATAGAAGCAGCTTAAACCTGTGCAATTTATATTTTCGTTGGCTGGTGCTTTGTGTACCCCTCTTTGAATATCGGAACGAGCATAAACACCTGCAATAGCACCAGACGGTGGTATATTGGTTTGCTTCCTGTCTAACATATCATAAATTTGTATCCAAGGGTGATATAAAGCTGCATAAGATGAATCTACAATAGAACGATATTCTAACAGTTCATCTACTTTAACAACATCTTTCGGTGCATCTAAAACAGCCATTCTATTGCCCATATGTTCACAATGAGCAACTAAAGATACCAAAACAGATGGATCTGTTACGCCAGGAACAGCCATAATGCTTACTATGTTGTTCTCTAAGAACGATTGAATACCTGTTCTTTCTGAAGGGCCTTTATCTACACCAATAAATGTTCCTGCATTAACATTTGCCATTGTACCGTCAAAACCGCCTGCAAGTGTCATTGTAACTTTTTCTAAATCTTCATCAAACAATGTTTGCATAATAGCTTTAACTGCTTCATCTGCCTTGCCTTGAACTGCGTTGCTGAATTTAACATCAATCAAGCTACTTTTAGAAAGTCTTTTTTCAATAAAGTTTGCAGAAGAAAGATTAATATTAACAAATTCATATTTTTCAATCACAGAATCATAAGTTACTTGAACATTGAATTCACATGTTGAAACGGTTTTTGTTGCAATTAGATTTTTATCTGCAACTCCTGCATCAAATGGTTTTTCTGTAATAATACTATTGCCTAAAATTTTTGTTATTCTGTTAAACACATTCTTTTTACCATCAGAATAAACAATGGTATCACCAACATTAAAGCCTGCAACTGACTTTAAAAGATATTTGTTTTCTTTTGCGTTCTCTTCTAAAATTTGTGTTTTGCTCCTTGAGCTCTTAGAAAAGGTTACAACAATGTCATTTCCCCATGAACCTGGGTCTTTTGCTGATAATCTTAACTTTTTATTTGCTGTCTCTTTAGATGCAACCTTAGCATCTGAAGGCACAACTCTCATCACATAACATCTAGACCCACCATTTTGGAAAAATTGTTCCACACTGTATGGAAGATATCTATAAGCACCATAAATATTTTCGCTTAAATACCCTCCAAATTTCCTTTGATACTCTGCAAAGCTTGTCACTAATTCCGGAGTCCCTTTGACCTTCCCCTTGGCTGCCAAACCCACAAAGCCTGCTGTGCTTGTGCTTATGCCCTCTATGGTTCTGGAACCACTTTCAACTTCCTCCACATAAACTCCAGGTGATAAATACTCAGCCATACTCGTTCGATTTTAAGAAATATTCTTAAAATCTTCCCCCTTCCATAAAATGTTTATATTAACCAACCATTACATTAGACTGGCTAGGTGCAATAACCGAGATAGTTCCCGCATAAGCACACTGAAGCTTACCCTCTACTGTAACTGCTGGTTTACCTCCTATTAAAACTTGTGGTACCATCGGCATCCATGTCCCTATAATGCTAGGCACACACGGCTGCGGAGTTAAAACCCCCAACGCTGCTGCTGTGGCCGATGCTACCGCCGGATTAGATAATGATGTGCACATGCCAAATGGCATAATATTTACATTTGGCACATTGTCCTCTATGCATGCAGCCGCTTTTCCATTTATATTTACTCCATTTTTAGGCAACACATTAAGTGACGTTGGCACTGTGCCAAACGAACACATTAAATTTGCACCCGAAGACAAACATAAACTCACAAAAATCCCTCACTATCTATATATAATTATTCAACTACCTGCTGGCTCGACTTTTGTAGTTTTACTTTACTAAAAACCAATTTGCCATCTTTAAACATAGATAACACAAAATCTAAACCATCATTTTGGCAATTAACAAAAATATTAAAATCACCCGTTACATTTGCTTGCCCTATATATGCCTTTAATATCAACTCGTTTTCTTTATGCTTTAACGTCAGAGTTCTATCAATAACATATTCCTCAAATGAGTATTTTTTTAATACAGAAAATACTTCAAATCTAGGTTTGCTGGTATCTGCAACTGCTAATGTTGCACCAACTATATTCAATTTCATAGGGTTGTTAATTTTTATTGTATTATCTTTTGCACTCACAAACTTAAGCTGAGCCCTTGGTAAATCCCTAATCGCTCCTACCATGCTCTCTGGATCTACTTTGCCATAAAAATTTGCACAATTTAGCGGTGTTTCTCTAATATATTTAGGTATTAGTGGCAACTCTAAAATATAATCTAAATTTTGCAGCTCATCCGATTTAACTGATATTTCTTTTTCAATAAAGTCTCTGCTTATTATTTGTAGTTTAAATTCATTTTTTTCAACGTCTGTAAAAACATAGTGCCCTGTTTCTTTTTTTATAGGTACTGCTTTTATTCCGTCTATCTTAAACGCAAAATTAGAGCTTTTAATCAATTGATCATTCCAACTGTTCCGCAAAGCTAAAACTAAACTAACATTATGTATTATTGTATTCAAACCGTTACCTTCTTTCGCCCAAATGGTAAATTCCACGCATAACGTTTGGAGCATCGATTGTTCTTTCGGAAGAAACTAAAACAGGTGATATATTGTAATATAAAGCCAATTGCATCGGCTTATTCAATGCCGACCATATTTTAGTTTTTTCGTCAAATGTCAATCTAGATTCTGCAACTTTTGCATTTTCTTCTACCGTTTCTAGATTGTTCTGTAGCTGTGCAGGATCGATTTCTCTTATATCATAAAAAACCTGTGCTGCCCTTGTTAAAATCTTTTGAGCATCTAATGATTTCACACTTATTTGAGCTGATGCATTTACATATATCATATAATAAATAGTAAAACTATGCGGTGGTAGCCTAAGCTTATTATTTTCTAACGGAATTTTGCCAAGATCCGTATGCTCTAAATTTTCTTTTATATCATAGAGAAAAATTCCTAGAGTGTAATCTGCATTTTCATCAGCAGGAGAAACAAATTCAATTGACTGCGGATTAAGAAGTGGCTCAGGACAAATTTTACTTCTTAGCTTTTTTAATATAAAGTTGCCAATATCCGAAACAATGGTATAGCTCGCCAAATTTTTTGCCTCCTTTTAATCACCTATTAATGCATTAAGCAATTTATCGTAAACAGACTTCTTAGCCATATTGTAAATTACTGCATACTGTGATGATTTTAGATCTTTAATAGTAATTTTAAAATTATCTTCTAAAAAATCACTAGGCACATAAGCAACAGATCTAAATAGAGTTGGCGCACTCATTTGTTCTTTTTCATATGTAATATCTTCGCCTCTATTGCTTAATGTAGCTATTTCTACAACATCACTTTTGTCTAAAAATTTATATAACTTCTTAGCATTTAACAAATAGCCTCCGCTATAATCTTCACTCCAAACATATTGCCCGCCAATAAATTTTGCTACTACATTAATTGGAATGCATATTGTTTTATTGCCATTGTAAGTCTGCTCTAATTTTTTCACCACTAAAATATTTCCTTGGCTCAGCGCATTTTGTAATTCTTTATTATATAAATTCAAATAACTGCTATCTCCAGTTTGGTCACTTGCCTCAGCTAGGGTCATTAGCTTAAATGTCTGCTTTTCAAGATCCGAAAGATTGCTCTCCCCATCTAAAATGTTTTCTAGGTTAAGCTCAATTTCTTCCTCTGTTTTCATACCCTCTATAGTTCTTGCAATTCCGCTTTCTATAGCTGCATTTGCAGTGTTATATATATCTGTTAATCCAGAAGGATAAGGTTCACTTCCAGTAGTTTTAGCAGCAATTGCATCAGATATTTCTTTAAGTGCTGCTTCAGTAACAGTTGCCCCCACAAAATCCGAAGATTCTATAATATCATCAACAGTTTCTTTTACAGAGCTCATATCAGAAGTTGCTTTAGCATCTTTTACTCTTTCTTTAGCTTCAGATACCTTAGAATTTAAATCATCTAAAGTTTGCAGCTTGCCACCGCTTATTGAACCTTTTAACGTATTTAATTCCACCTGTAAATCTGCAAGTTGTTTATCTATCTTCTGCAATGCCGCTTGATCTCCTGCACTATTGCTAAGCCCTGATTTTTGTTTTTCTAGTTCCTTTATACTCTCTTGTTTTTCTACATAACTCTTCAATGCCTGTTGTTCTTTTGTAGAGGCTTCGGCAGCTTTTACATTCATTTTTTCTTTAAATACCTCTGCTCCAGCCAAATCTCCTCTGTCTAATCTTTTTCTGTACTCTGTGCCTAAAATATCAAGTTCAGAACGCAATTTTTCTTGCTCTGTTCCACCGTTTAGCCCTGCTTTAAGATTAGCAATATTTCCTGCTAACGTATTTATTATTTCTTCTGAATTTGCAATCAAGGCATCCTGAAACTCTCCTTTGGGTATATTTGCTTTTGCCGCGTTCAATTTTTGCATAAGCTCTTCTAAATATGCTATCTTTGCTTGGCTATCATCCAACATTGAAATTTTAGCATTAACTAATGTTTCTAACTCTGTTTTCTTTTCAGCTACTGCTGCCATATAATCTCTTTGCAAACCTTCTAATACTCGTTGGCTTTCCCCTTGCGCAACGGCATTGGCATATTCCTGTGTTGCACTAGCTTTTAGCATATTTTCATAATCTATTAAAACACTACTTTGCATTTCATCTACCTGTTTTAACTCGCTAGCTTTATCAACTACAACACCACTAGAAACATTCTTTAATGCAACTATTTCTTTTATTATTCTATACCCTTCTTCATAATTTTCTGCATTAGAGGCAGTAACTACACCCTGAGCTTTTGTATATTTTGTATGTGCAAAAATCGATGTCCCGTCACTTAATATTTTATTACTATAAGATGTTAGCGACTCCTCAATTTTTCCCATAGCTACTTCATATGCATTATTAAGTTCCACATAAGGCGATTGGTTTGCCTCTGCTGCTTCTGCTTCTCCATCAGTTTCTTCTGTTTTTATCCCCGGTGCCGATGCAAATTGTATTTGTTTTTGCACAAGTCCTTTTATATACTCTAGAATCAAAATTTCTCTGCTTGCATCTTCCGAACTTCTAATTTCATCTAAAGCCGACAATTCAGAAACTTGAGCTTCTTGTTGTTGCATATATTCATTAAGTTTTTGAAGTCCCTCTAAATTTGCATCGTAAGTTTTCATTTCTTCACTTTTTTCAATTTCTACTTTTAAAACTGCTTCTAATGATTTTATCTCTTCAGCTCGCTGCTTAGCAATCTCTTCTTCAGATTTAAATGATTCATATTTTACTTTTAAATTTTCCAGTTCCGGCCTAGAATATAAGTTGTATGGATCGCTTATATTATAAATATCAACGGGTTTGCCTGTTAACAGATTATAAGTAACCCCGTCTTCTTTTGTATGATACATTAAATATAATTGGTCAATTACCCCATTAGAAACTGGCGTTCCTTTGGTAGATATATCTGCAATATCAGATATATTGTTTATTTTATACCATGTTCCCGAGCTTCCCATAGAGTCTGCTTCCGCAGTATCCAGCTCATCTTTCGAAACAACTTCAGATTTGTAGTATATATCATCTTGTTCCGTTTGCTCATCTTCTGGCACAGCTGGATCTTTTTCAGAAGCTGAATCCATTGCCAATTCCTTCAGCTTAGGTGTTAACTTTTGAAGATATATCATATACCGCCCTAAAATAAGCGTTCCATTAGAAATATCCTTTGCACTCTCTCTTTGATAAGAACCATTTACTGGCTTAACCCTTGCAAACATTAAAGAGCACATAATTAGAACGCTAAGCAGAATTGCGTTTATATGCTTTATTTTGTTTCTTTCCAGCATAGTCTGCCATTCCTTTCACAATAATTCAAACATTAAACTTGAATTAATGTTTTGTTTATAGAATCAAGTTTTGTTCTAAATACTTCCGTTTTACTAGAATCATACAAAACAACCCTAATTTTAGATATATCATTAAACATAACATCTAATTTTAAAACTTCTTTATCAATTGGTGTTATATTGTCATCAGTAAAATATCCTGTTTCATCTCCGTTTGTAACATATATTTTAAAGAACGCCACATTATTTGGCACATCTTTCACCGAAAATTTATCTAATGCTAACCCGTTTATACTCTCAAACTCATCAAGCAAATAGCTGCCAACTTTTTGCTCTTCTTCCGTTTCTTCTGCTAACAGTGCTTTTTTAAGCTCACTTTCTGCTGCCTGAGCACTTAAATCATTTTTTGCTGCTTGCACCTTAAAATCTAAATCTCCACTAGTCTCAAGCCCATCAAATTCCGCCTCATCAACAAATTCATCATTATCATATAGCTTAACTTTCACTGTTTTCAGCCCGGTTATTTCAACCGGCAAAACAACTAAAGGTTTATCTATCTCTTGTCTTTGGCCCACTCTAAGATCGTCAACCCAAAGTTCATAATCTGTTGCCGATATCTTAGATTCTTCTGGTATTGTTAAAGTAAATACCGATTGCAAATCTTCTATATTATTTTGAATTAAATAATGTGGCTTTGGCACTCCAAGAGAATCTTCTGCCGTTGTGTTCACATTAAGAATATCTTGCCCTTTTTTAAATTGAGAAACCCAACCACATGTATCTCTGTTTAATGAGGCTAAAAGAGTATTATAACTTTCTAATGTTGACCGTACTTCTTTCTGTGCCATATCATAATCATCTTTCGCAGAACGAGTTTCTTCATATGTTGCAGTTTTGAACAAATTTTTAATTTTCACATCTTCATAATCTTCTTTTAACTTATCGCAAGTTTTTACCGCATCTCTATATGCACGGTCAGCCACCATAAGTGCTTCATATTGCTCTTCAAGGCTGGCTTTAACATCCTCTTTTGTTAAAGATTCTTCCTTTCTGGCATCATCACGTTCACGCATGGCTTCTGGCAAACTATATTTTTCATCTTCAAAATATCTAGTACCGCTGTATTCCCCTTTAAACCACTCTTTAGGTATTCTTATTGTAAAAAAGAGTAATCTAATTTTATAAACTTTTGCCCAAGGTCTGTCTACTTCTGTAAGATAATTCTCATATTTTCTTAAAAAATTGCTGTAATCTATTTTGCCTTCCGATCTAACCTCATTTTCTAACGGTGTAGCTTTGTTCCCATGCTGATTTTTATATATTTCAAAAATTGTATCTACTTTTCTGCATGCAATTTTTCTTATAGATTCCACTTGGTAAATATCATACCTGTTATTCATTGCATAATCTATCATGCTTTTCACTTTCTCACGTGGAATTGTTATTGTAGAAAGTGGGTTTTTAAATCGGTATGCATTAGACACATCAATCCCTAACATTTTAGAAAGTGCTGTTGTTTCACTTGCAAAAGATTGCTTTAAAGATGTTAGTTCTTTTTTAATATTTTCACACGATTCCTCCGCTAGCTTTAAATCACTTGAACTAACCGCTCCACTTAATGCACCTAATTGAAATTTTTGTAAATTTTGCTCTGCCAACTTTAAATTTTCTTCAGCCGCAGCAATTGATTTTTGCAAACAATAAATTTTTATCATTCGCGTTTCTACTTTTTCGCGCACCATTAACTGCCTATTTTTCGCTTTTTGCTCTAAAAGCGCAGTTTCTGCATCTATTTGTGGTAATTTTGTAAGCAGATCCACTTCTTTAGGTAACCCATGCTTTTCTGGCAGTTTTATATTAAAAAGTAAACTAAATCTCACTGTTCTTTCTTTTTTTCTAATATCTCTAATTGCTTCTTGCGCTTGCCTGCGCTTTATATATTGAAAGGCTTTCTTTGTATTTATAGAATTCAATGTTGAATCGTTAGCAATCGCCAATTCTGCAGCTCGTTCCAAAGTCATTACAGAAACAGCAAAACTCTTAAAGCAAAAATAGCTACAAAATAAATTAAAAATAATACAATTGCTAAAGAATACACTAATAATTCTTTTACATGTTCTAAAAGGCATATTAACTCAACCTTTCAATTGAATAAAAAACATATGGCCCATCAAGTTTTGTAAAGTAAAATGTGTAAATAAACCCATTTATCTTATATTTACTTATATAAAATTCATCATCCGACATAGATTCTTTTAAATTAAATGCTTCATCGGTTATCGTTTCCTTCTCTACAGATTCATAGCCTTTAAAGCTACGAGTACCCTCTTGCCTCATAACATCAATAACACTCATTTCTTCATCACTCACATTAGTAAACCCATTAAGAAAGTTCTTGGGTAAAGTATTCCCTAAATCAAGTCGATTATACTCTGCAGAAGTGCCTGGATAGTAAGAAGGTGCCATAATAAAAATCTTTCTCACCGTTCCTACTTCATCAACTGAATTTTGCTTTTTATCTGCTACTAAAACACAATCAACATCCGGATAACTCACCATAACTTTATTATCGCTATTATACAGTAGCCTTTTCCCTAAAAACACATCAGACACATTCGCCATCGTCGCTCCTATATAACAAGACAAATTCGGCATGTCGTTTGTAAACATTCCGTCAAAAATAGCATTGCCAGAATTATTATATAGTGTGCCTCTTCCATTTTTTAAGCCTGCAATAAAACCTCCAATATAATACGGTTGGCCGTTTTCTGACCTAAGCTCACCGTTTCCACTATAAAAATTATCTAAAAATCCACCAATATAATGCGGTGACCCATCTGTATAATAAGCTGTCCCATCTCCGTTAAAGCGATTATTTTTAAAGTCTCCCTTAAAAATCATATTCCCATTTTTATCGTAAAGTGTGCCTGGCCCATTTGCTATACCATTTGTTAACGAGCCTTCAAATAAGGCTTTGCTTTTTTTAGAAAACACTCTAACCATGCCAGTATAATTTTTAAGTTTATGCGCATCATAAAAATAACTTTTCGCTTCTACATTAGGGCCCAACGCAGATTCTTTCTTTTTAAGCTGCAAACTAGGAATAAAACTTGCTATAATAAACCAAATGCTCAATAGTACAGTTAATATGAATAATATATTCCCCAACCGCTTAGAGAGCATAAACCTGCCAATGGAATAATATTCTTTCAAACTTTTGGGCCTCTTAAAAGAAAACAATTCTTCTTTAAGAGACATAATTTTGCCTTCAGCTTGGTTGGTTAAATTGCCTTCGCCTGTAACTTCATTTGCCAACTGCCCCCACTTTTGAGCATTAGCGCGCCAATTACCACTAAAAAACGATCTAAAATAACCCACGCCTCGATTTTTGAGCATTCCAAATGAATTTTTTACTCTACTTTTTATAACAAGCAAAAACTTCAAATGTATCACTCCCCCAATCGCAATACTCGTTTATCATATATTTTCACCCAACAATTCATGCGATGTTTTTATATTAGAATTTTTATAACATTTATCACAAATTAAAAGATACCACTTTGCTATTCTATCCTCTGGGTTTTCTTGTAATACTCTTGAAAATTCAGCTCTTGCTTGATAAAAATTATTATCATAAAATAGCTTAAGTCCTGTTTCAAAGGCTTTTTTAGTTGAAATTTTTTTACTTTTTTCTGTGGTTTCGCAAGCATCAAGAATTTCAAATAATTCATATTTCTTTTCAAAATCCGAAGACATCACAAATCCTATATAACGTGTGCTATATTTTTCTTTTATATCCTCAAATACTGCATCTGTTGCTATCACTCTAACTCCAGCATCCCTTAACTTAAATAAATGCCTCATCAAATCATTAGCGCCTTCAGAATTCACAATTGGGAAAGCATTATCTTCATCGCCAGAAATACCAAATACTGTTTTACTTTTATGAATAAGTGAAATTGAATCAAGTTGTTTTAAATTTTCAAAACCTATTTCTATATCGCCTAGCACATTAAGTGCATAATCTATAGCTTTACTGCTATCCTTTTCAAAAATAGCTTGCAAGAGCTCCATTCCCAAACTGCTAGAAATCATTACCCCGCCATTTTTGTTCACACACCTATTCACAATCCTAAATAACTGGCTTGTAAAATCCACAATTTCTTTTTGCAGCAATTCAGAGCCATTAAATTTAAATTGCCCTATGTTTTGTAGCACAAATGTATAATCATCTTCTACAAAATCCCCAACGTTTATCTTTCCTATATTGGTTTCGTCAAAAATTCTGTAAACGCTTTCTGGCACAAATTTATTGTAATTGCTCTTAACAACTTTAAGATTGTAAACATAGTTTGAAATTTCTTCGCACATTTTGTTAAATGTTGAATTAATATCTGCAAATTCATCATTAGCCATACCTACTAAACGTACAGCATAGTTGCCCACTGCAACCTCTTTAAACGATACTTTAAGATCAGTTAAAGGCTGCAACACTTTTTTGAAGAAGTAGTAAATTAAAATTATCAATACAATTAACGAAACACTAGCTATAACTGCATATTTACCAATTGCAAATGCCGTCTCAAAATTCAGGCTGTCTATATCTAATAAAGTTGTTAACAGCCCAACCGTTTCACCCGAACTATTCACAACAGGGAACACGCAGGTAATCCAAGTGCCACAATAATTTTCTATTGTGCCTGTTTTTATCTCATTATTATTTAATGCTTTATAGAATAAATCACAATCTTCACTTGAGTATATGTTTTCAATAGGCATCAAATATTCATCATATTCCGAAGGCCCCATTATAAGTTCTTTATTATTATTTACAAGCATTAAATGATTATAATAACACAAGCCATCCCAATCTTTTGTCATATCTTTATGCATGTTATTTAATATGCTGTTCCTTAAAATATTTTCATAGCTTTCATTATTATAAGAAAAAGTTGCGTTTAAATTTTCAACATCAGCCACAGAGAGATTAGCAAGAACATTTTTGTTCAATTCATAAGCAAATTTCAATCTGTTTTCGTACGATTGTGAATATAATGTTTTATATTCAATTATTCCTAAAATAAACAAAGAGCAACCAACAAATATCACAATAATTCTTATAAATCTAAAAACAATTTGCTTTCTTCTATTAATCACACTGCGCAATAGCCAAAATACCAAAACCACAGCTAAAGTTAACACATATGCTTTAAACACCAACCCTGTACAATCCAAAATAGCTGTGCCTGTTGGCAATTTAAGTTCTGTGATTTTCTGTAATACATTATTACTCCAAAAAATAACTTCCAACTTGTCGTATGTGGTCTCTGTTGCTACCGCCACTGATCTTTTATTAGAACCAATATTTACATATAACATACTGTCGCCACTGTATTTATCACTATATATAAAATCCGCAAGCTCTTGGCTTGTCAAGGTATCCGACAAAATATTATAAGTATATATTTTTGACTCTAAAGCATTACTAAAAATTAAATTCGGTCCATTCACCGTGCTAAAAGTTATCAAATTACTCTGTTCTTCATTTTTAGGGAATATAATTTTATCGCTGTTTACATTGTTTGCAACATGAACTCTGTTCGAACTTCCTATCATAATTGCGTTGCCCTTTAAGTAAAGAGCTTTAATAATTGGTTCATCATCAGAATTTATGTACTTTTGAGATGCTCTTAAAAATAAAGCTTCTCCTTTATCAATAATATCAAATTGATCAATCTGAACAGTCCTATTATCGCTATACACCGATGCTAAAAAAAGCTGATCATTTTCAATATTAATTGACCAAATCTGAGGCAAGTTTTCTCCTACTTTGGTATATAAATTTGTTGCTTTTAACTTTCCATCTTCTTCATATAATTTCAACACATCGTATCTAACTCTGCAATTAGTTTCGCTGTTAATATATTCTCTTAAAAAATAAACATTATTATCTACAGTTGTCATAACGCTTGCAAAACTCATCTTTTCTGAGCTTAAAAAATTAGTATTATCTTCAATATAAGTACCGTTTATTGTTCCATCTGCACCAAACCTTAAAATTGCGGACTGAAATTTGCCATTTTTAACCATATAAAAATTACCATCGTTTGTTGTCACCACAGACATTTCGCATTTGTATATGGATTTTGCACTTGCCACCTCATAAATAGTGCCAAGCACAAAATATATTAAGCATAATAATAAAGCTCCAAATACCCCTAACCATTTGCTTTGCTTTTTCTTCACTTTGTTTCACACCCTTTATAGCATGTTTCTACTCTTCGGTCATGTTCACAGTTCCAATCAAATCAAGGTTATTATTTTTAAAACCGATCATCAACGTACTTTTTTCTAATAGCCACCTTATAAAAATATAAATCATACATATAGCGGTAATAATTAATATTCTCTTTCCAAGTTTAAATAATTTTTCTTTATCAATCATTCTTCTAAACCAATTAGCCCTGAGTTGTGATTTTGCATCATCTAATTTAAAATCGTTATAAACTTCAACCAAAGAACTATATGTATTATTTCTATACTTTTTCAAAAATAACATTATAGATTTTGTATTCGCATATTGTCCATTTTCTGTTATGTTAAATTCTAATAACATTTTATTTATAATATCAATCATCTTTTTGGAGCAATCTGCTTCTTTAAGTTCAAAGTTTATATTTTCAAAATCAAGTATTGTCCCAAAATAAATACTCCCATCTGGCCTTACATTTATATTATTCTCATTAATTAGCAAACCTATAAGAGGAGGCGCCACTTTAAAAGCAAAATAACTAATAATCAAATCTTTAATCGTTTCAATAGTCTCTGCTGCCGAACGAGACTCCGACTTTAAATAAGAAAATAACTTGCGCTCCGGCAAATACCTAAAAACCAGCAATACCTCTTCTTTATTCACTGAATTGCCAACAAACATATCATCCGGCAAAAAACTCGATCCATCTGGTGCATATAACAAGCCAAGTATTCGTTTTATCAGTCTTCTATCAATTATCTTAATCACAACAAACATTTCGTTTGTATAAATATCCCTGCATATAGTCACTTCGTTAGCGCTATTTTTAACAACCGGTCTAACTTCTTCTAATGTCTTGTTAAGCACATTAATCATGTTAAGCATCCTTCTTTGTAACTATTATATAAGCATATGTATATATCTCTGGTGCATTAACGCAAGAAACTTTAACTTCATACACTCCCTCTTTATTTGGCGCACTATACATTCCACTTGCATCTATTGTGCCACCATCTTTATCCATAATTTCGTATTTTAATGTTGTTGCAGGCATGTTGTTAAAGCCTACTTCAATGCACAGCATCTCGTTAGGTTGCACCACTAATGTATTCTTCTTAACAAATATAGATTTTTCTTTGTCCTGTTCCAGTTCCAAAGCATCAGAGAACTCCGGAGTTTTAAATGCAAACCATTTTACCTTTATACTAGATATATTAGCCGGTGCATTAAACTTCACACCCACAATAAACGTTCCCTTTTCGCATAACACTTGCACTGCCTGCTCTGCGTCAACCACAATCGGCAAATTATCGCCAAAAATTGAGCTATTGCCATAAATAATTTTCCGATTAACGTTATTATTTTTACCTTTTAGAATATATTCTATTCCTGCCTCCACAAAAACTTCGCCAGTACCCAACCCATGCATAATCTCATCCGAAAAAACTATCTTCCCCGCTTTAACATTTTGGCCACCCATAGGAATATCAAATGTCCCAGAAGAAATCATAGAATTAAACGCTGTAATCAAAGCGGTATTACCATTAGATTCTGTTTTTTTAGATTCTTCTTTAACTAAAGTAACCGTTTCTTTTTCGGTTTTATAGTAATTCATCATTTTTTCGATTGCATATTGCTGTACAGGAACATAAATATTACTATATACATCTGGCCGAGTAACTTTATTTATAACATATGTTTTAGCGTCAACTTTAACAATTTCCAGGTTGGCTATACAAATTAACTTTCTTGCATCAGCCATAATGCGTTCCATCGAAAGATCGGTAACTTGCTCCCTAACAATATCAAATGGTTCTGCGTCACGGATTCCTACATTTACAAATACATTCTCCTTCAAAGTTGATGTTTCTGCTCCACTAGAGAACTTTGCCGAACTTTCTTTAACAACAAAAGTGGTTGCGTTAGATGCTAGCACTCCCTCTGCTCTTATATCCTGCACAAGCTCAAGCATTTTACCTGCGGCTAACTTTACCTTGTTTATTTTAAACACAATACGGTTATCGCCATGTTCATTAATAAACCCAGGTACATGTAGCATAAATTCACTCGAAAAATCAATATTCGCATTAGAGAGCTTTTTCAGCTGTGCAACAACCCTAAAATTAAAATCTTTACAAGCAAATTTTGGTACTTTAAGTGCCAACTCAAAGTTTTCATCTGCAAATAATATTTTAGATTCTATAAATTTTTCATCTGCCTCAAAAATGCGCACACTTTCATCCGCATCTTGAACAAAAAGCCGAGCCCCTTCAACAATCCTGTTATATTCATACTCTTTTCCTTCATCATTTTTAACCAGAGCATACATAGGATTAATTTCTTTTTCTGCATATTCAACGTAAAGTTTTAACTTATTGCTTCTAACATCTCCAAAACCATCTATAGTAGAAAGCTTTTTAACTACAGATTTCTCTAACACTACCTCGCGACCCAAAGAATCTATTGCCACCCCAGATTCAATCATCAAGGTAGTATCATCCACTGCATATGTTTTAAAACCACTAATAACACCTGAACCGAATAACATTTTGTTTAAAAAATGCCTTTTATTATTAAAATACCCTTGTTCATCTCTAAAATCGTTAGATGTTAATAATTTACCACAATAGAACCTGTTTCTTTCAAAAGGGAAAATTTTACCATTTACCATAATTGATTTTCCTTCCTGTTTTTAATTGGCCATACTTGCCAGTTTATTCATATCATTTAAAAACAATTTTTCATCTTCCAAAATTTTATAGTTTCCCGTTCCTACTTCATATATTCTTCTTGCAATCAACATAAGACTACAAGATAACAAAGAAAATATCATTTTCGGAAGTTTTTTTATGTTTGTAGATGTTAAATCAACAATTGCATCATAGTTTAAGCTTACTTTTATTTTTTTGCCTTCTTTTTCAATAAGCACTGCACCTAAAAGGAGATGTGGTGCTACCTTTGATGCATATTCACAAAGTTTTATATAATGTTCTTCAGCATACGGTCCGTCTATCTCAATTGTAAATCTAAATAGTCTCAGATCAGCACTATCTTCAACGTCTACACAAAAAACTGAATATATAATTGGGAATTTATACCTTCCAAATTCCAATTCCGAATAAGCTGCTACAACTTTATTTAAAACCGAGCTTTCAACTTCAATATTCTCGCCTGGAATCAATATAAAGCCACTATCTTCAAGAACAAGTTCGCATTCTTTTAAGAACCATGCTGCTTCCGATTTATTCAAAATTCATCATCCTGTTTCTGTTTCCCATATAACGTTCAGCACTTCTTCCGAAAAACTTCTAATATGCCCTATAATAGTTTCGTCTTTACTATCATCTGCCGGAGATGAAACATAAATATTATAATTCCCCACAATATTTTGCAGTTCATTCATATGCTGTATTGTTTGCGGTTCAATTGCTTTCCAAACACTGTTTTTAAAAAGCATATTATCCAACACACTGCCATACTCATTATTTTCAATCTTTCTTGCGCGTTCATTTACTAAACTTTTAAACTTCTTGCTTAATCGTGTGAACTTCTCATCATAAAACAAACATATCTTTTCATATTCAATCTGCTCAACTGGTTTATGATACCCACGTACATATTCAATATTCTTTTTATCGCTCGGCAAACCATTTTGCCCTTTTCTAAAGTTATATAAAAAGTTTGCAACTTTTTGCTTTCTTCTCTGAGCCTCCTGCTCTGCAAATTTCAAAACCCCAGGCACCTTTCTTTCCAAAAATGCTATTTCCATTTTCTTGCTAACTTCTAATTTTTTTCGCTCATCCTTCAACATTCTAAACTCAATCGAATTCGGCACCAGGTTTTCACTTAAATCTATTTTTTCTTCAATTGATAATTTTTCTCTAGTTTTTTCAAGCCCCCAACGTATACAATTCGCAACCACACTTCTTATTTTATATGGAACTGTTTTAAGTTTAAGCTGCATCGCTAACCGACATATATCAGAAGAGATTTCTAAATTAATATCATTACCTCTATGTTTTAAAAGTTTCATATCCAACTGTGATTCTACCCTGCTTATATTCCCTAAAGAAAAATTATTTGCTAACTTATAGGCTCTATATATTCTTTTAGGCACCTCTGCGTCTTCATGCGGATTCAACTTACGGGCTAAAAACCCCAATGCACTATCTAACTTAAAAATTTCTTGTTCATGCTTATCTGCACCAAATGCCTTAAACTCATCTGAATCTTTAAATTTCCTAAAACGCTCCCTAATATCTTCAATTACTTGCCGCTGAGTTAAATTCCCTTTGCCCAAAATATGCCTTCTGCCAGTTTTAGCTTTACTTTCCATAAGCTCTGGCCTCAAATATAACGCTTCCATCGCTTCTTTTAAAGGTAATGTGTCCCATGCTCTTTTTTGTACTTTCTGCTTTCGCTCTTGCTTTTTACTGTTTTCCTTCTTTGTGCTCTTGGGCTCCATAAAAATCACCTCCTATTCTAATTCTAAATAGATCTATATATTAAAATCATTTTCTAAAATTAAATTCCCATTCTTATTCATTTCAGCCTTTAAAGCTTGCATAACATGTTCCATTAATAGTTTACTGTTTGCTCGCACAGCCAAAAAAGTTGCTGCCACTGCAGATGCCTTTATCATGCTCCCAGAAATTTCAAATTTCTCTGCCAAATATTCAAAATCAATCTCACTCACATCTACTTCTTGCGGAAATACACTTTGCCAAAGCTTTAACCTCAACTTTGCATCCGGCAATGCAAAATTCACCATCACTTTAATTCTTCTCTTAAAAGCGCTATCAAAATTAACGGCCAAATTTGTGGCTAAAATTGCCACTCCAGAATATTCCTCTATTTTTTGCAGCAAAAATGATGTTTCATTGTTCGCAAATTTATCATTAGAATTTGTAATTTGCGTTCGCTTGCTAAACAAAGAGTCTGCTTCATCAAAAAACAAAACCACATTAGCTTTGCCGGCTGCGTCAAAAATTGCATTTAAATTCTTTTCTGTTTCTCCAATATATTTACTTATCATCTGCGATAAATCTACTTTATAAAGATCTTGCCCTAACTCATTCGCCACCACCTGAGCTGCCATAGTTTTGCCCGTCCCAGGTGGGCCATAAAATAAAGCCGAAACAGATCTTCCATAAGCTGTTTTTTTTGCAAATCCCAAATCATCATAAACCACACTAGAAAATTTTACTAAATCGCAAATCCAATGTAATAAATCTTCGCATTCCTTATTAATAATCAAGTCATTCCAGCTAAATATCTTGTTAACTCTTTTTGCCTTTGTTCCAAAATTTTCTCCAGCTGCTTGCCTGCAAACACTTAAAACCTGCTCTTCTTTTAAGTTCAACGTTCCTAATAATTTAAGCTGTTTTGCAACCAAAGCTATCTGCCCAATGTTAAAGCTAAAATTTCTCACAAGCATTTCAAAATCTTTAAAACTAATATTTTCTCTTTCAAAAAAATACTTCCAGCAGTCAATACTTGTTCTTCTTAAAAGTGGCTGTATTAAAAACTTGGTAGTTATATATCTCGGCACACAAGGAACTAAATCTAAATTATCCTCACAAATTACAACAAAAAACTCTATATATTTAGAGATTACATTAATAACATATTTAAAATTTAATTTTTCTTCATCTTCTTTTAGCTTAAGCCCCTCAAAACAAAGCCACGCATCATTTAAAATAGCTTCTAAACAAATTTCATAAGCCGCTGCTTTTAATTCACTCTTTTCAAGAGTATTTACAAATTCAAAATTTACTAGCAATAACCTTGCCGAATTCTGCGCTGCTAGCAATCCAATTTGAGTATGCTTGCCAGAAAGTTTTGCTCCACAAAGTAGCAAAATATTTTTTTCTTTCGGTTCTTGCTTGCCCAAATTAATAATGTATGCCTCTAGGTCTTTTTGAATTGGTAATTCAAATATTTCTTTTTTAGTGCGCCAAAAATAAGTGCTTTCATCGTTAATTTCTCTTCCTTTTATATATGCATCTACAAATTTATTTATATTTAGCGTTTTTTGCCCCTGTTCAAGCTCTATTCCAAAAATGCTTAAAATTAACGGTTCCTCTCTAATACTTTGCCTGCAATTTTCTCCAAAATAAAAGCCAAAAATTTCATAACAAAAATCTAAAAATAAAACACTATATTCTGAATTCTGCAAAGCTAAAATACGCTGCCTAATATCATAATCATTCCTAAAAGCAAAACTTACCACTAAGCAAAATCTTTCAAATACATTCAGCGAAAATTTGTAACAAATCTTTTTAAATGCTCCTTCCGGCCATACATCATCACAAAGAAGATCTAAACGGCTCAAACGCTCCTTAATTAAAGCATCATCGAACTCTTCTTCGTTCAATATCTGCTTAGATTTGCCAACAAATCTAGTATAAAAAGATGACAATAAATCGTCTAATAATTCTAACCATTTGCCTAATAAAATATCATTTTGGAAAATTTTGCTATCAATCAATAAATATCACATCTTTTTGTGCTTAATATGTATATATTTTTTATTTATAATATTGTTTTTATTAATATATTACAATATATTTTAATTGCTGTTAGTATATCACATTTCTTGATTGCAAATGTTAAATTTTTATTAATAATATAAGTTTATTTTTTTATCTTATATAATTATGTTTATTATTTACATATTTTGTGCAAATTTATTAAGTTGACGTAAAAACTAACATGTGTTATTATTTGCATATAAATAACAAAGTTAGCTTTATTAAATTTCATTATTATAATTACAAAATAATGTAATAATTGAGGTGATTCTTTATTAATTGGACCAACGAACAACAACAAGTTATTCAAGCAGCTGGTTCACTACTTGTTTCCGCTGCTGCCGGCAGTGGCAAAACATCGGTATTAGTTGCGCGTGTTTTAAAAAAGCTCCTATCTAAAAAGCCATGTTCAATAGATGAACTGCTCCTCATCACCTTTTCGAATGCTGCTGCAGAACAAATTAAATTAAAAATTTGCCAAAATCTACAAAACAGCATAGAACTTTATCCTCAAAAACGTGCTCACCTTCAATTGCAGCTAGATTTAATTGATACCGCTAATTGTTGCACATTTCATGCATTTTGCTTAAAAATATTGCGCGAAAACGCAGCTTTGTTGGGCTTAGCTCCAACATTTCGTATCGCTTCAGAACAAGAAATTTTTTTGCTGCAGCAAAGCGCTTTTAAAACTATAATTGAAAGATTCTACAAAAAAAAAGATTGGCATCAGTTAGCCAATTTATGCGAATTTTATTACGATGACGATAAACTATTCGAAAACGTGCTCAAGTTTTACAACTTTTCGCGTTCCAAACCGTTTTACAAAGATTTTTGGCAAGAGATTCTTAATTATTATTCTACTCAAACTTTAAATATTCAGAACGATAAATTCATTCAAGTTATTTTAGAGTATGCTGAAAATATTCTAAGATTTTGTGCGGATTGTGCTCAAGCAAACTTCCAGCTTGCTCAAAAACACAACTTAACAAAACTATATCCAGCCCTGCAAGATGACATCAGCTTGATAAATGAACTAATTGGTACTTTAAAATCACCAAAAACCCTTTCTTTTGTGCGCCAGCATGTTAACGGCGTAAAACTTTTGAATATGCCGCCTTGCAAAAACGATTCTACAGATCCGCAAATTCTGCAGCAGATTGCACAAACAAGAAAACTGATAAGAGAAAATTTAGATACATTAAAAAGCCGTATTCTCTGTTTTGATGAAGAAATTATAAACCAAGATAAACAATATTCCTTTAGATATTTTGACCTTCTTATTGAGATTATCTCTGCTTTTGATGCCGAACTTTCTGCAATAAAACGCAGTAAAAATCTTATAGATTTTGCTGATATTGAACATTTTTCACTCGAACTGCTCTACCACAAAACTAAAAGCGGTCAGCTTCAAAAATCCTCTCTTGCGCAAGAAATTACCAACTCTTTTAACGAGATTTTAGTCGATGAGTTTCAAGATATTAACGAGGTTCAAAATTTAATTATAAACGCTGTTTCTAAAAACTATTCAAATGTTTTTATGGTAGGTGATGTAAAACAAAGTATATATAGATTCCGCCATGCTGTTCCAGAGATCTTTATTGCTAAAAAAGATTCTTTGCCAGATTATGACGGTAGCACATTCCCTGCGCGGATCTTTTTAAAGCATAATTTCAGGTCAACCAAAGCTGTTATAGATGCTATTAATTTCATCTTTTCGCAGATCATGACTAAATTAACCGCTGCTATAAATTACGACACAACCCAAGAACTAACACCGGGTACCACACAAACATTTGGCGAACCCGGCTTTAAGCTGAGTATTATTGAGCAGAAAGCAAACAGCACAGAAGCCATGCAAATTGAAGCTAAATATATAACGGATTATATAGCGCAAAAAATTGCAGACCCAAATTTTGTTATTGAAGATGAAGGCACTTTAAGGCATGTTAACTACGGCGATTTTTGTATCTTGCTGCGCAGCACAAAAGATAGCATAGATATTTACAGAAACGCATTAATAGATGCTAATATTCCAGTTGCGCTACAGCTTTGTGCCAATTTTTGGCAAAGCAAAGAGATTATTAAATTAATAGCAATTTTAAAAGCTGTTAACAATCCCACTCAAAGCATTTCTCTTGCAGCTGCAATGCATTCTTGTTTGTTTTCTTTCTCTTTAGATGAAATTACAGAGATTAGATTAGCAAATAAAAATGAAAGCTTATATAATAATGTTATCTCTTTCGGCGGCTCAAAATGTGCAGAACTCTTGACCACTTTAAAAGAGCTTTCGGACTTCTTTTTAAATAATTCTCTCTACGATTCCATTAATTATATTTACACTCAAAAACATTATTTGGCTTTTTCTTTAATAGAGAACAAAAAAGCTAGTCAAATAAAAACCAATTTAAAGCTTTTTTTAAATTTGGCAAAACAGGCCGAGGCTTTAGGTATTTCTTCACTATATGATTTTATAAATTACATTGAGCAAGAACAAGCTGCTGGCTCTGCGCCCAACCAAGATGCCAGTGATGATATTTTTAATATAAATGCTGTAAAAATTATGAGTATTCACAAGGCCAAAGGCTTAGAGTTCCCAATATGCTTTATAGCTAACACCGGCAAGGAATTTAATAAAGTAGATATAATTAGCCGGTTTTTGCTGCACAGGGACTTAGGTGCCGCTTGCGTTAAATATTCAAAAAATCGAGCTTTTCAAACCTCCACAATATTTCGAGAAGCTATAATATCTCTTTTGCAGCAAGAAATGTTTGCAGAAGAATTACGGCTGCTTTATGTGGCACTTACCCGGGCTAAATTTCAAATAATTATACCTATTATTACAGCAAACTTTAAAGAACAGCTAACAAAAATTATGCTTATTAAAAATGCAGCTTCGTTAAGAGGGTTATGTTTTCCTGCTTTACGGCATCATCAAAATTTTGCAGACCTTATTCTACTTGCTATGTTATCGCATCAAGAATTCTGTGCTAAATTTAATGTTCCAAATTCTAACTCTATTAAAACCGATGCCAAATTTGAATTTGAACTGGTTAACCTTCCTTTGCCAGAAAAAAAAACTCAACAAACAGTTATAAATCAAAATGTAGCAATAAACTCTGCAAATTCTAAAAAGCTGTTAGAGGTTATAAAAAACAATATCAACTACGTTTATCCTTATTCAAATGTTTTAAATTTGCCTGCTAGTATATCTGTCTCTAAATTATTAGAAAGCTCTTCTTATAAAAAATTCGATCTAACCCCTGTGTTTTTAACTGACCAAAAAATTCAAATAACTGCCGCTGCACAAGGCTCTATAATGCACCGTTTTATGCAGTTTTGTAACTACAAAGCTGCAGCTGCTAATTTTAAGCAAGAACTTGCACGCTTAATAAACGAAAATATTTTAACCCCGCAAGAGGCTGCTTCTCTTCCACAAGAAGAACTGCAAACCTTCTTTGAATCTGCATTTTATTTAAACATTGTAAAAAAAGCTGTTGTAATTCACCGTGAAGTTAAGTTTTCTGCAAACTTGCCCAGCTCAAAGCTTTTTGCACAAGCTGCTAATTCTCAAGAACTTATAAACATTCATGGTATTGCAGATTGCGTTTTAGAATTAGACGACCAAATTTATCTATTAGATTTTAAATCAGATAAAATCAGCAGCCTTGCTCAACTGGCACAAAAATACAAATATCAGCTGTATATATACAAAGTTGCTCTTGCACCTAATTTTACTAAACCCATAACAAAATTATTTTTATATTCTTGGTTTTTAAATCAAGAGGTTGAAATCTTGGAGGAAGAAGGTCTTGAAAAACTCACGCCCAAAAATTTCTGAGGTTATAATTGTAGAAGGTAAATTCGATCAACTAAAGTTGAATGATATTGTTGACGCTATGATTATAACTACAAATGGCTTTAGAATTGCAGGCCAGCCAGAGAAATTAGAGCAAATAAAGCAGCTTGCAAAATTAAATGGCATAATCCTTCTAACAGATTCTGACGCGGCTGGTTTTGCAATTAGATCTCTTTTTTGTAAAATAATTCCTCAAAAATATATCAAGCATGCTTATATTCCCGTTGTGCACGGCAAAGAGTCACGTAAAAAAATGCCGTCTAAAGCCGGGTATTTAGGTGTTGAAGGTATAGATGAGCAAATATTAATTAATGCACTCAAAAAAGCTGGAGCTACATTTGTTGACCAAAAGCCGCAAGTAAGTACTGAAAAAATTACAAATCTTACCTTGTTTGCAGATGGTTTAATTGGAAAGCCCTGCAGCAAGATTAAACGGCAGCAGCTCCTTTTTAGTTTGAATTTGCCACCGAATATATCAACTAAAAATCTAATTCGGTTTTTAAACACCTCAAACAACTTTGAACTTTATAAAACCGCTTTACAAAATATAAATTAAAAATTGGCAAAAGATCTTGTATTTAAAAGTAAAAAGTGATAGAAATTGTGAGAGATTTTGCGCACAAAAAAGTTATCAACATTTGTTCCACGTGGAACAAAATAAAAAATTTGCGGTTGCAAAGCCACAAACTTAAGTTTTTTTGTACATTTTTAAAAATTAGCAATAACACAACCCTGCCATGCGGGGAGGTAATTATGTTCAAATTAAAAAGCTGCTAACTTGAGTTTTTTTATTTTTTTGAAATTTAGTTTATTAAAATATTCCCTGCAAGCAGGGAATATTTGTACTTGAATTTATAAAATTGCACACCTAAGTTTTTTGTATCTTAAGAAATAGCCTTGGCAAAACCAAGGCTATTTCTTATCTTTTAAATTGTTTTAAAGCTTACATATTCTGTTTTGCCGTCTGCATCTTTCCATATTTTATCTAATTTATAACCCGGGTAAGGTGAACAATAGAACTTGGTCTTTCCTGTTCTTCTATTATATTTATAGCCTGCTTCTCCTCCTATTCCTGTTAAAACTCTGTCCACTTCTATTTCTTTCCTCTGTAATTTAACTACAACATTTAATGTTGCTGTGTTAGCTGATTCGTTGGCGCCTTTGGTTATTATAAATGTTGGGGCTTCTGGTGCTAAATAGTCACTAATATTCTCATCTATAATTACCGTCAATTTATAACTTTTATCTGTTAAATCATTTAATATAAAAACACCATTCCCATCGTCATTTATAGATGTTTTACCCCACTTTAAAGCTATCCCTTCTGCATCTGTTATCACCTTGCCAAATTCATCCTTTAACCTAATGGTTATACTATATTTACTAATTAGTTTAATGGTATTTACATTGCTCAAATCTAATTCTTCTGCATAAGTTATATTATCTTCACTTGCTTCTATCCATGCCCTGCAATTATTAAAACTTGTTAAACCTGCATGGATATCATTGGCTGTTAGTGTTTCTATGTCATTTATCTGTTTAGAATATACCCAGTCTTCTTCACCATCTTTTCCTTGAACGTAGAGGTAAACGTCTCCGTTTTGTTCCGTTTGCACATCTAATGGTGATGCTGCCACTGCTGAAGTTCCAAATGATGGCGTTGTAGTAATTGTAACTGTATCACCAGAGGTAGTAACATTAGCATTAATTTTTGATTCGCCTTGTTTATTATTCATGCGCAGATAAACACCATCGCTTAAAGTTGAATTGGACGATGCTGGTGTTGCTGAGGATGCAAAAAGAACTGATGATGTATTTAGTGCAAAAGCCGGAACACAATTTGACCCATGATCAAGGAAACTTTTATAAGTTACCCCCGTGCCAGGCACCGCTTCAAGTGCATCAAGGTGATTTTCATAATGAGCTGTTCTTAACCAAAACGATCCCCCCGCCATTGTATAAGGGCTATCATTTAGACCAGATGCTAAATCCACGTTAAATTCACCAGATACGCTATCGCCTACTTTTACTAATGTATTCTCTTCATTTAAATCTCCTGTTGCTAAATACAATTTGTCTGTTGTATTATATAACACTTTTTTATTATGATCGTATGTTTTTACCGTGGTTGTTTGCATCAAATTTTGTTCTGATGTTGTAAACACATTTGTGTCCTCTTCTAATTCTTGTAATTTTTCTCTTATATCACTTCCACCATAATGGTTTGCATAAACCCGAGTTGCTGTTTCATAGGTTTCTCCATCTTCATATAGTGTTGTGTTAAAATTATAACTATCATATTTATTTTGTGCAAGGAATATCTGGTCAGTAAGCATCGGTTGGTTAGGGTCACAGAATAGCACTAGGTTTTGTTTTGTTTCATCATAACCTGCTACGTACCAACCTTGTGCTGCATTTCCATTTTTCCCAAAATACACTTTTTGTGCTATCTTTCCTGTTTGTAGACCGTAATCTGTATCTTTTCCAAATGTATTTGGTTCTGCAAAAGCAGTTGGGCTTGGCACAATTTTTACTAATTTAATTGTACTTATGTCGCTCAAGTCTAATTCTTCTGCATAAGTTATATTATCTTCACTTATTTCTAGCCATGCTTTGCAATTACCAAAGCTTGTTAATCCTGTATGAATATCATTTGTTGTTAGTGTTTCTATGTTATTTATCCATTTAGAATACACCCAATCTTCTTCACCATCTTTCCCTTGTATATACAGATATACATTTTTATCCCCTTTTGTTATTGTAAGTTCATTGCCGTTTTTTGTTGTAGTTGCATCAATTTTAGAGGCGGTATCTTTAAATCTAAAGTAAACTCCATCACTTAAAGTTGAATTATATAATGCTGGCTTTGCCGAGGATGCGAAAAGAACCGACGATGTATTTAATGCAAAAGCTGGTACACATTCATATTTACTTGCAACTTCGCTGCCATAAGCAGCATCACCGATTTTAGCTCTAAGTGCTCGATTTGTTTCTGTGCCCGGTGAACATAACCAAAATTCTATAGAATTCCCACTTGAAATAGCAGCCAAACATTCATTAGATACAATTAATCCATTGTTCACACCCGTATTCCCCTGTGCAGGATTTATGTTTTTATTTGCTCCCACTGTTATTTCTCTATTTCCTGTGGTGCTTCTTCCTAAATATAGTTTATCTTGTGTTGTATCTACAGTATAATTTTTTGAATCATATGTATATATTGTGGTTTCTTTCATCAAACTTTGTTCTGCTGTTGTAAATAAACTTGTATCTTTTTCTAATTCTTGTAATTTTTTTCTTATATCACTCCCGCCGTAATAATTTGCATTTACACTATAACCTTCATATTGATATCCCGATGCACTATTATTAAACACTTGACCTAAAGCTATTGGTTGATTAGGATCACAAAATAGCACTAAACCTCCGGTTGTTTCATCATAGCCCGCTATATACCAACCTTGTTCTGAATCTCTATTCTTCCCAAAATATACCTTTTGCACTATATCATCTGTCTCTAAGCCATAATCTGTATTTCTACCAAAAGCACTTGCTTCTGCAAAAGCAGTTAGGCTTGGTGCTGAGTTCGTTGCTTTTACATTTAAATTAACCGAATTAAACAGCAGTGCTATGCCCAGGGCACCAGAAATTGTTCCTTCTAGCACCGCTTTAAATGTTTTTTTGGTATTAACCATATATTTTTTCCACCTTTGTATATAATTTTCCTAATATTAGGTAATTTTATTATATATCATTAATCTCAAAGTGTCAACACCTTTTGAATTAAAACTTTTATTATTTAAATATGGTTTTATAATAAGAAAAGTCTCAATCTGTTCCTTATAAAACAAATTGAGACTTTTTATGTTTAATTGAAAAATAATTTATAATTACAAAAAAGCTGCATATAAATGCAGCAAACTTGGCGCGCCACGAGGGATTCGAACCCCCGACCTTTTGGTTCGTAGCCAAACACTCTATCCAGCTGAGCTAGTGGCGCAAAATAAATTAACAATAAATAACAATCAAAAAAATACACAATCTCCATATGATGGTCGGAGTAGAGGGACTTGAACCCCCGGCCTCTTGGTCCCGAACCAAGCGCACTACCAAACTGTGCCATACCCCGAAAAGTAATTTTGCAAATATATAAATTGGCTGCCTGACTAGGATTCGAACCCAGACAAACAGAGCCAGAATCTGTTGTGCTACCGTTACACCATCAGGCAATTTACCATTCCTCTTAAAAATAAAGCAAGCTTTTATTAAAAGCGCTAAACCTAACTTTGCTTTAAAGCCTTGCCAAAATGTTAACAGTTTAGCGCATATTACATATTAATTACCTGCTCTTTGCACTTTTTGTGACTTTAAACATTTTGTGCAAACATACATTTTTTTAGGCGTGCCTAAAACCACTACACGAATCTTTTGAATATTAGGATATTGCTTTCTTAAAGATCTTTTAGTTACATAAGAGCTTCTATAAACATGCTTTCTGGCTACATTCATACTCTTACCGCATACTTCACATTTAGCCATTAACAAACACCTCCTAGTGTGGCTTTTTATTATTCTAATTTACCTAAATAAATTTTTCAACAAATAAAATTTTATCACAGCATCTGGTTAAAGTCAAGAGGTATTTACACTTTAGGTAAATCTAAAATAAATATTTTCTAATATTTTACAAATACTACCCTCTTAACTATTTAAAACTAAAAATTATAAATCCACTTTAACAACATTATTAAAATTAAAATCAAAAAGTGGTTCGGCAATCTTAATAAATTTTTCTACTTCACCGGTAACAAAAAATTCAATCTCACCGCCACCTGAGCTGTGTTCTGTCACACTTTGTACTGCTTTTACCACCGAACAATTTGTATCTATAATACGTACTTTTTTTTCAAAGAATTCTGCAGCTTGGTTCTTTAGCATGCCATAATGAGTACATCCCAAAATTAAGCAATCTAGATTTACGTTAAACTTACTTAAGTAGTTAAACAGTTCTTCTTTAATAATGCTTATTTCCCGCCCCGACTCTATTAAACTCACCAAATTGGGGCAAGCAATCTCAAACAAGTTTTTTTGCATAGAAGTAAGCATTTTTTTGTAAATTCCGCTCTTTATTGTATATTCTGTTGCAATAACCCCTATGTTTTTTTCTGTATTTTTAACCTCTAAAACTGCTGGCGCTATAACATCAACCCAATTAAATTGCTTAGATTTAAGTTCTGTTTCTAGCAGCACCGATGAAAGCGTATTACAAGCTACTACAACTGTAGTCACCGGTTTTTTTTCGAAAAAACTGATAACATTTTTAGCAAAAGATGTTAATTCTTCTTTATTTTTGCTTCCATACGGCAGGTTAATTGTATCTGCCAAATAAATAAAATCTGCATTGGGCATGGCTTTTTTTAAATTTGCTAAACTAAACAGGCCACCAACTCCTGAATCAAAAACGCCAATCTTTTGTTCTTTTGTCATATTTTTCGTCTACCTTTGTTAAAACTCACAAAATAATTATTAATCTTTTAATTTTGCAACAACCCTCTCTAAATCCTCATAGGAGTTGCAGCTAAACGACACATTATATCTCCCTTTATAATATTTTACCTTTGTGCTTTTACCTAAAAATGCACTGAGACTTGTTTTCATTTCTTTGCAGCGTTCAAGATTTTCTGAATTTCGTTCTGCTTTCTTTGCTTGCCGTTCAACAAATTTTTGGACAAGTTGCTCGGTCTCCCTCACGCTGAGCTCTTTTTCGCACACAACATAAGCAAGCATTACCATTTCTTCTGGCTTTATTTTACCACTAAGCAATATTTTAGCATGCCCTTGAGTGATCTTTTTTTCTTGCAGCATATTTATAATAACTTCCGGCAAGGTTAAAATTCTTAACGTGTTCACAATTGTTGAACGTGGCACAGAAAGCATTTGCGCTAGCTCATCTGTGTCACAATTTGCTAGCTCCATTAGTTTTTCATAAGATCTTGCTGCCTCTACCGGAGTTAGATCTTCACGCTGCAGGTTTTCGATAACAGAGATTTTTGCAATCTGCAGATCTGTTAATTCGCGCACAACTGCAGGTATTTCAGTAAGCCCTGCAAGTTTAGCCGCTCTAAATCGGCGTTCCCCTGCCACAATCATATAACTACCATCTACATTAGGCCTTAGCACAATTGGTTGAATAACGCCGTATTGTTTAATAGAATCTGCCAGTTCATTTAAGCTATCTTCGTTAAAAGATTGCCTTGGCTGGTTTGGATTGGGGAATATCTCTTCTATTTTAATTGATTTTTCTTCTGCTGAAGCTTCTTCTACTGCATTTTCAAAAAATAAAGATTCTAACCCGCGCCCCAGCCCACTTTTTTTTGTTGTCTTCATAGAATTCAGCACCACAACCATTAAACTTTGTGGTTAAACCTCCTTTTTGGATGTAGTTTTTGCAGTTAATTCCACTGCCACTTCATGGTAAGCTTTTGCACCTTTTGAGTGTTTTTCAAAATATATAACCGGTTGACCATAACTTGGTGCCTCCGAAAGTTTAACATTTCTAGGGATGCAAGTTTTAAATACTTGATTGGGAAAATATTTTTTTATTTCGTCTGCCACTTCTGTAGTTAATTTAAGCCTTGCATCAAACATTGTGAGCAAAACCCCTTCAATTTTTATTGCCGGGTTATATGCTCTTTTTACCGTTTTTAGTGTATTCATCAATTGCGTTAGCCCTTCTAGCGCATAAAATTCGCACTGAGTTGGAATTAAAACACTATTGCAGGCTACCAAAGCATTAAGCGTTAGCAGCCCAAGTGATGGCGGGCAATCGATAAAAACGTAATCAAATTCATTACTTACCTCAGCTAAAACATCTTTGAGCCTACCTACACGGTTTTCTAATTCTATCATTTCAATTTCGGCACCAGCTAACGAAATACTAGATGGTATTATTTTTAAATTCTTAAATTCGGTCTCAAGAATACATTCTTTTGCACTGCAGAGTTTTAAAAGTGCCTCATAAACTGTTGAATTAAGCTTACGCTTCTCTAACCCCACACCACTTGTTGCATTACCCTGCGGGTCAATATCCACGATCAAAGTTTTAAAGCCCAACAATCCAACTTCTGCCGCAATATTAACTGTGCTGGTTGTTTTTCCAACTCCTCCTTTTTGGTTTACCACAGAGATTATCTTCATTTTTAATCTCGCCTTTCTTTAATTATATAACCCCAGTAAAAAAACTTATATTATCTTGCCCCTCTAAGATAAGGTACGCCATTAGCCTTAGGAACAGACGATTTGCCAACAAACAAAACTAATACCAAAATTGTTAAAACATATGGGAACATTTCTAGCAATACCGGCGGAATAAATGCGCCTTCTCCTCCTAATATTGTAGTACATTCTTTTGCAAAACCAAACAGCAGGCAGCTAAACATTACTCCATGAGGTGTCCATTTTCCAAAAATCACCGCGGCAAGTGCAATAAACCCTTGCCCGCAAACTGTGCTCGGAGAAAATGAGCTTGTTACAGAAAGTGACATGAAAGCACCTCCAAAACCAGCTAGCACACCAGAGCAAATTACACAAATATATCTCATAACATAAACATTAACGCCTAAAGTGTCCACCGCAGCAGGGTGTTGCCCTGTCGCCAAAATTCTAAGACCCCATTTAGTACGGTAGAACAAAAACCAAATAAGCACAACTAAAGCAAATGCAATAACTACGCCTACACTAATATTTAAATTTTCTAATGGTGTGCCACGCCATTTTTCTGTTAAACTTTTAGTAATTAGTATTGGCAGCTTAGGTGCAGTGGGAGAAAGTGCAGAACCATTAAACATTTTTTTTGCCAGCAAAAGACTAAGCCCCGGCCCCAAAAAATTTATTGCTGTGCCCGAAATTGTTTGATCTGCTCTAAAAGTAATGCTAGCAATAGCATGCAAAGAAATTAAAAGCGCTCCTGCAAGCCCTGCCATAAAAAAGCCTAACCACGCATTATTAGTAACATAAGCAACCGCTGCCCCAGTAAAAGCCCCAAAGGTCATAACACCCTCTAGTGCAATATTCATCACTCCAGAACTTTCGGATATAACACCGCCCAAAGCTGCAAACAGCAACGGTGTTGCATGCATTAAAGTGCCCGTTAAAATTAAAATAATATTATTCATGTATCTTCTCCTGCCTTGTTTTACTAATTTTAGCAATCAGCCTACGGTAAACTACTGAAATTGAGATAAAAAATACAATAAGCCCTGTAATAATATTAATAATTTCGCACGGTGTTTTTAAATCAATCTGCATTGAAATACTCCCACTTCTTATTGCGCTAAAAAATAAGCCAGAAAAAACACACCCTATTGGCGAGCAATCTGCCACTAATGCTACATATATGCCCTTAAGACCGTAGCCTTCAAACTCCGCCAAATTGGTCATTCTAAATTCTGAACAGGTTAACCGCAATGCACCAGAAAGACCTGCAATTGCACCCGCAATGAACATAGAGATTATTGTATTGCTTTTAACGTTAATGCCAACAAAACGCGCAGCTTCTGGGTTTTGCCCCACAGCTCTAAATTCAAAGCCTTTTGTTGTTTTATAAAGCAGATAATGAATTACTAAAACTGCAATCACTGCAACAAAAAAGCCAATATTAATATTTGTTTTAAACAAAGTACCGCGTGCTGATTCGCAAATTGCTTTAGAAACAGCTAATCCCTTTACTTTAATCCATGGTTTAAAAAGAATATATCTATAAAAATAAAACGCAATCCAGTTAAGCATAATAGAGGTAACTACTTCATTAATTCCAAACTTAGCCTTTAAAAAGCCGGCTATTGCTCCCCAAAGACCAGAAACTAACATTGCCATAAACAAAATAAACAAAAAGTGAATAACCGGCGGCAACTTAATCTGCGTGCCTAAAATAGTAGCTACCACCACACCCATAATATATTGCCCTTCTGCACCAATATTAAACAAACCACTTTTAAAAGCAAATGCAACCGAAAGCCCGGTTAAAATTATAGGTGTGCTCTGAATAAAAACATCTAAAATATATTTTGGTTTAGAAAACGCACCTCTAAAAAGTGCTCCATAAGAAGCAATTGGATTATAATTACAACAATATAAAAATATTCCGCCCACAAAAAAGCCTAAAATTATTGCAAACAAGATAGAAAAATAAGGTTTAGAAAAAAATTTTTTATATCTTTTACTCATCACTTACCTCCGCCAGCCATTAAAATCCCTATTTCATTTTCGTTCGTTGCTGTTGATTCGAGTGTTTTTACAATATTCCCGTTATAAATTACTGCAATTTTATCTGCTACGTCAATAATCTCATTTAAATCTAGCGAAATTAAAAGGATCGCCTTGCCAAGATCACGCTGCTTTAAAAGCTCTTTATGCACATATTCCATTGCACCTACATCTAAACCACGTGTGGGCTGCACCGCTACTAAAAGGTCTGGGTCTTCACTAACTTCTCTGGCAATAACTAGCTTTTGTTGGTTCCCACCCGAAAGCTTTCTTACTAACCTTTTTTTGCATTCTGGCGGCCTAATATCAAATTTTTCAATTAAGCTATTTGCAAAATTATTTATTTCTTGTTTATTAAGTTTACCATATTTAGAGAGTGGTCTTTTTTTATATTTTTTAAGTAATAAATTTTCCATTACCGAAAAATTCATAACCAGGCCTTCTTTATGCCTATCTTCTGGGATTGTAGCTATACCAGAAGCTATTACATTTTGCGGCGTTGTGTTTTGAATTTCTTGCCCGTTTATTTTAATTGTGCCTGAATTAACCTTTTTTAAAGATGTAATTGCTTCTACAAGTTCACGTTGGCCATTGTCGTCAACTCCGGCAATTCCTAAAACTTCTCCGCTTCTTATCTTTAAAGAAAGGTTGTTAACTTTTTTTATGCCGCGGTTATCTAGCACCGTTAAATTATCAATCTCAAAAACCACATCTTTAGGAGTTGCCTTTGTTTTATTTATTTTTAAATCCATATCATAGCCAACCATCATAGAAGCTAACTGTTGTTCAGAATAATCATTAACGTTTACTGAATCAATATTTTTGCCGCGCCGGATGATGGTACAAAAATCACAGACCTGTTTAATCTCGTTTAATTTATGCGTAATAATAACAACTGTTTTGCCATGCCGCACCAGAGCTTGTAATGTGAACATCAAATCTTTTACTTCTTGCGGAGTTAGCACTGCCGTTGGCTCATCTAAAATTAAAATTTCTGCTTCGCGATAAAGCGCCTTAAGAATCTCTACACGTTGCTGCATCCCAACTGACATGTTTTCTATTTTCTTCTTGGTATCTATTAAAAGATTATATTTTCCCGAAAGCTCTTCAATTACACGATTAGCTTTTTTAAAATCTAAAACGCCAAAGGGTTTAGTTAATTCTTTACCCAGCATAATATTTTGTGCCACAGTAAACGTTGGAACCAACATAAAATGCTGATGAACCATGCCAATTTTATTTTCAATAGCAGTTTTAGGATGTTTAATATCTAGCAATTTGCCGTTAATAAATATTTGACCCGCATCTGGTTTAGACATTCCGTATAAAATATTCATTAAAGTGGACTTGCCCGCGCCGTTTTCGCCCAATATTGCATGCATTGTACCTTTTTTTACATTTAAGTTAACATTGTTCAAAGCACAATAAGGCCCAAAATATTTATATATGCCCACCATTTTAATTGCCATATTGTCTTGATTCGGAGTTTCCAAAATCATGGCCTCCTTAATTTATTTGCTTTATGTTTTATAATAGAACTTCATATTTAATATTATATATTAAAATATTATAAAATGCTACCCCTTAATTAAATATTAATCTTTAAGATTTTTTATTTATTGATTTGTGATACATTAATACACTAAAAAATAATTATCATTTTTAAAAAAGTATCTTGAAATTAATTGTATTATAATGTATTATATTTATAGCTAACATGGAGCGGTATCGAAGTGGTCATAACGGGGCTGACTCGAAATCAGTTTGAGGGCAACCTCACGTGGGTTCGAATCCCACCCGCTCCGCCAATTTTTATTATTTAAACTTTTTTACTTTAGAGGGTTTTATGCCAAACATTATAACTCATCCCATTTTGCCCGTTTACAACCAAAATTCTAGTATATTAATTCTTGGCAGTTTCCCATCAATAAAATCACGGGAAACTATGTTTTTTTATGGCCATCCTCAAAATCGTTTTTGGCAGGTTTTAACCACTGTTTTTGAGCACAGCAGCAATCTATCACAAGCTTCAATAAAAGATAAAAAAAGCTTTTTGCTGCAAAATCATATTGCGTTGTGGGATGTAATCGCCTCTTGCAATGTTTGCGGCAGTTCCGATTCCTCTATAAACAATGTAAAGGCTAACGATATCAGTGTGATTTTAAATAGCTGTAATATAAAGCAGATATTCGTAAACGGTAGAACTGCTGCTTGGCAGTATAAAAAGTTGATTTTACCTCACGTAAACCGTGCAGCAATTTACCTGCCTTCCACAAGCTCTGCAAATGCTGCCTGGTCTCTGCCACAGCTAGTTAACGCTTGGTCTCAAATAAAATTATTTACTATATAAATAAAATTATTTACTATATAAAAAAGAGGTACTTATATAGGTACCTCTTTTAGTTATTTGGTGGAGATGATCGGGATCGAACCGACTACCTCTTGAATGCCATTCAAGCGCTCTCCCAAGTGAGCTACACCCCCATATTGATGCAAATAAATTTGCATCAATATTATTTATTCTACTTTTTCAGCTCTACTTCTTTAGTTATAGGTTCTTTTTCTCCTTGAGAAATTACAACTTGCCCCCTGCCTGTAAACCTATCTATTGTGTAAGTAGCTAAAACATTATCAAAGTCCGGGTCTTCTGTAGATTTAACAAATTTAGCTGTAACTGTTTTGCCCCAAGTTGTTAAAGTAATATATGAAGGAGCAGCAGAAGCCTGTGAATTAACCTCTGTGCCATAGTGTTCAGAGACTTGATCATAGATTTCTTTATTAGTATAAGAGCCACTAAATTCTTCTAAAGACATTTCAGAAACATATACTAATGTTTCTGTAGACTCATTAGAACCATCATCATTCTTCCACTCAATATTTATTACATTATCTCCGTTAAAAGTAACACTTGCCGGTGAATGTTCATCCACACCACCAAATGAAAAATCTGCATCAGCACCGTTAAGAGTATATTGGAAACCAAGACCCATACCATATTGCAGATCTCTTGTAACGCCTAAATTCTCATTAAGCACGCCAGGGTTATTGTTGCTTTTGTCTTTGTAAAATAAAAAATATCTTTCTTCAGATGGGCTAAACCACAAACCAGGCTTAATTGTAGCAACATCTTTATTAGTTTCTTCAACAACATCACTTTCTTGCACATTTTCTTCTGCCTTATTTGAATTAGAAACTCCACAACCGGTTAAAGATAAACACACAACAGCCGACGATAAAATTGCAATTTTTTTAATCATAAACATATTTTCCTTTCTTGCTATTTTAAATTTTATATCTATCGCTCCCAACTATAACCTTTACAATAAATTTTTGGATTTTACCCCCCCGGTTGGAGTTTGGCTGGTAGCGATTTGAAAACTATTGTTAAGAAAATCAAATCAACTCGTAAAAATGTAAACTAGTTTTTAGAAAAAACACATATCATTTTAATTATAACCGTTTTTTAACACTCTGTCAAGCTAGGTTTTTTTGAAATATATCAATAATATTTTTGTAAAAAACTTGCTAAAAATGTAACAATATGATATAATAAAAATCAATAAAAAAATAAGGAGTGAATTCTATACCCCCAAAGGTATCTAAAGTTAGTAGCAGCAAAACAACGCAAACAAAAACAATTGCAAAAGCAAGTACAAGCAGTAGTTCAAAATCTAGTGGGAGTAGTAAAACATCAAGTAGCAGCGGTACTAAAAAATCAGCACCGCCAGTTACATCAAAACCCAAAAATGTGGACAAGGTCGATTTTGGCAAGCCAAAGTCAACGGTAAGCGCTGGCACTTATAAACCAGCACCACCACCAAAAACAAAAACAGTTAATGTTATCGAACATGGAAAAGTTGTACCAAAGCAAGTTCCAATAGCTCCTAAAAAAATGGAGCCGGGCGTTAGTTATCCCACCGGCACATTTTTTAAACGAGAAATTGTATATCAAGCCTCGCCTGAAGAAATCGCAAAAGCAAAACAGCCAAAGCCAAAACAAGCAGATTTTGACCCGAAGCCACATTCACCGGAGGAAGTCGATGCAATGCTAAAATCTGCGCACGAAGCTAACGTTCAATTTTCACAAAGCGCACCGGGGCGTTTTATCGGCGGCCAAATTGTTGGCAAAACAGCATCGATGTCTGGCATTCCCGGGGCTGGCCTGGCAGCCAAAGCTTATTGTGCCACAACAGAAAGTGGCAAAAGTTTAGCGTCTAAAGTCGTTGAAAAAATTTTAGATTTTGGAACACAGGATCCTCGCATTTATGACGACGACATGGAACTTTTTTAAAAAAAGGTGAGATTATGTCAAAACAAAAATTAAAAAACATTTTCATTTTTTTAGCAAAAGGTTTTATTGCTTATTGTGTAATTTTTGTTTTTAGTTTTTACTACCAAATTTGGAAGGGCAAACCATTTGAGCCTTATGTAAAAGGCATTTTTATTCCACTTGAAATTTTGGCAAATGCTTTGTTATTACAGCCGCATAAAAAATATTTTCATTGGTTTAATAAAATATCAGCTTTATGGCTTAAAATCAGGAAAAAGTTGGTCCGAACGAAAAACTGATGAAAAATTTGATCAGTCACACCAACGTTTAATTGATGAGCGCAAAGAGGAAATTAAAGCGGAGGAAGAAGATGAACAGGCATAAATATGACAAAGAGCATCCTAGGCAAACGCTGCACGATGTCGAAAACGCTGTCTCGATTGGTGTCGGAGTGGAAACTTATATGAAAACCGGCAGCAAAAAAGCCGCGACAGTTGCGGGCGCGGACGGCGAATTGTGTGTTTGTCTCACAATTGCGTCAAAACAGCGTTTAGACCCGGCGGGAATTAACATAGCATATCCCACAAATCCAGCAGTTTTGCGCAAGGAATACAAAATTTAATGGATAAAAACAAATTAAAAAACTTTTTAGCGGCCGAAATGAGTTTTGTGCTTTGCTGCGGCAATATAATTTTTGCTATGAGGGAAAAATCTACTTTTTTCTTGGTTACGCTTTGGTGGTTGCTGGAAGATTTAATAAAAAAAATTAAATGTTATAAAAAAAATGACAAAGCATTTTTCTCATTACCATTTTATATTATTTCGTCTATTTTTTTACATGTTGTTTTTGTCTTGAGCGTGATTTGCAAATTATTTTAAAAATAAAATAGAAGAAGACCATAGCTAATTGCTATGGTCTTCTTCTATTTTATTGTGCTTTTAACACTACTTAAGTTCAACAACAGCACCAGCAGCTTCGAATTTTGCTTTCATTTCTTCTGCTTCTGCCTTTGCTACGTTTTCTTTAACTGGCTTTGGAGCACCCTCAACAAGTTCTTTAGATTCTTTTAAGCCAAGGCCGGTTATCTCTTTAACTAGCTTAATAACAGCCATCTTGTTTTCACCTGCAGAGGCCAAAACCACATTGAATTCAGATTTTTCTTCTGCCGGAGCAGCAGCACCAGGAGCTGCAGCAACTGCAACAGGAGCAGCGGCAGAAACACCGAATTCTTCTTCTAATGCTTTAACTAATTCAGAAAGTTCAAGCACTGTTAAACCTTTCACATCTTCTATTAATTTTGTAACTTTTTCTGAAGCCATAATTTTCATTCGTTAACAACTAATTTTTATGTTGTTAACTCTCCTTTCTTTATTTTAATCTTATTATTTAAATTTTAATTCTATGCGCTCTTCTTTTCGGCAATTGCATTAAGCGCCACAACCAAACCTCTAAGGTTAGCATTGAGCACATTTGCAAAGCCAGAAATCGGAGCATTGAGTCCACGCAAAGCGCTGGCAACAAGTTCTTCTCTGCTTGGCAATTTTGCAAATGCATTAACCTCTGCCACAGAAAGCACTTTACCATCTGCAAAGCCCGCTTTTATATTAAAGCGTTCCCCTAATTCCTCGGCATATTTGGCAACTATCTTAGCTGCGGCAACATAATCGTTTTTGCAAACCGCCACAGATGTAGTACCTTCTAAAACTTCGCTTAAACCAGCAAGCTCGGTATCTTTAGTTGCAAGTTTGAGCAAAGTATTTTTAGCCACAAAATATTCAACGTTTGCTTCACGCATCTCTGCCCTTAATTTGGTATCTTCTTCAACAGTAATTCCCTTGTAATCTACCACCACTCCGGCAGTTGCCTCTGCAATTTTGCTGGCTAAAGCTTCAACAATCTGCTTCTTTTTTGCTATAGTTTTTTCACTTGGCAATGTTTGCTTCACCTCCCTAATTTAGGTATAAAAATAACTTCGTTCCCACTAATCTTAAGAAGAAACAAAGCAAAACTTGCCGGCAAAAAGCCTTGGGTATTTAATTTGCTCTTCCTCTGCGGGATATTTAAGCCATATTATTACGGCACCAGCTTTCTTTGGAAGTTATTTACATTTTGTATTATATCATACGGCATGCCACATGTCAAGTTTTTTGCAAAATAGCAATAGCAAAAAATATTCTCAGTTATTTTTTGTGCCAAACTAAAGTTAGCTAAAATCATTCTAAAAAAACTAAACCGTACAAAAAAGCTGGTGCTTTTCTATTTATAAATGTTTTCCGCTTTAATAATATAGTATCCTTCGTGCACCGCTGCAATTGTTACAACTGCACAAACAATTACTGCACTATATTTTAAATCAAGTATCGATAACGTTAGTGGAAATAAAAACAATAGCAGCCCTGCGATTCTGTTCATAACAGTATGAACCACAATAAACTTTTTTTGTACAATATAGCCGCAAACAATATTAATTACTTTAATAAGTGCAATTATACCAATCCATATATAAATCCAGCTTGGCATACCCATTATAGGAATCAACTTGATCAAACATACTACAATAAAAACAAAATCGGCAAATGTATCTAATTTCGTGCCAAATTCACTAATGCTACTTGTTCTTCTTGCAATCGTGCCATCCGCCATATCTGTAAGCCCTGCAGTTAAATATAACACATAAAACATGCCAGAAAGTGGCGTACAAAACAGCAATGCAACGCTGCATATAATTCTGACACCCGTTATAACGTTAGCCAAACATTCACCTCCACAAGCGCCAATTTGCTTGCCTATAGTTTGCTTGCCTATAGTTACATCAAAATTGTATCATGAGCTTAAAATTCCGTCAAACATTATCGAAATTAACAAAGATTTTTACATTAGTATTTGGGCAATAGAGAAAAATTAATTGAAATTTGCATTTTTAAAAATTATATGATATAATGATTTACAAGATATAGTTGAGCCAAACTGGAGTGGGATATTATCTCACTCCTTGGTTTTGTTAAATATAAACATAAAGGTGACCCTTATGATTTTTAAAAATATGAACCCCACAGCCGAAAAAGTGGCAAAAATAGCAGAGCCACTTGCCCAAGAAGCCGGCTTGCAAATTTGGAACATTTCCTTTGAAAAAGAAGGCAGTTTGTGGTATTTAAGAGTATTTTTAGATAAATTAGAAGGTGGCATATCTTTAGATGATTGCGAACAATTCAGCAGAAAGTTAAGCCAATTATTAGATGAAAAAGACTTAATTGAACATAGCTATCTTTTAGAAGTATCTTCTCCCGGTGTGGAACGCGAGTTAACCCAACCGTGGCATTTTAAAAAATACACCGGGCAACTTGTTTCGGTAAAGATTTCGCAGCCACCGCAAACCACTTTAACGCAGGTTGGCACACTGGTCTCTGCAACAAAAGATGAGCTTACATTAAAAGTAGATAACAAAATACAGATTATCGAGGCTAAAAATATAATTAAAATAAAACTCTATTTTGACTTTGCATTTTAAAACTTATAAATAAAATTGCCAGAAAGGAAATTAAAATGAACGAGAATGAATTCTTTGACGCTTTAAGAGAACTCAGCAAAGAAAAAAATATTGAGCTTAACTGCTTAATAGAAAAAGTTAAAACTGCAATGGCACTGGTTGCAAAAAAAGAATTTGGCGGTGCCGAAAATGTTTTTGTAACAATAAATGATGCTAGTTCTGAATTTAATATAGAAGTGGGCAAGCTTGTGGTTGAAGAAGTCTGCGAACCGGCTAACGAAATCTCGTTAGATCAAGCCAGGCTTATTTCTAAACACGCAATGCCAGGCGACACAATTAGAATTAAAGTAGATACTAAAAAAGTAGGTAGAATAGCAGCTCAAGGTGCTAAACAAGTAATTAAACAAGGAATTAGAGAAGCCGAACGTGAAAAACTATATTTAGCTTTAAAAGATAAAGAAGGCCAATTGCTAACTGTACCCATTCATAAGGTAGAAAGCACTTTAAATAATTTTATTGTCGCTAAAATCGGTGACTACGAAACCATTTTACCTGCCTCCGAACAGCTACCAGAAGAAGAGCTTAAAGAAGGCGATTTAGTTAAAATCTATGTTTCTGAAGTTATAAAGACCGAAAAAGGCCCTAAAATAATGATTTCTAGAACAAGTGTAGATTTTATAAAAAAACTATTCGAAATAGAAATCCCAGAGATTGCAAATGGTGTGGTAGAAATTATGGCTGTAGCTCGTGAAGCTGGCTACCGAACCAAAATTGCCGTGAGGAGCAAAAACCCTAACGTTGATGCTGTGGGAACTTGTATCGGTCAAAAAGGTGCTCGAATCAATCAAATTTTAAAGCAAATTCCAGGAGAAAAAATAGATATAATAAAATATCACGAGCAACCAGTTGAGTTTATAAAATCAGCGTTGCTCCCCGCCGTGGCAGAAGAAATTAATATTACCGATGCTGAAAATAAGTGTTGTGAAATATTTGTCGCTCCATCGCAAATTTCTTTAGCCATTGGGCATAAAGGGCAAAACGCAAGGCTTGTTGCTAAGCTCACTGGCTATAAAATAGAGATAAAAAAATACGAGCCCGAAATTCAAAAAGAATTTTCTTCCCAAGAAGAAAGCGAATTAATTCAAAATAATAAGGAGAGCGTATGAGCAAAAAGCTTCAAAGAATGTGTGTGGCCTGCCGTATAAAAAAAGAGAAAGCAAACATGTTACGTGTAGCGCAAGATAAAAATAATAAACTAATATTAGACCACAAATTTAAAGCTTTTGGTCGCGGAGCTTACGTTTGCTGTAATAAAGAATGTATAAAAAAAGCGCAAAAAATTCGGGCTTTTGACCGAGCTCTAAAGTGCAAAGCGGATGACAATATATTCGAAAATTTATTGATCGCCTCCGAAGCCTATAATTGAACCGAACAGTAGTTTGTTAAGAAAGGGTGTTTTTAAGTTGAACAAAGACGACTTTATAGAATCCGAAATCAAAGATGTAAAAAGGTTCAAAAATCTAATTTCCATAGCAGCAAAGGCTGGTAACTTGTATTTGGGCTTTGACGCTGCTAAAAAAGTAATAACTAATCATAAAACAAAACTGCTATTAGTTTCTAACACTCTTTCTAACGGAACAAAATATGCTATAATTCGCAAAGCACAGCTAGCTTCGGTTAATTATAAATTAATACCTATATCACCAGAAAATTTCTTAGAATGGCTGGGAAAACGGGTTGGAATTATTGCACTAACAGATGAAGGTTTTGCAAAAGAAATTAATAGCTTGATTGTAAACAAAATAAATAAGGAGGAGTAATATGCTAATAAAATATAGAATTTACGAACTAGCCAAAGATCTTGATGTGCCAAACAAAGAGATTATTGCTATAGTTAAAAAATATTTTGATGTTGATAAAAAACATATGACATCATTAACAGAAGACGAATTAAATATTTTATTTGAATATTTTACCCAAAATAACCAGGTACCAAATTTAAACGCTTATACTTCAGCCCCACTAAAACCCGCGGCGCCCAAAAAAGAAAATCAACCAGAAAGAGATCACCACCACAAAACACCACAATCAGAAAATAAAAATAGTACCCCTAAAAATAAAGAGAAACCAAAAACTTCAGTAGCTCCTCAAAAAGGAAAAGTTACTGTAGAAATGCGGGCAGTTAACGTTAATTTAGATAAATATAACGAACGCTACGAAAAAATGGTCCAAAATCCAAATAACGACCGCTTTACAAACAAACAAAAACTCGGCTCTAAATATAACAAAGGGCGCGGCTCTAAAAAGAACCTGGAACGAATGAACGCTCAAGAGAAAATGGAATTGGAACGTAAAAGGCGCCAGAACCTTAAAGTGTTAATCCCAGAAGAAATCGTAGTCAACGATCTTGCTTTAAAACTCAAAGTCACCTCATCAGAAGTGATAAAAAAACTCATCTCTTTGGGTGTTATGGCAAATATCACACAAACCATAGATTACGATACCGCTGCTATTGTGGCAGAAGAGCTGGGTTTTAATGTAGAAAAAGAAGTTGTGGTAACCATCGAAGAACGTTTGTTCGAAGCAGAACCAGATAACCCAGAGGATCTAATGCCAAGAAGCCCTGTGGTTGTGGTTATGGGCCACGTTGACCACGGAAAAACATCATTGCTAGACGCTATTAAAAACACTGCTGTTAGCGCTGGAGAAGCAGGTGGAATTACTCAACATGTTGCTGCTTACCGCGTGCCAGTAAAAGATAGTTATATCACCTTTTTAGATACCCCTGGCCACGAAGCATTCACTGCCATGCGTGCAAGAGGCGCTCAGGTTACAGATATTGCAATCTTGGTAGTTGCAGCAGATGACGGTATTATGCCCCAAACAGTTGAAGCCATAAACCATGCAAAGGCCGCTGGAGTTACAATTATTGTGGCTATTAATAAAATAGATAAACCTGAAGCAGATGTAGAAAAAATAAAACAAGAACTAACAGAATACGACCTCGTCCCCGAAGAATGGGGTGGCGAGACAATCTGTGTGCCAGTTTCCGCTAAATCGCATCAAAACATAGATACCCTGCTAGATATGGTTTTGCTGGTTGCAGAGCTCAAAGATCTTAAAGCAAATCCAAAAGCTAAAGCTAGCGGTGCAATAATTGAAGCAAAGCTAGATAAAGGCAAAGGACCTTTAGCCACATTGCTCGTTCAAAACGGTACTTTAAAGGTCGGTGATATGGTTATTGCCGGCACCGCAGTGGGCAAAATCCGCACCATTTATAACGATAGCGGTGCAAAAATTAAACAAGCCGGTCCTTCCACCCCTGTTGAGGTAACAGGTCTTTCCGAAACCCCTTCTGCGGGCGACATATTTAATGTGGTTGAAGATGAAAAATTAGCTAAAGAGCTTGCAGAAAAACGCAAAACCGGCCAAAAAGAAGAGCAGTTCAAGCAATACCAAAAAATCACATTAGATAACCTCTTTGACCATATTGCAAGCGGTGAAATGAAAACTTTAAACATAATCATCAAAGCGGACGTTCAAGGTTCTGTGGAGGCACTAAAACAATCACTAGAAAAACTCTCCGGGTCAGAAGTACGGGTTAAAGTAATCCACGGTGCGGTAGGTGCAGTAAACAAATCAGATATTATGCTTGCCGAAGCTTCCCATGCTATCATCATCGGGTTTAATGTAAGATCCGATGCAATTGCACAAGAGATGCAAAGCAAAAGCGAAGTTGACGTGCGTTTCTACCGCGTGATATACGATGCCATCAACGAAATTAAAGATGCAATGCGCGGGTTACTCACTCCAAAAACACGTGATGTTGAACAAGGGTCTGTTTTGGTGCAGATGGTCTATAAAATTTCCAGTGTTGGCACAGTTGCTGGATGCAAGGTGTCTTCTGGCAAAGTTACAAGAAACTCAAAAATCAGAGTGGTTAGAGACGGCATTATTGTGGCCGATGATACAATCGCTTCTCTTAAACGGCAGAAAGATAATGTAAAAGAAGTGCTAGAAGGCTTTGAGTGCGGAATTTTACTAGAGAAATTTGCCGACATCAAAGAAGGCGACATTTTTGAGGCTTACACTCAAGAAAGTTATATAGATGATAAAATTTAAGAATAATAAAAATGGAGTAGAATATGGCTAATAAAATCAGAAAATTTATATTGTTAATTGCAACCGTAACCTTTATAATTTCCGCATCTTACCTCATTTACCATCAAATTTCAAAAAATATAGATAAAAATAAAATCACTGCTTCAGTTGCCGAATCCAATTCACTTTCTAACCTAGAGGTAGACGGTTACTCCAAAGAATACCGTGATGATCCGCGTATTAAAAATATATATAAACAGAACCAAGATGTGGTCGGCTGGATTAAAATAGAAAACACTTCTTTAGATTATCCGGTATTTAAAGCAAAAGACGATGTTAAAAATGAATTTTATATTCGTAAAGGAATAGATAAAAAATATAACCTTTACGGCCTGCCGTTCGTTGACTATAAATCAAGCATAAACCCTCTTAGTAAAAACGTTGTCATCTATGGCCATAACATGGGCGCAGAAGATGCCATGTTTGGGCTTTTAAAACATTATAATAAATTTGACAGATATTGCTCCAATTCAGCTTCTAAAGCGCTGCAATTTTATAAAGATCACCCTATAATTAATTTCGATACTTTGTTCGAAGAAAATAAATGGAAGATTTTCTCTGTTTTCATTATGGACGGCGAAGACGCATCAGAATTCCAATACGTTAAATATATAAACGAAGATGACGGTTTTGAAACCTTTCTTGAGCAGGCACAAAAGCGTTCACTAATAAAAACCGCTGTAGACGTTGCTGAAGACGATGAATTTTTAACTCTTTCTACCTGCACATACGAACTAGCTTCTGGCAAATTAAGGCTTGTTGTAGTTGCCCGTAAACTCAGACCAGATGAACCAGAAGATTGCAACGTAGAAAAAGCAGAAACTGCAAGCCGCCCATTAATGCCCAAATGCTGGTACGATTACTATGGTGGCACAGCTACAGAATAAAAAACTTCAAAATAAAAGGCTCCCTCAAAATTTTAGGGGAGCCTTAATTAATAATAAAAGTGCAGTAATCATTTCTGATCACTGCACTTAAAATTTTAACTTTTTTAATTGCTTTGCTTAATAACTTATGACTGCATAAGTAACTGCATTGTTTGCATACCCGTGCTTGCATTTTTAAAGTTATCTTGCATAGAAAGCAAGAATGCCTGCAGAGCTAAATTCATTTGGCTTTGAGCTGTGGTTGCGTTCACCTGAGCTTCCAAAGAATCTATATCTTCTATTGTAGAACGTGCTTCTTCAGTCTTATCTATATTAGCCTGTGTAGACTCAATAGCAGAATCCACTAAAACTTGAGTTGCACCCAAATTACCTCTTAACGTGCTAAGACGTGTAATTGCTGTATTTATAATACTAACAAAAGCGCTTATACGCCTTACATGTATTGCAGATAAATTCCCATCAGTTATATTTAGTGCATTTGTAATACCAAGTTGGGTAATAGCACAATTTTGGATAGAAAAGGTTATTTTATCTATACCATAGTCCACTGCTGCATTGTTTATACCACCAGTTAATAACTTTCTACCATTATATTCAGCTGTGTCTATAGTATCTTTCATGCTTTCTTTAATTCTAGATATTTCCACCTTAATCAAAGTACGGTTTGTGGTTACTTTTAAAGCCGTATAAGCTCTAATTCCCAAAGCCTTTAAATTATTCAACTTATCTGCCAGAATATTCATAGCAGACTCTGCAATACCCAATGCTGCAGCTGCTTCTCGCAGGTTGCGCTCACCTTCACTTGCGCCAACATTCCTTGATTTTAAAGTTGCTGCAATTGCAGAACCAGAAGCATCATCTTTAACAGATGTAATTCTTTTGCCTGTTTTCATTTGTGTTTGTGCATGTGCAGCATTTATTTGCACTCTTTTTGCATGCCTCAACGATGCGAGGGAAGCTGCATCAAAATTTGTTGATCTAATAGCCATATAAAGCACTCCTTCATTAATATTTACTTGATTTTTTTTATTAGATGAATCCCATCTAAATTAGATATCGTCTGCAAATTTTAAAACTTTAACGTTTTTTAGAAAATTTTTATTATTTTTCGAAAATGTATGTGCAAAATATAACAAAAATGGTAAAAATATGGAATTAAATTCGAATGTACATTTCGCTTGACTTTACGATGCTGTTGCGATATACTAAAATAGATAATTAATATTTAAAATTTAAGATTAAGAAAGGAAAGATTTTTATGGCAGAGCGTAAAATATTTAACGAAAAAGATGCTGTTTTAAGGGTCATCTGCCGCAATGTTGAGCATTTTGACGCACGTTTAGCGGAACTGTTAGACGATATGCACCAAACACTAGATAAAGCGCAAGGTGTGGGGCTGGCCGCAAACCAAGTTGGTATAAGAAAGCGAGTTTTTGTGCTTCATAATGAAGATAAACGCCTGGAATTTATTAACCCCAAAATAACAAAAACCCAAGGCGAGGTAATAGATACCGAAGGTTGCCTTTCTTGCCCGGGGTTATTTGGCAAGGTTAAGCGGCCAGAAGAGATTGAAATTGTAGCTCAAGATAGAACCGGCAAAGAATTTAAACTGGTTATGAAGGGTTTAGATGCAAGAATTGCCTGCCATGAAACCGACCACCTGGTGGGTAAATTATTTAAAGATATTGCTTTCGATTTAGAACAAAAAGCGTGATTTTTGCTTGTTTTTGGTCCATTTTTTAATTATAATGAGGTAGCTTTAAGATGAATATAGTTTTTATGGGCACCCCTGAATTTGCAGCTGTAATTTTAGCCAGTTTGCTTACCAGCAAACACCATATACTCGCGGTGCTCACCCAGCCAGATAAACCAGTTGGCCGTAAATTAATTCTCACCCCTTCTCCCGTTAAAATGCTGGCACAACAGCATAAAATACCGGTGTTCTGCCCTTCTACCCTAAAATCAGAAGAAACGTTAAACCAGCTTAAAACCTTGCAGCCAGATGTGATTGTTGTAGCCGCTTATGGTGTGCTTTTGCCCAAACAGATATTAGAGCTGCCAAAATTCGGTTGTATTAATGTTCACGCATCACTGCTGCCAAAATATCGTGGCGCGGCTCCAATTCAGTGGAGCTTGATAAATGGTGAGCCCGAAACCGGTATTACCATAATGTTCATGGAAGAAAAATTAGACGCCGGAGCTATAGTGAACCAAAAATCCATAAAAATAGCAGATAACGATTCTGCAAAAACGCTGTTTGCAAAACTGGCAACACTTGGCGCCAGTGCATTGCTAGAAGGGCTTGAACTGCTAACAAAGCCAGATTTTAAAGCTAAACCACAAAACCACGCGCAAGCAACATTTGCACCAAAAATAACTAAAGAGATGGGTTATTTAGATTTTTCTAAACCTGCACAAGAGGTTTTTAATTTAATACGCGGTCTAGATATTTGGCCTGTTGCCAGAGCTCAAATTGGCGGTAAAACGGTTAAAATTCTAAAAGCAAAAATTGTGCCTAACAATGGGCTTAAACCAGGTGAAATTGCCAAAACAAAACAACTAATTATCGGCTGCGCTGACTCTGCAATAGAATTATTAACTGTTGCGCCAGAAAACGGCAAACTAATGTCTGGCTCCGCTTTTGTTAACGGGTATTTAACTTAATCTACTTTTCATTTATATTCATACATCAAAAAAATACACCCTCTACAGAGGGTGTATTTTTACGCACAAAAAAGTTATTAACATTTGTTCCACGTGGAACAAAATTGAAAAAATACTTTAATAAAGCCACAAAACCCACTTTTTTTGTACTTTTTCGAAAAATTAGCAAATTAAAAATCCCCTGCTTGTGGGGCTTCACTTAGGGATTTATCAGAAAAGGCTTTAAGTGACGTCTTCAAGCGGGGCAAAGAAATAACGGTCACATTGGGAATTGCTCCCGGTGTGGCCGTTTTTCTTTTGTTAGAACAAACCTTGAATCTTCGCTTGAATCAAACCTGCCGCTAAGCTACCGCCGGCATTAATCAGAAAGTCTTTTAGACCAACCAGTAAAGCCTTTATTACGCTCGGCTTCTTTTCTTGAGAAATTTTATCTCTTATTTCCGATAGCATTTCCAACGCAGCGTCTTTGTCTTCGATCTGAAGTGGTTCTTGAGAGATGGCAGTTTCAATTTCCGAAACGGCGGTGCTTGCTTTATCATACGAAAAAGTCACATTTTCGTTTCCAGAAACTATTTGCATACCTTCACTTGGACCATTTATGACATTCGTTGCCCCATAATAATTGTTGACAGTCTGGGGCAGATTCTTCGCCGTTTGCTTTTCTTCATCGCTAAACCGCATTCCTTCTCCGAGAACGCCTTCTTCTTCGAGTTTGAGTGTCCATTCCAAAATAGTGTTTTTAACTTTTTCGACAATATCCATTACCGAAGCACCTGAAATATGAAGAGCATATCTCATTGGTAAGGGAGAATCGAACATTCGATTAAAAAGCTCTAATTGTTCACCCGAAAATTCGGATATCAACCCATTTTCGGCAGTCTTACAAAGAGTAATGATCTCTGAGATGGAATTTGGCACCCTTTTCTCACATATCATTTTTTCTAATTCTCCATCCGGTATTAGTGTGGGAATCCAACCATGATATGGATTAAAGGCTTTCAATACACCGCGGACTTTTCTATAATCGGGGCAAGTATCTTGATTCGGATAACCATTTAATTCATAAGAAATCCATTGATCGAATTCTTTTAAGCTCAACTTTACAGCAATCACATGGGCGCGGCGAAGAATCTTAACAACATCACATTCCGAAGCTGTGATCTCATTCTGTAAATCAATAACAATACTACTCATGTTTCCTCCTTTACGCAGCCACTCTGTACCGCGTGTACACATATTCGTAAATACGCTGGCGGTATTCAGAAATGCATATCTCATCGTAGCATTCCGGCAGTTCAGCCCAGAGCGTATCGCGGATCAGATTGTCCACGGCGGCCTTTGTTTCCTGCTTATCTGTCCAGTGGTCAAGCTCGGCAATCTTTGCCTTTATCTTCTTCAGAAGGCTTGCGGCCACTTCCTTGATTTTCTTGATATCCGCTTTAGAAAGATCGTCCCGGAAAAGCATATCGTACAGCGAAAGCTCCTCGTCACTCTCGAAGCCCTCGCGGACATACCGCTGCTCCTCTTTATCGAGGCTGTTGGCCAGATCCATCAGATCCATAAAGGTTTTCTCGATGGTGGCGCGATCCTGCTCACTGTTATAATCCGTGATGATCTGTTGATACCGCTCATAATAATTGATACGGTCAGGATTATTGAAAAGCAAGCGGTCCAGTTTCTGCTGAATCAACTCCTCCAAATCCTTCATTACAAGGTTCTTTTTCTTCACCTTCGCAAATTCCCGGCGCAGCAGATCAAAGTCGATAGCGCTGATATCAAACCGGCGCGGCTCTTCTTTGACCATAAGCGGCACATCGTCTATTTCAACATACTCGCTGATGATAGAATTGATTTCCACCATCAAATCGGTTGTGTCCACGTGACGGCGCTTTTTCTGCAATTCCGCATAGATTGCGGCAATGGCTTCATACTCTTTCCGGGTAGGGCCGGTAATATCGTCACGGTCCGTGTATTTCATCAGACGGATCAGTTCTGTGGAGTATGTGGAGAACGACTTTTTATCCTCGATGGTACCGCACACAGCATTGGCGGCGGTTTGAAGCAACGACAGTTTCATAAAATCGACTGCGGCTATCAGATCAGCAAGCTCAAAGTCGCGCTCATGAAGGAAAACCTTTGCTTTTTCGATGGTATCAAGAATACGGGCAATCAGTTCATCTTTATCAACGGTCGGATCGCCGCCGGGTGTGTTGATGTTAGCCGTGTAATCTGCCAGCGCCTTACGGAGCGCTTTTACGATGCCGATATAATCGATAATCAGGCCGTTGCTCTTTCCCTCATTCACGCGGTTGGCACGGGCGATGGTCTGCATCAGCGTGTGCGCCTTCAGAGGCTTGTCCAGATAGAGGCAGGAAAGGCACTTCACATCAAAACCGGTGAGCCACATGGCGCAGACGAACACAACCCGGAGAGGATTGGACGAATCCTTGAATTCCTTGTCCAGTTCGCGCTTTTCCATCTTAGCCCGGTGATACTTGATATCCAGATCCCATTTTTTGAAGGTCTGAATCTCGTTCTGCTCCTGACTTATGACAACGGCCATCTCGGTTTCATGCATCCACTTCAGCTTGCGCTCCAGTTCCTGCGCCTCCTGCTGTGTGGCCGTTTTGATCTTCGCTTTCAGGGCTTTTATTTCTTCTTTCCAGTATTCCTGAACGAAGTTATACATACGGACGCAGGTGACCTTGTTCAGGCAAACGAACATGGCCTTGCCGCTTGTCCACAGATCGGAATAGTGACCGACAAAATCCTTTGCGATAGATTTCAGACGCGGCTCTGCCGTCATCAGATGGATTTCCTTGGCGAACTCCGCTTCCAGCTTATCCTGCTGATCGACGTCGATATCGGCGTTCTCGATAGCGTCGAGAATACGGTCTGTGATTTCCGGATTGTGAAGGTCGAGTATTTTTTCGCCGCGATTCTCATAATACAGCGGAACGGTGGCACCGTCCTCAACGGCGCGTTTGAAGTCGTAAACGGAGATATAGCCGCCGAATGTACGGGCTGTGATATTGTCGCTGGACAGAAGCGGCGTGCCGGTAAATCCGATACGAGCCGCTGTCGGGAGCAGCTTCATCATATTGTCGGCAAAGATACCATACTGACTGCGATGCGCTTCATCTGACATAATGATGATATCGTGATCCGGGTAGATCGGCGCTTCATCCGGCTTGTTGAATTTCTGTATCAGCGTGAAAATAAAGCTTGGATTGCCTTTCAGCTTCGTGACAAGGTCGCTGCCGCTTGTAGCAATAAACTGCGAAGCCTTCGTTTTTCCAAGCAGACCGCAGTTTTCAAAGGTGTCGCTGATCTGCTTGTTCAGCTCATCGCGGTCGGTCAGTACCACGATGGTGGGCGACCCGGCAAACTTGCGACGGATCTTTTGCGCGAGGAATACCATGGAATAGCTCTTGCCGGAGCCTTGGGTGTGCCAGAACACGCCCAGCTTGCCATCGTTGAGCTTCCTCGCTTCGTATGCCTTGACCGCTTCGTTGACGCCAAGGTACTGATGGTTACGGGCAAGGATTTTTACGGTGTTGCCGCCGGAGTGATCATAGAGGATAAAGTTCTCCAGCAGATCGAGGAAATTCTCCTTTTTGCAGATGCCACGCAACATAGTTTCCAGAGCCACGCTGCCTTGCTCTTTTTCATCAAGGCGCTTCCATTCATGGAAGAATTCATATTTGCTTCCCAGCGTGCCGACCTTGGCCTCGGTGCCGTTGGAGAGCATGAGAAATGCATTATAGTAGAACAGATGCGGTATCGTATCCTGATAATCCGTATAGTTGTCATCGTAAGCGTTCTGCACGTCTACGGTGTTTTTCTTTAATTCCACGAAAAGGAGCGGCAGGCCGTTTACAAAGCCGACAATGTCCGTGCGGCGGCGGTAGAGGTCACCGTGTATCTTCAGCTCTTTGACCGCAAGGAAGTAGTTGTTTTCCGGGTGCAGAAAATCGATCACAGCGGCTTTCTTCGTTTCCGTTTTGCCGTCCGGACGCTTGACCGTTACAGGGATGCCGTCGCGGATCAGGAAATACTTCTCTTCATTGATCTGGAGCAGTGACGAGGTGGAAAGACGCTTCTCCAAAACAGCCTGTGCCTCAAGCAGCTGATCGGCGGTGATCCACGGATTGAGCTTTTTTAGGGCAGCACGGAAATACCGTACAAGCAAAATCTCCTTGTACGACTTCCTGCCGAAGGTGCTGTTATCGCCCAGCACCTCCGTGTTATATGCAAATTTCACATCCCAGTCAAGCTCGTCCCGGAGAAGGTTTCCGGCGCTTTCCTGCACAAGAATGTTTTCAGAGTAATCGTAGCTCATGCTTTGTCACCACCGTTGTTTTCAATAATGAACCGATAAAGGGCGTCTGTATCATCTATGTACGAAATGGAAACTGACGTTTCTGATTTTTGTGTTTGCATAGCCATGCAGAATGGTTTGTGATTCACCCATGAAGGGATAACAGGATTACTGATCCAATCCTCACTTCTGGCCTCATAGCGCAGTTGTCCGTCTATTATAGAAATCAAAGCAATTCCATGTTCTTTTGCGTATTTCAGGGCACCGGATTGAAAATATGATGTCGTGATAAAAACACCCTTATGTGCACCAACAGAACATATTTTGCCATATAGTGCTTGAATGTGTTCCCGCTTGACAGGTCCTTTATATCGTTTGCACTCCACAAGAATAACAATATCTACTCCCATGGTAGACAGCTTGATTTCGCCATCAATTTGATAAGAACCATCATGAGCATCTTTTTGTACATTGTGCGTGAAGGAATAGTTGTCTATTTCTTTATTTTGAAATTGTTCCTTAAGAACTGAAATGGCATACTGCTCAAATTCAGTAGGGGTCATTTCTGTATAGTTTTCTTTTGTCGGAATAAACAATCCTATTCCTCCTTACTTTGTTATACTTCGATTTCGCAGCTCATCAGCTTGGGCAACAGACGATCACGGGCCTCTTGTGAACAAATAATCTGTTTTTTCAAACACTCGATTTTCTTCTGAATTACTTCACAATTAGCATTGTATGCCTGAAGGACCGAATCTTCTGGTATATATACCGAGATATCCTCTAACATATGTTTTGTTAAAAACTTAATTGTCGAGCCTCTGGCCGCTTGGAACAATTGCCGCATACTTTCTCTGACCGCGTGATATAGAAGATACAGATGATCCTTATCATACGGAGAAAAAACATATGTCCGCTGATACGCTTCAAACTGACCTCGATACAGTTTCACATTGAAATCTCCGTTACCGGCAAGGATAACAGCATCACAATCAAAGGAATAAGACGGGGCTTTAATAGGCTCCTGTGCACAGGTGAAAAATAGATACTTTCCGTCGAGAGTTCCGAAATTAGCATCTTTTTTCCCAGTGGCAATGGGTGCGATAGTAGCCAATCCGACCTTTTCCCACCCCTCTGGCACACCGTCAACAATCGATGTGTCCTCATATCCGGGGAAGTGGAGATCGACAAACCACTCCTTATATAGCCGCTGTGCCGCTTCTTCGAGCAGTCTGATCTGCTTTTGGTTGTTTTCAATAAGTTTGTCGTAGGCAGAAAGAATTGAAACAATAGATTCTTGAATATCAATCGGCGGACACGGCACCTCAAAATTGGCTATCATATCCTTTGTCATAGCATTGCGCGAGGCACCTTTCCCAACAGCAAGCCCAAGCATAAAAGATTGCATATACGGACTTGCAAGATAATAATTCAAGAATAGGGGATTAAGTTCTTCTTGATTCGGGCGAACAATGGCAACGTGCTGATTCACACGAGCAGGTAAAACGCTTTCAGGTACGATGCAGGTTCTCGCCACGGAATCACCAGTAATATTTAATAGTACATCGTATTTTAATACCGTAACACCGTTCAGCTTCTTTGCAGCCTCTTCTGTTATATGTGCAAGTCCATCATAAGTAAACTCCAAATTATACACATTTTGACTTCTGATTAGGCTTATTCCATTATCAATATAAACCGTTGCTCCTCCTTTTGGAGTAGCACCACTACCTATTTTTGAACAAACGTCTCCTAACCGAACATTATCCCAACTCATATCCCCATCTCCTTCATGTTCTGCGAGATGGTGTCCATCAGATCGTTGGATTCAGCCTGAAGGGACAGAAGTTCCCTGTGTATTTCAGCCATACGCTCGGCAAAATCCACACCGTCATCCTCCACGGGAGCCACACCGACGTATGCGCCGGGTGTGAGGGACCAGCCTTTTTCTTCGATTTCGTCAATTGTTGCCAGCTTGCACAGGCCAAGCACGTCTTCATAAACGCCCTCACCGAACTTTTCATAAAGCCAGTGCGCTTCCTTTGCAACGGTAAGCATATTCTCGATATAAGCGATCCTGTCATCGTACTGCTGTTGGACGCTCTTTTTGTCGCGCTTTCCGACGGCGTCAACTTCGGCTTTCGCGGCCTTGCGGAGCGCAGAGAGTTTCTCTTTCAGCGCGGATACGATATCGGCAAAGGAATCCTGATAAACAGCCTCTTTCAAATCGTCATTTTCTGCGGCTTCGGCTTCTGCGTGGAGATAATCGTGGTACTCCCGCAGCAGCGCAGCATACTTTTCGGTTTCGCCGCGATAGAGCCATACGATAGCGTTCAGGTTTTTGAGCTGCCATTCGCTCCATTCGTTCAGCGTGCGGTCGACAACGGTGTAGTAATTCCGGGCGTCGATAAACAGCACCTTTTCACGGATGGCTTCGTTCTTGGCTTTATCAAAGAACCACAGGGAGCAAGGCAGCGACTTGGTATAAAAGAAGTTGTTGCCGACGGAGATCATCACGTCAACGTGTCCGGTGCGGATCAGCGCTTCGCGGATATCCTTATCCTTGCCCTGACTGTCCGTAGCAGAGGACGCCATAACGAAACCGGCGCGGCCATGCTCGTTCAGATAGGAGTAGAAATAGGATATCCAGAGATAATTTGCGTTTCCGACCTCTTTGTTCTTGTTCACGCTCGGAAGACCAAACGGAAGACGTCCCGCGCTCTCGCAGGATTCGGCTTTTACTTTATCTACATTGAACGGCGGATTCGCCATGATGTAATCACAGCAGCCGTTCAGATTATGCGCGTCATGATAGAAGGTGTTCGCTTCGTCTCCGGATTTGATAACGCCGGTTAGCCCGTGCACAGCCATGTTCATCAGACAGAGCTGTGCGTTATATTCCACCTTTTCCTGCCCGTAGAAGGTCATGGCGCTGTTAGCATTCATACCGGCGGCATTTACAAAATCACCGCTCTGCACGAACATACCGCCGCTCCCGCACGCGCAATCGAGAAGAACGCCCTGTTTCGGTTCAATGATGTTTACGATCATTTTTACAAGCGACTTCGGCGTGAAGAACACACCGTCATCAGATGCGACTACGGGAGCGAATTTACTGAGGAAGTATTCATAAATGCGGCCTATAACATCGCCGCCGACATCGTCAAGGGCGCTGTTGTTGAAAATACGGAGAAGCTCAGCAAGAAGCTCATCGGAGAAATCCGTATAGCTTTTCGGCAGAACGCCTGTGAGCTGTTCGCTCTGTGCCTCAATGAGCTGCATGGCGTTGTTGACCACTTCTCCGAGGCTGTTCATCGGATGGCCGTCTTTGTTGATTAGACCGGCGGATGCGATGTTCTCCGGTAGATTGACAAGGTATTCGTACTGTGCCTCTTTCGGCAGGAACAGAGCGCTCTTGGCAGAAAAGTCGCTGGCCTCAACAGGCAGCACACGACCGCCGCGAGAGGGCCGATCCTTCAGAATCTCTGCCTCTACCTTCTTAAAACGGCTGTACGCATAGCGCAGGAAGATAAGCCCCAGCACGGGCATACAATATTGATTCGAGGTCAGCTTGGACCCGGCTCTCAGAAGATCGGCGGATTCCCACAGCTCCGCCTCCAGTTTGCGTATGTTAATCATTGGTATCTTCTCCTTCCGGGTTTTCGGAAATAAATTTCATCATATCGTTAGGCGTACAGCCCATCGCTTTGCATATACTTTCTACTTTATCAAGCGCGATGTACTGCCCGTTTTTTATTTTTGTAATTATGTTTGCGGATATCTCTGCCCGGCGCATTAGCTCAGCATTGGAGATGTCTCGCTCTATCATCATGTGCATCAGTGGTTTATAGCTAACTGACATATCGGTTGCCTCCTTGTCACAGTCACCAACAACTTATTTAGTATATCACATTTCCGTGAAAAAATCAATGAATATATTTTGAACTTTTGATTTCCGGGTTGCGCTCGGAAATTTTTCTTTTTTCTTCGTCAAAACCAGCTCCTCGTCTCCAGTGGGAAGTGTGAGGGTTGAATTTCCCGGTAGGTAGTAGGAAGAGGAATTCCGATGAAAAACCGTCAGATTTTTCTCTTTGTCAAGGCTACCAGATGAAGGAAGAAAACTTCCTCACAAAAAGCGGACCACTTAGACGGTTTCCCTCCAGTGGGTATTGAGGACGGGATAAAGCCCTCCGGAAAGGATGATTACAGATATGTACGAAAAGCTGCCACAGGAATTAAAGGAACGAGGCGCCTTCTGCCTCTTGAAGTATGAGGAGCGGGACGGACGCCTGACAAAAGTGCCGTATCAAGTGAACGGCCTCCACGCGGATTCCACGAATAAGACCACCTTCACGGATTACCCCACTGCTGTAAAACACAGATCTGAATATGACGGGCTCGGCATCGGCGTCTTTGGAGATATCTGCGCCATCGATATCGACCACTGCGTTGAGGACGGCGTGCTCTCAGATATGGCGGAAGATATCGTCACACGGATGGACAGCTATACAGAATACAGCCCGTCCGGTACCGGTGTGCGGATTCTGTTCAAAGCCTCGCTCCCTGCATACGACAAGAACCGCTATTACATCAATAACCGTAAGATCGGCCTTGAGGTCTACGTGGCCGGATACACAAGTCGCTTTGTTACGGTTACCGGCAACGCCATCCGAGGTATCGGTATCGAGGATCGGACCGAGGCTCTGTCGGAGGTGCTGGAAAAGTATATGCGGAAGGCCGAAAAGCCGGTATCCCATGTGGTTGTTCCGGGCAGCTACCTCTCCGATGCCTCTGTGCTTCAGAAGGCCTTTGCCTCGAAACAGGGTGAAAAATTTAAAGCTCTGTGGAACGGCATCATCCCGGACGGAAAGAGCCACAGCGAGGCGGATGCGGCCCTGTGTGCGATACTGGCGTTCTGGTGCGGCGGCGATACCGAGCAGATGGATAGGCTGTTCAGGCGATCGGCTCTGATGCGGGATAAATGGGAACGGGACGACTATCGCGCATCCACACTCACAAAGACTGTGGCGATGTGTGCGGAGTTCTATAAGCCTGTAGGCAAATCCTCGGCGGCGGATGATTTCAGCGATCTCCAACAGACGGTGGCTACGCTCAATCCGGCAGAGAATGACCGTTATCCGTGGAACGACATCGGTAACGGCAGATTATTTGCTGACGTGTTCAAGGATATCGCCCGTTTCGTCCCGGAGCGCAAGCAGTGGCATATCTATGACGGTACACGCTGGGTCTCCGATACCGGTTCTCTCAAAGCGATGGAGCTGTGCAAGGCTCTGGCCGATGCGCTCATGCGGTATGCGCTGGATATCCATGATGAGCATAAGCGCAAAAGCTACATTGATTTCTGCCGGAAATGGCAGAGCCGCCATATGCGTATCACGATCCTCTCCGATGCCCAGAGCGTGTATCCCATATCCATGCAGGATTTCGACAGCGACCGTTTCCTGTTCAACTGCGCCAACGGTACACTGGATCTCCACACGATGGAGTTCCGGGGCCACAGTGCCGAGGACAGGCTTACGAAGATCACCTCCGTTGAATATGTCCCCGGTGCCGTGAGTGAACGCTTCAGCCGCTTTATCAGCGAGATCATGAGCGGCGATACGGAAAAGGCAAAGTTCCTGCAAAAGGCGCTCGGTTACTCTGTCAGCGGCGATACCCGTTTCGAGTGCATGTTCTTCCTCTATGGCGAAACCACCCGTAACGGCAAAGGGACGCTGATGGAAAGCATCCTCCGGGTCATGGGCGATTACGGACGAGCTGTTAGACCGGAGACGATTGCGCTCAAGCACAGTGTCAACAGCCAAAATCCCAGCGAGGACATCGCCCGTCTTGCCGGTATCCGGCTTGCCAATATCTCAGAGCCGAGCCGGGGGCTCTTGCTCAATGCTGCACAGGTCAAGAGTATGACTGGTAACGATACGCTCAACGCCCGGTTCTTACACGAAAACAGCTTTGATTTCCAGCCACAGTTCAAACTCTATGTCAACACCAACTATCTGCCGGTTATCACGGATACCACGCTTTTCACCAGTGGCCGTGTGCTGATCATACCCTTCGACAAGCATTTCGAGGAATGGGAGCAGGACAAGGGTCTGAAAGCGGAGTTCGGCAAGCCGGAGGTGCAGAGCGCAATCCTGAACTGGATGCTGGAGGGATACCGGCTCCTGCAGGGCGAAGGTTTCACGCCTCCGCAATCGGTCATTGACGCCACCAACGCCTACTACCACGACAGTGACAAAATCGCCCAGTTTGCTGAGGACTGCCTTTTGCCTGATGCCGGGGCTGAGACCAAGACCTCGGAGATCTACGAGGCCTACCGCACATGGTGCGCCGGGAACGGCTGCTATGTGGAGAACAACAAGAACTTCATTGCCGAGCTACGGAAGTTCGATGCCGGGAAGGTCATACGCAAGCGTCCCAGATCCGGTGGAGAGAAAACCACAGTCCTCATGGGCTATGCGCTCCGTGAGGCCGTGGAGTTCTTGAAATAAGACTCTGGGGCACGTGGGGCAGCTGACTTTGGTTTTTTCTATAGAAAATCGTTCTTACGAAATAACCATAATTGCTTGCCCCATCTGCCCCAAATGAAAGGCGGTGGTCAAATGCGGTATATCCGTTCTCCATGTGACCGGTAAGGCGGTCAAAATCTCTGGCGCTTTTGTGCCGGACAACGGGCGCAGGCCTTCACGCAGAAATTCGCGTAAGTTTTCATAGGAATAGGCATAATTCTGCTCGGTAGGGGCGGTCTAATCTCTGTGATTATCCATAGCGGACAGCGGCGTGGGGCTTCACGCACAAAAAAACATATTCAAACGGGGTATTAATCCCAAATTCAAACATTATGGAGGAAATGATCATGAATAATCCTAATAGTAACTTTTATCTACCCAACCAGCCGGAATACGATAAGGAATTCTGGAACTACATCCGTGGTGTGGAACACAGCGAAGGATATCTGGAATCCGGCAAAAGAAGAACAGCCGGTTATGTTCTGCCAAGCGTAAATGACAACCGTTTTATGGAGGCTCTCAAAAAGGAAAGCCTGTTCCGCAATATCGGAACCTATGTGTATTCCCATGAAGGAGCATCGCAAATTCTTGCAAAGCACTCCGATGCCTCGGCATCATGGATTCCGGATGGCGGTGAGATTCCGGCGTATGACGGCATGCTCGATTTTACGGAGTTTTCCATGGAGGACCATAAACTTGCTGCAGTTCTCAAAATGGACGCCAACTTCCTTTCTGACAGGCCGCATATCTTCTCCAGTTTCTTCATTGGCCGTATGGCACGCGCCTTCGGAAAAGCAGAGAACGATGGCTTTATCAATGGTACCGGTTTGGATATGCCGACAGGCATCCTCTCCGAAAACGGAGCAGCTATTGGCCTAACCGCATCTTCACTCTCCTTCGACAGTGTTATCGAACTCTACTTTTCTGTAGATAAGGATCACCGTGAGAGAAGCGCATGGCTGATGAACGATGATACTGCGCTGGCGCTTCGTCTCCTGAAGGATGATGCCGGAAATTATATTTGGAATCATTCCAACGATACAATTCTCGGAAAACCTGTGTATATCAACAACTGTATGCCTTCTGCCGCGCCCGGTGCTAAGCCTATCGCCTTCGGTGACTTCTCCTTCTACTGGATTGTGGAAAGAGATCCGCTCAGCGTCCGCGTCCTGAAAGAAAAGTTCATTGAATCTGGTCAGATCGGATATATGGGCTATGAGTTCCTCGACGGCAAGCTGATCCGCCCGGATGCCGTGAAGGTGTTACAGATAAATAGCGAGGTGTCGGCATGACGGAAAAATACACCTCGACCTACAACGGCAAGCCCTGCCGCAGCACTGAAATGACCATCAGAAACACGCTCTTTACGGTCATTTCCGTGCAGGGCGATACGGCAAGGGAAACGGCCTACGATAAGATTAAAAAGCTGATACTCGACAATCTCGATGCTGCCTCGAAAAGTTATCAATCTGTACACAGTTAAAACACCGAAATGACTTGATAATCCTGCGATAAAGAGCGAATATGTACTACCGCTTGAAGACGGTCGGAAAGGAGGAAATTTCAATGAATTTGAATACGAATACACAATTCAATAGACCGTCTTCCTCTATCGCGGGAGACAAGATAACAGCCCTGTACTGCAGGCTTTCACGTGACGATGACCTTCAAGGGGATAGTAACTCCATCGTGAATCAAAAGGCCATTCTCAAGAAGTACGCTGATGACCATAATTTCCCGAACACCATGTATTTCGTGGACGATGGTTACAGTGGGACCAGTTTTACCAGACCGGATTGGCAGCGGCTATCCAGTCTGATCGATGAAGATAAGGTCGGTATCATTATCGTAAAGGATATGAGCCGCCTCGGAAGGGATTACCTTCAGGTGGGTATGTATACCGAGATGGTTTTCCCGGCTCATGATATACGCTTCATCGCCATCAATAACGGTGTGGACAGCGAGAATCAGGTTGACAATGATATGACTCCGTTCATCAACATTTTCAACGAATTCTACGCTAAAGACACCAGCAAGAAGGTAAAAGCTGTATTCCGGGCAAAAGGGAATGCCGGAAAGCCACTTTGCACAAATCCACCATATGGTTATCTGAAGGATCCGGAGGATAAAAATCACTGGATTGTGGATGAAGAGGCCGCAGAGGTGGTACGTGAGATATTCCGTTTGTGCATTGCCGGTTACGGTCCATCGCAGATATCGAAGGAGCTGATGCGTCTGGGAATTCCTACCCCATCGGAGCATTTTCGTGCACTGGGTATCGGGACACCGGCGAAAGAGCCTGAACAGCCCGGTTTCTGGCAGCAGAGGACTGTGGCCGACATTCTGATTAAACAGGAGTATCTGGGCCACACGGTTAACTTCAAAACACGGAAAAAGTCCTTCAAATGCAAGAAGAAGGTCTGGAACGATCCCTCTGAATGGCAGATTTTTGAGAACACTCATGAGGCAATAATCGATCAGGAGACCTTTGATATTGTTCAGCGCATCCGTGACGGCAGACGCAGGCTTACGCCGATGGGTGAAATGCCAATTCTCTCCGGAATGTTATTCTGCGCTGATTGTGGGGCAAAACTGTATCAAGTTCGAGCAAGAGGCTGGACCCACGAGCAAGAGCATTTCGTGTGTGCCACATACCGGAAAATCAAAGGAGGCTGCACCTCGCATCAGATCCACAATGTACAGGTTGAAGAAATTCTGCTTCGGGAACTTCGGCTGATCACAGCATACGCACGTGAGCATGAGGCTGATTTTGTTCAGATAGTCACACGACAAAGCGAAAAAGAACTGAGCCGTCAACTTCGTGACAGCAATCGTGAGCTTGCACAGGCCGAGGAGCGTATCGGAAAACTGGATGGAATCATACGGCGTCTTTACGAAGACAATGTCGAAGGCAAGATCAGCGATGAACGTTTTGCCAAGCTGTCCGCTTCGTATGAGGCAGAACAGAAACAGCTGGAAAGCCGTAAAGCGGAACTCTCAGATTTCATTTCAGCCTCGAAAGAACAGCGGCTGAATGTGAATTCTTTCCTTGGAATAGTTCGGAAGTACACCGACATTACGGAATTGACCGCTGAGATTATCCGCTCCTTCGTAGAGCGAATTGAAGTAAAAAAGCCGGAGAAGGTTCCCGGCACACGGACGAAAAAGCAGACCATCGTTATTTACTGGAACTTCATCGGGGCAGTAGAAATCCCCGTTGAACAAGAGAAAACGGCATAACCAGCGTATTGCCAGCTATGCCGTTATTCTTTTCGGGATTAAAATCCCTTAGTGCAGACCGCCTTCGCGGGGATTTTTATCTTTAAATTTACAAACTTAAAAGTTCCGATCTTGTGTGTTTTTAAAAAATCCAAGTACATTTAATTCTTTTTTACTATATTGATTTTATATAAACGTGTATATCTCCACCAGTAAAACATGTGTAATTATTCTTTAAAAAACACTTTTGAGATGCTATATTATTAGATTTAACCAACCCAATTAAAATATCTGCGTTTTTTTTCACAACTTTAGCAGCAAGCCCTATTATTTTGGCACCATAACCTTTCTTACGCGCTTCTGGAGCAACCACAAAACCAATATTGCCAATGCGGTCAACAACATCTACTTGTAATTTGCCTATCGCAGATCCTTGCAACATACATATAAACATAAAACAATTAGGGTCTTGCAATTTGCGCTTAAGCCACAATTCATGTTCCTCCCAAATAATATCATCTTCAGAAAAGCTATTCTTTTGGGTGTAAAAATCTTTACGCCAATCAAAAAGGAGTTTAGCATCTTTAAAAGTAGCTGGCCTTAATTCTATATTCTCTTCCCGCATTCATTCCATCCTTTTTATATATAAAATTTACTCTGTTCCATGCAAACATAAATTTAACTTACAGATCGCCTCTTGCAGCACTCCCTGTGGTTCTGCCGCAGAAGTTTTTAGAGTAATATCTGCCTCTTTAAGAATTGTAATGCAATTGCATATAGCCTCTAAAGAGAAGTTTTGAGCCGTTTTAAAAGCGTTTTTTATCCTAAAAGTTTTGCCTTTAAACGTGTTTTTAAAATCATTTTGCAGCTCAGCTTCAGAATGCTGCCCCATTAAAGCTAGTTTTGCAATTAAAAGATCCGAAAACACAAAACGCAACGAACCAACAATTGCTGTAGATTGCTGTGCCTGAGCAAAAAGTTTTGTGAGTGCCGAATATGCATAATTTAAGTCACCCTTAAGCACTGCATTGCCTAACTTAAAAATATTCTGCTCCGGTTCATAGCTTACCATTAAATCTATATCTTCTTCAGTAATTTGCTCTTTATTAAACGCTTTGGCATAAGCGCAAAGTTTGGCGAATTCATTGCTTAAAAGCAGCGGATCGTTTTCACAGCGCTCTACAATATCTGCACAAGAAAGCTTATTTATCTTTATATGTTTTCCTCTGAACATATTCTGCAACATCTCTGCCGATTCCTGCTCCGACCGAACATTTAACTCCATAATCTCTGCCGAAGCAAAAAGAGTTGTTAATAATTTCCTTGCTGGTTGCAGCAGATTTTCTTCTGTCCTAACAAATATAAGCGTTGTGTTATTAGAAAGTGAACTTAAACATTCCTCTAGCATTTTTAGCTCTTTCTTTTTCAGTTTCTCCCATAAAAAATCATAAACAATAACACAGCGGTTACCTGCTCCAAACGGTACAGTTTGAGCTGTGGTTATAATATCTTCAAGAGAAAAATCATCTTTCAATACAGTTTTATTAAACTCCTCCGAGATATCGCTAGTAGAGATCAACTTTTGCACAAATTCTTGCTTGGCTTTTGCGTTGCTGCCGTAAATTACATATAAGTTTTTGTGCATATTAAAACCTCCAAATATACTTACCTATTTTTATTATTTTAACATACCATTAATACTTAGTCAATTTTAAGAGTTGCTTGTTTGCCTGCAACTTTTTTTCTCTTTAATTCAACAATTACTGGAGGTTTTGATGTTTATGAATAAGAAGAAAAATAAATACATAAAAATACAGGAACAAACCATAAAAGAGCTGCAAAAGATCGCAATAGAAGCGTCTGATAATATTGCCAAAATTTTGTTCTGCGATATAAAAGATCAAAAAAAAGAATTAAAATCTATAGATCTTTCTAATATCACTAAAATAAAAAAAGATGCCGATGGCGGACTTGAAGTTACTTTTATTGATCGTTTAAAAGCACTTACCATTTTAAGTGAACTAAGCAGAAAACTTGCCGAAGCTGAACAAGAGAAAAATATATTCGATTTTGTAGATGAAGGCGCCAAAAAGCTGGCACAAAAATGGGAAAAGCAAAATGGTTAAACACATTATATTTTCCCAAAAGCAGCTTGTTGTTTTAAACTGGTGGAATAAAATTTCGCCATATTATAACTATCAAGCTATTATCTGCGATGGCGCAATTAGAAGCGGTAAAACATTCGCCACAACACTTTCATTTATTATATGGGCGCAAAAAAACTTTAAAAACGCTGCATTTGCAATCTGCGGCAAAACAATTATCTCTGCCTTGCGAAATGTTGTTTACCCTATACTTCCACTCCTTAAAAGTTTGGGTCTTAAAATTAAATATAACAAGTCTAAAAATTATTTTGATATATTAAAAGCTACTAGTTCAAATCGGTTCTACATATTCGGCGGCAAAGATGAAATGGCTGCCAGTTTTATTCAAGGTATTACTTTAGCCGGTGTTATGTTCGACGAAGTGGCTTTGCAGCCCGAATCTTTTGTGGAGCAGGCAATTGCCAGATGCTCGGTAACAAATTCTAAATTGTGGTTTAACTGCAACCCAGAAGGAACGCAGCACTGGTTTTATAAAAAATGGATTGAAAATCCGCCTAAAATTAAAACTTTATACCTCCATTTTACAATGGAAGATAACCTTTCTTTGGCACCAGAAATTAAAGAAAGATATAAACTTCTTTATTCTGGCGCATTTTACAAGCGTTTTATAGAAGGGGTTTGGTGCAGTGCAGATGGCCTTGTTTATCAGAACTTTGACCCTTTAAAACATACCACAGATAATCTGCCGGATAACTTTTCAAAATATTATATTTCCTGCGATTACGGCATAACAAACCCAATGGCTTTTGGGCTGTGGGGGTTGCACAGCGGCGTGTGGTATAGAATTGCAGAATATTATTATGATTCTAAAAAAAGCGGCCAAAGAAAAACAGATGAAGAATATTATAACGACCTAATTAAATTTGCTGGCAACAACAATATTTCTGCAATTATAATAGACCCTTCGGCTTCTAGTTTTATTGAATGTATTAAACGCAGAAGAAAATTCAAAGTAATAAAAGCTAAAAACGATGTGATCTCTGGTATTAATCTAGTGAGCGAAGCATTAAATTCCAAAAAGATTATTATCTCTAAAAGCTGTAAAAACTGTATTCGTGAATTTGCTCTTTATGAATGGGCCAAAAATTGCTCAAAAGATGAGCCAAAAAAGCAAAATGACCACACTATGGATGAGATCAGATATTTTGTAGTCACAATTGTAATGCCAAAACAAAAACAACCAAATTTTCTGCCAATGTTTAGCGCAATTTAATATTTTGGATTTTTAAAAGCCCTCATATAAGGGCTTTTTATTATACTTAAAACCCGCTAAATTTATAAACAATGCTAAAGGGGTAGCTTTTTACACCATTTTGAGATATAATGTTAATTAAGCATTATAACGAATTTGTAGAAAGGGTAGAAATTATATGAAGCAGGATATTTTAGCTCCAAGAGGAACACAAGACTTATTTGGAAAGCGCGCTTACAGATGGCACGAAATCAAAAAAATTATAAGAAATATAATGGATTTATATGGCCTGAGCGAGATTATCACTCCCACATTTGAATACACAGAACTGTTTACAAGGTCGGTTGGTGAAGAAACAGATGTTGTGCAAAAAGAAATGTATACATTTTTAGATAAAGGCGGCAGATCTATTACCTTGCGGCCAGAAGGTACAGCTGGAGCTGTGCGTGCCTGTATTCAAAATAATCTTTTGCAGGGCAATTTGCCTCTTAAGTTGTTCTATTTTGCAAATTGTTTTAGATACGAAAAACCTCAAGCTGGCCGTTTTAGAGAATTAAATCAGTTCGGCGTAGAGATTTTTGGTGCAAGCGGAGTTGAAATTGAAGTTGATATGATCTCTATGCTAATGCGAATTTTTGCTGAGTTTAAAATCACAAAAGGTCTCACCTTGGCAATAAATTCAATTGGCTGCAAAGTTTGTAGGAAGTCTTATGTTGATGCGTTAAATGAATATTTTGCAAAACACAAAGAAAGTTATTGTAGCACATGCCAAACCCGTATGAACAAAAACCCTCTGCGCGTGCTAGATTGCAAAGAAGAAAAATGCAGCGCACTAAACGAAGCTGCGCCTAAAATCACGGAATATCTTTGCTCCGACTGCAAAAAAGAATTTGTTCGTCTGCAAAACCTGCTGCAATTAAACGGCATTGCATTCAAAATAGATAATAAACTTGTGAGAGGGTTAGATTATTATAACCGAACTGTTTTTGAATTTATTGCAAAAACTCCAGACGGAAAGAATTTAACTGTTTGTGGTGGCGGCCGTTACGATGAACTGGTGCAAAGTTTAGGCGGGCCGCAAACTCCTGCATTTGGTTTTGGCATAGGGCTCGAGCGGTTACTTATGCTGCTTGAAGAGCAAAATTATGAATTTAACGCACCAAAGAGTTGTGATGTGTTTATTGTAAACGCCAGTAAAGAAAACTTGGACGCAGAAACTCTTGCATGGCAGCTGCTTGCAGACTTGCGAAAGCAGAATATAGCTTCGGAATTAGATGTTATGCAGAGAAGTGTTAAAGCACAATTTAAATATGCCGATAAAATAAATGCCAACTTTTGCGTTGTAATTGGTGAGGATGAATGCAAAACTAAAATGTTAACACTTAAAAATATGAAAAGCTCAGAAGAAAAACAACTGGCATATGAAGAAGTTTTAAATTATTTATGCCAGCAGCAGCAATAAAATTGTTCCACGTGGAACTGTAATCAACATTTTGCTCAACTTAAGTAATGGGCTGGAGGAATTTAATTGATTAGTGTTATAATTCCGTTTTATAACTATAAAAATGTAGAAAGATTTATGGTTTGGCGGTATCTTTTGAACCAGCAAAATTTAAATGATCTAGAAATTATTGTAATAAACGATGATTCTGAAAAAGAATATGTAAAAATATTAAAAGAAGAAACCTCTGAACTTAAAAACATTAAGATTATTAACCTGCCTAAACATAACGGGTTTTCTGCTGCTTTAAACAAAGGGATTTCTTGTGCAAACGGTGAACTTCTTGCTTTTTGGAAACCGAGTGATATATTTGCGGCAGACGCCTTAAAAAAATTAGAAGACGCTATTTGCGGGTTCGACTTGGCTGTGTGTTCAATTGGGTTTTTAAACACAGATGTGACCATACCAGAAGAAATTAACCCAATGAGTTACACAGCAAACAAAAACTGCGAGAATGTAGTTCTAACACTGCTCAACCAAAACTTATTTTCACCGCTTGGTAATAAACTGTACCGCAAAGAGATTATTACAAAAAATAATTTAACTTTCGATGAACTGGCCTCTGAATGGAATGCGGACGAACTTTTTAATCTAGAATATTTTGCGTGTGCAAAAAGTGTAAATGTAATAAGTAACCCGTTATATACCATTGCCACAGTACCCCTGGCAGACTTTATGTTGTTTGATGAAAAACGTCTGCTTACGGAATATAAAACTTGGCTCGGTTATTTAAAGTTAATCTCTTGCTTAAAGCTGGGTGCAAAAACGCAAAGCTTGGCAGAAACCTTGTTCTTAAATAAAATATACCTTGCCATAGCTAACTTTGAGCGTGCTCCTTGGCAGATTGAAGATAAATTACAGTTTCTGCAGACGATCTTTAACGATGAGCTTATAAATTCTATTATTGCAAAAAAAGAAGAGGAATTCTCGTTTTGTTATTATTTTACTGAATATCTAATCTTAGCAATTTTAGATGGTGAATTTGGTACGCACTATGTGCAGGATTTTCAGTATGCACTGGAAAGTATGATATACGATACCCACGCGGAACTTATTAATAACGATAACCTGTTAGCCGCATTGCATAAAACGCGTAAGATGAATGCAAAAGATAACTTTTTAGTGCCAATTGTGCAGGCAGATATATATCTTTCTTTGCTGTATTCTAATGCGCGCAGCGGCAAATTTGTACCGGAATATTTTAACACCTGCAAAGAAAAATGTTTAGAAGCAATTAATCATACAGATAATAAATACGCTTATGGCAAGCACATTTATGACGCTGTGAGTTTAAATTTAACCGAAGGTATGTGAGCATTTATGATATGTTTTTCTGGCGGAAGTCCATATCAGTTCATTAATATAATCAATCTTAAACGGAATGTTTTAAACAACGCTCCGGGTGATCTTTTAGCGCATACTTTGGGCGGCTACAACGATATGAGTACAGTAACTCAAAGGATTAAAGAACTTGGAATTTTTGAAAACGTTTATGAATTTAAAGTGGATTCCTCAGATGATTCTAAAGAAGTGCTGAATGAAGAATTATTCGGGCTTGGTGGTAATAAAACTTCTAATTATATCAATTCACTTAGTCTAGACGGCTCTTTTGACGTTACTAAAAAAACATATTCCGCACTTTATGCGGCTTCTGGTTTGAGTTTTAATGTTAAATTATTCAGCTACTTCGGCAGTAGGAATAAAGAGTTTAAATGCTATTTTTATGACGAGGGTATAGGGCAATATTACAGCAAATATCGTTTATATAATAATAGAGATCTTATATTTGCCAACGATTATAATGTAGCTTTATTGTTAAAATATAAATCGCTAATGCCGCAAGCAACAGGTCGGTTTCTTTATGAGCCTAGTTTAATTGGGTTTGCGAATTTTAATAAAATAGCGCCTTTGCCCAAAATAGATTTAAACGACAAAGAACTTATTGAAATTTATAACCACATATTCAATTACGAACCCGATGAAGCGTTTGAAAACAGTAAAATAATATTCTTTAACAGCGGCTTTTTTTATAAAGAACGAGCTGAACAAGAATTAGAAATGCTAAAAATTATAGAAAAATACGTAAGAAAAGAGGACTTTGCAGTAAAATTCCATCCATCGGTTGCTAAAGTGCCGGTGGAATATGAAGGGTATCAAACCATGAAATTAAAGCAGATCCCTTTTGAATCGTTTATTATGAATAATAAATCATCTGCAAAAAAAATCCTAATAAGCACATGTTCTAGCGCTATGTTAACACCTAAATTAGTTTTTGGTTTAGAACCTCAGTTTGTGTATTTAGATAAACCAATTGAAAGTGAAAAGGAAGAAACAAAAGCAACTTCTGCTTTTCAGTCAGGTGAACTTTCTATCTTTAACAAAGTAAAAGCGATTTATAATAATCCGCAAAAAGTGCATCGAGTTTCTAACAATAATGAATTCGAAGAGTTTATAAAAAATTTAAAACTCTCTTAACTCTTAATTAATCTACAAAAGGTGGCTTCTTATGGCATATATTCATAACAAAAACAAGAACCAAAACGAAAATATATCAGACCTACTCATTGCCCTGCTGTTCATTCTGCCGCTTGCTGTTATCTACTACGGTTTTAATGTAATATTTCGCTGCGGATTTGCCGTACTCTTATGCTGTTTTTTCGATTTTTACGGCCAAAAACTATTTTTTGGTGAAATACGTGATAAAAATATATCGCCAGTAGCAACCGGCTTAATTATAGCTTTTTTACTGCCCAGTGGAGCTGGCTTTTGGTTTTATGTTCTGGCATGTTTAGTGGCAATTTTTGTAGCTAAATTACCTTTTGGTGGCTATGGTAACAATATATTTAACCCCGCCGCTGCGGGCTTAAGTTTTGTGGCTATTAGTTTTAAAGCTAGTTTTTTTAGCTATTCCCTGCCGCTTAAAAACGAAACCTCTGTTGCAGGCACTATACTTTCCTCACTTAAAGATGGTGCAGAACCGGTGATTGAAAAATTCCATGCGTTTATCGGCAATCAGCCCGGAGCAATAGGTTGTACTCAAATTCTAATGATCTGCGTTAGTTTAGCATTTTTAATATATAAAAAAGCCATTGCACCTAAAATCACCTTTTCTTTTTTAGGAACATGTGCATTAATCTCATTTTTATTACCAAGAATCCCGGAGCAACGGTTAAATTCCGTCTTTTATGAGCTATGCTCCGGCATGCTGTTCTTTGCTGCAGTTTTTATGCTAACCGACCCTGTTACTGCGCCAAAGTTTACTCAAAGTCAAATTATCTATGGTATATTTGCAGGCATACTTACAATGGTATTTAGATACAAAGGAGATCTTGAAGAAGGCGTGTTATTTGCCATGCTGCTTGCTAACGCTGTTGTGACTATTTTAGATGGCTTCTTTAAAAGATATCTTAAAATCAAAAAAAGAACGGCAGAAAACTAACTTTTATGGAGGAAGAATTTGATGTGTGGAATTGCAGGATATGTTGGCGCTAAAAATGCCAGCGAAGTGATTATTGAAGAGTTAAAAAGAATGGAATACCGCGGATATGATTCTGCGGGAATAACCGTTGCGCATAAAAACGAGCTGTTTACACTCAAAACAGTGGGTAAGCTCAATGCCTTAGAAGAACTGATATCAGCACAAAAATCTAAATTGAATTCACATTGCGCAATTGGGCATACAAGATGGGCAACTCATGGAAAACCCTCTTCTGTTAATGCGCATCCTCACACCACTAGTAAAGTATCTGTGGTGCATAACGGTATTATCGAAAACAGTGCTGACCTTAAAAATAAGCTTATTAAACTCGGTTACGAATTTGAAAGCGAAACAGATACCGAAGCCGTGGCTAAATTATTAGATTATTACTATAACGGTGACCCCGTTGAAGCAATTCTTTGCACTCAAAAAGAGCTAGTTGGGTCATATGCACTTGGAATTATGTTTAAAGGTTATAATGATACCCTATTTGCGTTACGAAAAGAAAGTCCGTTAATTGTTGGGTTAGGTAATAACGAAAATTTTTTGTGTTCCGATCTTAATGCAATTTTAAACTACACAAATAAATATTATATTTTAGAAAACAATGAACTTGCGGTTATTAAAAATGATTCCGTTACCGTATTTGATCAAAATAAGCAAGAGTTAGAGAAAAAGATAAACATTGCCACCTGGCAAGCCGATGTTAACGATAAGCAGGGTTTTGAACATTTTATGCTAAAAGAAATATTTGAGCAGCCACATGTTTTGGAAGAAATTTTAAAGCAAAACATTAAAAACGGTCTGCCTGACCTTGAATTACAAACACTCTCTAATTTAGAAGAGATTGAAAAGATTATAATTGTAGCCTGTGGCTCTGCACGCTATGCCGGGTTGCTGGGGAAGTATTGGATTGAAAAATTTGCAAGACTTCCAGTTGAAGTTGAAATTGCCAGCGAGTTTAGATATTCTTACCCAATTTTAACGCCAAAAACACTAGTAATTTGCATCTCACAATCCGGAGAAACCGCAGATACCTTAGCAGCCTTAAGGCTTGCAAAGCTTAACAATGTGCCAACTTTAGGAATAATAAATGTAATCGGCTCTAGTATGAGCAGAGAAGCCGACCATGTTATTTACACCAACGCAGGAGCAGAAGTAGCTGTTGCAAGTACCAAAGCTTATATGGCTCAAATCTGCATACTTTATCTCTTAGCAACTGAGCTGGCAGTTAAGCGCCAAACATTGCAAAAGTCGCAAATTCTCGCCTTTAGTAAAGATATTTTAGATATTCCAGAAAAGCTATTGCATATACTAAAAGATAATCTTGAAGAAATAGAAAGTTTGGCTGATTTTTGCACGCAATTCAGTAATATCTTTTTTATAGGTAGAGGGTTAGATGGTGTAGTTACCAAAGAAGGTGCTTTAAAACTAAAAGAGCTGGCGTATATAAACGCGCAAAGTTATGTGGCAGGCGAACTTAAACACGGGCCTATTTCGTTGATTACAGAAAATGTGCTGGTAATTTCTCTTTTAAGCCAAGAGCGGCTGCACGAAAAGATGCTAAGCAACATTTTAGAAGCACAGGCTCGTGGTGGGCAGATTCTATTAATATTAAAAGGAAAAAGCCTACACAATATTCCTGCTCAAATAAAAACTTTTGAGCTCGCTGATTGCAATGATGATGTGATGCCGTTTTTGGCTGTTGCGGTGCTTCAGTTGCTTGCATATTTTGTAGCAAAAAAGCTAGGGCATAATGTAGATAAGCCACGAAATCTAGCTAAATCTGTTACGGTAGAATAAAAAGCCTCGGCTTAACGCCGAGGCTTTTTAGATATTACCCCATATAATATCCACTATCACGTGCTTCTGTTTTAACTTCTTCAAAATACCTTTCCATATCTCCAACCGATACAAAAGTTTCGCTTGGTATACACATATAAGGGTCACCATCTACCAGCCATACTATTTTGTGCGAACCTCCATCAGTTAATAAATATCCGTGGGCCCAACAATTGTCCACTATAAAATAACTTCTTGTAACATTTGCTTCATTTAACCAGCTGTAGCCTTTTTCCGCAGCTTTCTCTGCTAATGCTTCGGAAAATTTTTCATCATCAAATCTTATACCTCGTCCAAATGCTACAGATCCACTGCCCATTATAGAGTCGAAATCAGCTTCAACAAACTGCCCAATTTGCGGGTTTTTAAACTTTACACATAATGTAAGGTTAGCGCTATCGGCTGACCTATTAATTTCTGTATATTTTTCGCCTGTTTCAGGTTTTAACGGTATTATAAATTTAGCAATATTGTTTGAATCTGTTAATGTTCCTTCTAGATCATAATGAACTGCAATCAAATGATCTATGTCTGCTTTCAAGTTTTTGTATTTTTTTATTTTGCTTAGGCCGTTTTTGTATGTTTTCTCTCCTATCTCGCTTCTTATCTTTTCATTTAACCAAGTTGTATCACTAAGAAATAAAGATTTTTCTAATTGTAGTCCCATCCCATAAGATGTAAAACAAAGTGCAGAAAATATCATACTACTCACCACTAATAAATTTAACACTTTTTTCATATCAACCACTCCTTTTTGCTCTTAATAATTAAATTTGATATATCCAACTAAAAAAAGAAAGATAGAGCCAGCTGCTTCCCCAGTAGTTCCTCTATCTTTATCTTTTTATAATATCCTTTTAACTATTAACATGCAAAACCTGATGAATGCTCTTCTGCCAACTTGAAGCACCCCTCTATTTCTTCTACAGAAACAAAAGTTCCACTTGTTAAGTCATAATTTGCATCTCCTACCACAACCCAAAATATCTGATGTTCTGCATGCAATTTATCTGTTATTAAATAACCACTTGCTAAACTAAATGGTATTGAAATATATCGTCTTTCAACCCCTGAATCATTTATCCAATTATATTCTTCATGTTCTGCCAATGCTTTTTCGAGCAGTTCATCATTTTTAGCAAGCCCTCCTGTTATCGCTCTGGTATTACTCAGAATCAACTCTTTAAAATCTTCCTCTTTTAATGTATCTCCTTGTTTTTTCTGAAATAAGGCTGTAAAATATATTGAGCCACCTGTTTGATCTTCTTTATAGCTCTTTCCTCCCTGTGGTTTTAGAGGAACAATTAACTCTACTACACTCCCGGGAAATGTTTCACCTAGATTTTCACTAATGACATATATATGATCTAGGTCTGCTTCTCTTTTTTGCCATTTGCCACATATACGATCTTTATATACTTTCCCTTGTAATTGCACTTCTATCTTACCTTTAAGCCAATCTGCATCTTTTAAAAATAACGAATCTTCTACACTCGCTCCCATTCCATAGGATGTAAAACAAAATGTAGAAAGCACCATACTACATACAACTAATAAATTTAATACTTTTTTCATAGCAATCACTCCTTTTTTGTTTTTAATAGTCAAATTTAATATAACTTTGAAGTATAACATGTTGATCATTTATTTTAATTATCGGATTAAACGGTTCTAAAATATTTATCTCCGTTGTATTCCCAGTTGCTGGATCATATATATAAATTACATCACAGTCTACGTTAACTTCTCCCTTTGCTGATCCTGCACCCAGAATTGTTGTTACAGTTTCTGTTTTTCTATGTGCTCTAAACGCTAAAATTGAATGACCCATACTACTCCCAAATTTTGATGTATTTAAAATGACCGGGTGTTGTTTGTCCCAAATTTCTTTGCTGATCTCTTTCCATGGATGTTTACTCCCTGCTAAAATATCAGAAACATTTACTAATTCTGGTTTTAATTCCTTGCCAGCAATTGCCTTACAAATGTCCGGTACTATAGAGGGAGAAGTAGCAAACTTTTTCTTAATAAGTTCTGGCAGACCTGGTTGCACAGCAGCCGGATGAACACCAGAATTTATCCAATTCATAACATTTGATCCTTCTGTAAATGTATCATCTTTTATACATGGTATACCTTCCCAAATGTCATACCTTCTTTGGGGGCTCGCCCCATCTAAATGCGATTTGAACATATGCATGGCTAGCTCTCCACTAAGCCCTTGCACACCAAAAAATTTATTTATATATTCATCTACTTCTTCTTTTGTTCCCGCTTTAAATGATTTCATACTAAGACTTGTAGTTGCCGGTTTGAGAATAAATGCTAATTCGGCAAACAGCTCATTTGGAGGGTCTTCAGTTAAAATCATGCTTTCCTCGTTGTTTTCCTCTTCCTCCTCTTCTTCATTCCTTTGCTTTTCTTCCTCTTCGGGGTTTTCTCGCTCACTTATCTCTAAATAATCACGATAAACTAAGTTCAAACATGTATTCAAACACCAGTTAGTATTACCTTGTTTTAATTGACCACTTTCTATAAAGTCTGCAATTGCACATTCATGAATATTTGCATTGTCTTCCTCTTCTTCCTCTTCCTCAGCTTTACTTTCTTCTCCTGTTTCTTCATCGCCGGCCTCTTCTTTTTTCTCTTCCTCTTCTTTAGCCTCAGTCTCTTTTTTCTCTTCTCCGTCTTTTCCTTTTTTACTATCCTCTTGTGACATTTTTTTAGGATCTTCATCTTTATCCATAGCACTAACTTTTGTGCACCAATAGTTATTACCCAGAGATACTATCATAAAAATTAAAGAAAAAACATAATTTAATACTTTTCTCATACAATATCCTTTGTTCAAAATATTTCTCCCCCCTCTTTTAATAACTGTACAATTATATATTACCATCAATTAACTCTAATGTCAATTAATGGTTGAGGTTGTACTTAGCTATTTATTTATATCTAATTGAAAAATAGCAACTATAATTATATAATTTATAATACACCAAAATTCTTAATTAATAACAAACAAAAAAGCCCGATTATTTCGGGCAAAAATTCTAATACATTTTTATATAATCTAATAATTTAAAGTTAGCTGGTCTTCTACTACGTCTTTTAGATGAACTGGTGAAACTTTATAAGTTTTACATAATTTTGCAATTTTTTCAACAAACAATTTATCTGTAGAAATATCATTTACATATGCTGAACTGTCTTTATCTTTTATGTAAATACCATAAGCTGTAACATCGGTGTTGTCTTCTATGGTGGTTTTCTCTTTCGTTACTTTTATTACATATTCTTCTGCATCATCTTTTGCCATAAAATTATACATCCCCTTTCTATTCCCTATTATTACAATAATAACACAAAAAAACATTCGTATGCCGTACTATCGTTCGACAAAAATCGAAGCAAAACATTTTTACCGTTTAATGTTAAAAATTATAAAATAAAAAATCAACTTTTCATTTTATTAAATTTTGTCCCCTCTCACAATTAACTCAATAAATAAACGGCACTTTAAAATAATATATTAAGTTTGCATTTTAAACTCTTTTATGATATATTTATTTTATATTTTCGGTTCTGTTTTTTAATATTTTTATAAAAAATACAGTCAATTTGAAAGGTGAGCAAGCAAGGCAACAACACAATATAAAAATTGTGAGGAAAGTCCGAGCTCCACAGAGCAGGGTAGCTGCTAACGGCAGCCAGAGGCGACTCTAGGGCTAGTGCAACAGAAAACTACCGCCATATTATTATATGGTAAGGGTGAAAAGGCGAGGTAAGAGCTCACCGGCAGCAAAGAGATTTGCTGGCCGTGTAAACCCTACCCGGAGCAACACTGACCAGAATGTATTCGTTTGCTCGACGGTTCTAACAAGTGGCTTAAACCTGGTGGCAACGCCAGCGTTAGATAGATTGTTGCCAAATACAGAACTCGGCTTATATGCTTGGTCACTTTTCAATTTGGCTGTGTGGTAGTTTAATTTAGTTCGCTTTAAGGATGTGATTTTTATGCCCGAAATAAACAGAGTTAGCGGTCTTGATGCCTCTAAAACAATAAATGAAGTTAACATTAAAGATAACGCTAAACAAATTGGCTCAGAAGGCAGTTTAAGCTCTCTTTCGGGCAATGTTGCTGTTCCTAAACCCGGCAAAGATTTAGCTGCACAAACTTTATTGTTAAATGAAAGCGAACTTACTCCAAAATATATTGAACAGATGGTAAATGAAGCAGAATCTGAAGTTGTTAATATTAAGCGGTTTTTCTCTTTGCTTGTGCAGCAATTAGATAAAAATACTACTGACAACGCACCAGAAGAACAATTAGAGCAGCTTGTTGATTTAATTCCAAAAGATGCCGGCCAGCTTTTAGAATCTTTAGAGGCACAGCACAGCAATGCAACCGCATTTTGTGGCAAGTTTTTTAACACTTTAAACGAGCTTTTGCAGGAATACGATAGCAACGAACTGGTTAAAGAAAGTGTTTTGCAGCTGCTTAAAAACTATGATTCTCACATAAATGCTAAAGCATCTGCAGAATCGATTATTGTTAATATGGAAAAACTTTCTAAATCTACTATTTTAAAATCTCAAGGCAAACCAATTCAAGAGGCTTTGGCCGCATTTAAAAATGAATACCCTCTCTCTGAGGAACTTTCTTCGCAGCAGATAACAAAAATGCTTGGCACTTTAAAATCCAACGTCATTCCCCAGCTTAAAGAAGCGTTAATAGATAATAAAACCAACTTTTTTGCCAGGGCTTTTTTAATGACAATTATTCAAAATACTGTTAAGCTCGAAAACAGCAGCGAAGAAACTTTATTTTCTTCTTTGGAGCAATTGTTTGTAGCCCTAAGTGGTTATGAAACTGTTTCTGAAACATTTAAGCAAGAATTAAAAGAAGCTTTAAAAGAAAGCATTAAATTAAGTGCTCAGAATCCAAAAGATAAATTTATGAATAAAATGCTAGATATCCTCTCCAATAAGGTAGAAAAAAAGCCTTTAGATGCATCTTATATCTCGGCCTCTAATGTTTTGGATTCTTTGGTAGCTAATCAAAGTTCTACCCTCTCTTTACTTCATTTTATTCTGCCGTTTTATAACCAAACAAATGTGGCATTTGCACAAGTTTGGGTAGACCCCGACGCACAAAAAAAGCAAAGCTCTGACTCTAACTCTGGCACAAAACATGGCAAGCGAATACTCTGCCGAATTAATGTGGAATTAATTGGCAATTTTGATTTGATCTTATTTGTGGATGATGACAGCAGAATAGATTGTAAGTTACTTTGCCCCAAGCATGTGGCAGCAAGTTTTGACGCAATTAAACCACAGATTTCTTCTATTATTAAAAGTGGCGGTTTTAAGGTAGAAAATCTTGAAGTGGCTGCTAATAATAAAGAGGTTAAACTCAACGAAATCTTCCCGCAAATTAACAACAGGAGGCGCCTTGTGAATGTCAAAATTTAACGACAAAGCTGTAGCTTTAAAATACCGCAGAGATAAAGACAAAGCGCCGGTTATTGTTGCTGCCGGCAGCGGCAGTATTGCACAAAAAATTGTTAGTATTGCAGATAAAAAAGGGGTCCCTATTTATAAAGATACAAGTGCGGCAACTATTCTTTCTCAGCTAAAAATCGGCTCTTATGTGCCCACAGAGCTTTATAACGTGATTGCCGCGATTTATGTTTGTGTGGTAAAGATGGCAAATGATCTAAAAACTGAAAATCAGCGGTCTTTAAATATTAAAAGCAACAAAAATGAAGAATCTCTTCAAAACAATGAGGAAGCGCAAGATGATGCAGAAGAAACAATTACTGATAGTGCCCAGTGAGCAGATCAATTTTAGAATAGATAAATTTTTAGCTCAAAATCTGCCAGATGTTTCAAGATCTTCTTTATTGCATTTGTTTTTAGAGCATAATATAACCCTAAACGGAAAACCTGCTGCAAAAAATGCACGTTTAAAAGCCGGAGATGCTGTTGAAGTTTTGTTGCCAGAACTAAAAGAGCTAGAAGCCAAACCAGAAGATATCCCGCTTGATATTGTTTTTGAAGATGATGATATAATTATTGTAAACAAGCCAAAAGGTATGGTTGTGCATCCGTCTAACGGGCATAAAAGCGGCACATTGGTTAATGCACTGCTTGCTCATTGTGCAGGCGAACTTTCTGGTATAAACGGAGTTATTAGGCCGGGAATTGTGCACCGAATAGATAAAGATACCAGCGGGCTTTTAATGGTTGCTAAAAACAACTATGCACATCTAAAACTGGCCGAACAGATAAAATCCCACTCTTTTAGCCGGGAATATGAGGCAATTGTGTACGGTAATTTTAAAGAAGCAGAGGGTGAAATCTCTTTGCCAATCGGCCGCAGCCAAACAGATCGCAAAAAGATGGCAGTTACAGATAAAAACTCCAAACCTGCCATAACTTATTTTAAGGTGCTTTGTAATTTTAAAGGGTTCTCTTACCTACGGCTAACCCTTAAAACCGGCAGAACTCACCAGATTAGAGTGCACATGGCACACATTGGGCACCCTGTGGCAGGTGATGCAGTTTATGGTCCTAAAAAGGTAATAACTGAGTTAAACGGGCAATGTTTGCATGCAATACATTTAGGTTTTGTGCATCCTAAAACCGGCAAGTATATGCAGTTCGAAACTGAACTGCCAGATTATTTTAAACAGTTTTTAAATAGATTAAAAAGGGAATAGTACTATGAAAAATGAATTCTTTTTTGCTGCAAAGGCTTTGCTCTTTTGTAAAGATAAGTTTTTGATAGTTAAGCGCTCAGAGAAAGCTAGGGGTGCTCACTTTTTTTGGGAATATCCCGGAGGTCGGCTTGAATTTGGCGAACAGCCAATTGAAGCCTTAAGGCGAGAAATTTTTGAAGAAACCGGCATAAAAGATCTTTGTGTGCTGGGTATATTAAACCTGTGGAGTCGTTTAAAAACTCCCAACACGCAATTAATTGGTGCAACCTACCTTTGCAAAACTTTGAGCTATAACGTAAAGCTTTCTGAGGAGCATACAGAATATGCCTGGATTACTAAAGAAGAGCTGCCGGAATATAATATCTACCCTAGCATAAAAGACGATATGAGCTCTTGGAACTGGGAAGAAATATTGAAACGTATCGCAGAAGAGTAAAAAGTGCAAAATTAATAAAAGCTTGAATTTGCAACCTTGTAAATTTAAAGATAAATTCTCCCTAAAAAGCAGGGGAAATTTAATTGGTTAAAATTCAAAAATGTACAAAAAAAGTGGGTTTTGCGGCTTTATTAAAACCTTTTTTTGATTTTGTTCCACGTGGAACAAATGTTAATAACTTTTTTGTGCGTAAATTTTTAGTTTTTAAGAAGGTAAGTTATTTATGAAACAAACCGTTTTAGTTACCGGAGCCGCCAGCGGAATTGGTGCAGAAATCGCCAAGCAGTTCTGTTTGGCTGGTTATAATGTTGTGCTCAACTACCATAAAAATAACGGGCCTGGTTTAGCACTCACACACGAATTTGAGGGGCAAGTTTTAGCTTTTAGGGCAGATGTGGCTAACCATTTAGAAGTAGAGCAGATGATAAGTTTTGCAAATGAGCAATTTTGTGGTATTGATATTGTGGTGAACAACGCTGGTGTAATGCTTTGGCAGCTTTTCGATAAAACAACGCAGGATGATTTTAACCACGTGTTTGATGTTAACGTTAAAGGGGTTTTTAATGTTTGCAAAGCAACTGTGCCGCATATGATTGCGCAAAAGTTCGGCAGAATAATAAACATTTCTTCTATGTGGGGGCAGGTTGGCAGTTCGTGCGAGGTTGTTTATTCTGCAGCAAAAGCCGCGGTAGATGGTTTTACAAAAGCGCTTGCAAAAGAGTTAGGGCCTTCTAATATTACAGTAAACAGTGTAGCTCCCGGGGTAATTCAAACCAACATGAGCAAAAATCTTAGCGCACAAACTCTAAAAAGCTTGTGCCAAGAAACACCTCTTGGGCGCCTAGGTACTCCTTTAGATATTGCAAATACGGTTTTGTTCTTAGCCTCTTTAAAAGCGGGGTTTATTACTGGGCAGATTATTGGAGTTAACGGCGGATTTGTAATTTAAAAAGAGACTTTTGAATTAAAGGGATAGTTGATGGAAGAGCGATTTTTTTATTTTGTGGGGATTGTTTATTTTATATTCTCTTTGCTAGCATTAGAAACCGCTGGCAAGTTTAGTACAGCTTTAGGGCTTATTTTAGTTGTTTTGCTACCAATCGTCACTACATTAATTCCTAAAAACTACAAAAGATTATGCAAAATAACTTTAACAACCGCTGCAATAGCTGTCAACGCATTTAATGCGGGGTATTTTTTAGACTTTTTGCCCACCCGCGCACTTGCAAACAAAACCGCAGAGCTTGTAGGCACCGTGCAAGAGTTTAATTCAAGTTCAAATTCAATTTGTTTATTAAACGCCACACTTAAAGTAGAGGGTATGCAGCCAAAACGCGCAAAAGTTTTGTGCTATAAACGCAGTGACGAGAAATTTGAGGTTGGCGATAAAATAGAAGGGCAGGTTCAGCTTTTTTTGCCGCAAAGCAAGCATGGAATTGATTTTGAAACCATAAATACCGCAAAAGGGATTTTTTTATCTGCAAAACCAGTTAAAGGGCATGAGTTTAAATTGCAGCATAGTAAAAGCTCTTTTGTAAAACAGATTAAATTGGCACGAGATAAAATAAAAAACAACATCACCAGCATGTTTTTTGATAACCAAAAAGCGGTGCTAAACGGCATTCTGTTTGGTGATAAAACCAGCTTTACAAATGAACTTAAAATCATATTCAAACGCGCTGGTATTTATCATACCGTGGTGGTTTCTGGCCTTCATATGAGTATTATCTCTCAGGTGATATTTTTTGCATGTTTAAAGCTAAAATTAAACAAAAAAGTAAGTGCAATTGCCGCAATTCTTGGTTGCTTGTGCTTTGCCTTTATGGTCGGGTTCACTCCTTCTGTTATGCGTTCGGCTATTATGATGTTCATCTATTTTATGAGCAAAATTTTAGATAAAGAATCCGATTCGCTTAACAGTTTGGGCTTTAGCCTTTTTGCACTGCTTGTAATTAACCCCTATTATGTTTGGGACCTAGGGCTACAACTTTCCTTCCTTTCCACCTGGGGAATTATTATGTTTGCCCCACGTTTGAGTGAATTATTAAAAATAAACAACAAATTGCTAAGCAGCCTTAAAGATGTATTCTGTGTTAGCCTTTCTGCAACCCTGGTTACTTTCCCGTTAATTGCGGCAAAATTCTCCGAGGTGTCTGTTATAGCACCTATAGCAAATACTTTTATAACTCCACTTATACCCATTGTTTTTGTTCTGGCATTAATGTGTGGTGTGTTAAAGCCACTCCTTTTAGGCACGTTTGTTTATAAATTATTAGTTGCATTTACCGGTATTATAGTAACGGTTCTTATTAGTGTGGCAAATGTGTTTTCTAGCTTTATACCACTTAAAATTACGAACTTTAGTTATGCATATTTAGAAATTTTAATCTTCGTGGTTTTTATTCCCGTTGCTTTAATTACTCTTTTGCCAACAAAAACACAAGCACAAAATTATTCAAATTAAACCTTGAGCATTTGTACCTAAAAAAGTTATTAACATTTGTTCCACGTGGAACAAAACAAAATTTTTGTTTTAATAAAACCGCAAATTTCACTTTTTTTGTATTTTTTTGAATTCTAATAATTGTCATCCCCCCCCCGCTCCGCGGGGTATGAATCTTTAAAAGTCCAAAGCTATAAACTTCAATTTTTTGCACTCTTTTGAAATTTAGTTGATTAAAAAATCCTCTATAAAACAGAGGGTTTTTATATTTTCATTTGCAAAGCTGTAGATTCCATTCTTTAAACTATAAAACATAAAAAACTCCCGCTATATATAGTGGGAGTTAAAAATAGCAAAAATCAGTTTAAAAGTTCTAAAACATCCGGAAAAATCTGCAATGTTCGTTTTAATATGCCGTGTATCTGCGAAATCGCTATGCCATAATTTGTTATTGCCACTTTTTGCCGCTTGGCTTTTTCTATGCGAGAATGCATCTCTTTTTCATTTAACATGCAACCTCCACAGTGAATAATAAGCGAATATTTTTTCAAATCTTCTGGGAACTCCAAGCCAGATGAAAATTCGTAACTTAGCTTCTTGCCTGTATACTTTTCAATCCACCCCGGGAACTTAACCGTGCCAATATCATTACACTGGCGGTGATGTGTGCAACCCTCTGAGATTAAAATAACATCACCATCTTTAAGCAGATTCAGTTTTGCCGCACCGGTTGCCAGCTCAACAAGCATTCCTTTATAATTAGCAAAAAGAATCGAAAAAGACGTAAGCATAATATTTTTCGGCACTACCTTTGCCACATATTCAAACGCCTGAGAATCTGTAATAACAAGCTTTGGCTGCACTTTTAACCCACTAAGCGTAAGTTCTAATTCTTGTTCTTGGCATGCAATAACAGTGCAGTGAGCATCTAAAATATCCCGTATGGTTTGCTGCTGCGGTAAAATCAGCCTGCCTTTAGGCGCAGATGAATCAATTGGAATAACTAATATTACCACATCGCCCTTATTTAAATTATTAGAAACTATATGCTTTTCATTTTTAATATTTTTTGCAAAACTGCCCAGCATTTCTTTTAATTCAAAAATATTTTCTTTAGTTTGCGCACTCACATATATTTCGTTCTCTTTAAGTTCTTTTTTTTCTTTTATTAAATCTAACTTATTATACGCAATTATATACGGTAAATTTTTTTGTTTAAAATACTCAATAAGCTGCATATCTTCTGGCATCAGCCCTTTTGTTGAATCAACTACTAAAACTGCAATATCCGTTTGAGCTAGCACCAGTTTGGCCTTCTGTACCCGCAATCTACCTAAATTGCCCTCATCATCTAGCCCGGGTGTATCTATAATAACCACCGGACCAAGTGGTAATAATTCCATGGCCTTTTTAACCGGGTCTGTTGTTGTTCCCTTAACATCCGAAACTACAGCCAACTCCTGCCCAGTTACTGCATTAACCACACTAGATTTCCCTGCATTCCTCTGGCCAAAAAAGCCAATATGCAAACGCTCAGCCGAAACCACACTGTTCAAACTCAAACTGCGTTCCTCCTTATTCAAAATCCTAATAACATTAAAAGTGAAAATCACGACGATTAGAATTTTTAATATCTTCAATATGTTTTGCTGCAATTGTTCTAACCGTTTCGTCCGGTATTTTTTTAAGTTCTGCTTCTAATATCTTATACCCTATCTCTTTTGTTTTAGGCGATGCATAATCCACCAAAAACTCTGTTAACGTCATCAAAGCATTTGGATGGCAGCAATTTAATATCTGCCCACTTTTGCACAAACTCATAAATCTATCGCCGGTTCTGCCTTCTCTGTAGCAAGCTGTGCAAAAAGATGGTATATGCCCGTTTTCCATAAGCCAACACACAACTTCATCTAAAGATCTTTGATCCGAAACATCAAATTGTTCTGTATCATGTGGGCGCTCCGCTTCTGTGTAACCGCCAACGGATGTTCTAGAGCCCCCACTAACCTGAGAAACTCCAACGCTTAATAGCTTTGATCTAACTGCTTCACTTTCTCTTGTAGAAATTATTATTCCAGTGTATGGTACTGCAAGCCTTGTGCAAGCTACAATCTTCCTAAAAATCTCGTCAGAAATAGAATTATCAAACGCCTGCGGGTCAATATCATCTGCTTTTTTTACCCTTGGCACACTAATTGTATGTGGCCCAACTCCATGTGCTGCCTCTAAATGCTCAGCGTGCATAATTACAGCAGCAAATTCATACTTATACATCTGCAACCCGAACAAAACACCTAACCCCACATCATCAATACCACCTTGCATAGCTCTGTCCATTGCCTCTGTGTGGTAGTTATAATCATGTTTTGGTCCCGTTGGGTGCAACTTTAAATAGCTTTCTTTATGGTATGTTTCTTGGAATAGAACGTAGGTACCAATACCCGCTGCTTTAAGTTTGCGGTAATTTTCTACCGATGTGGCTGCAATATTCACATTAACACGGCGGATTGCACCATTTTTATGGTTAACACTATATATGGTTTTCATACATTCTAAAATATATTCAATTGGGTTGTTCACCGGGTCTTCACCAGATTCTATTGCCAACCTTTTGTGCCCCATATCCTGCAAAGCAATAACCTCATTTTTAATTTCTTCTTGCGTTAATTTTTTGCGCGGGATTGTTTTATTCTTCATATGGTATGGGCAATATAAACAACCATTAACACAATAATTAGAAAGGTAAAGTGGTGCAAAAATAACTATTCTGTTGCCATAAAATGCTAATTTAATCTCTTCTGCTATTTTATACATCTCTTCAATCTTTTCTGGTATTTCACATGCTAATAACACAGATGCTTCTTTATGTGTTAAGCCTTTGCACACACAACCCGTAGCAGTTTTTTGTGGCCGTGCTTTGTTTAGAATTTCATCTATAAGTTCTACGTTATTTTTGTTCTTTTCTGCATAGTCTAATGTTTCTAAAATCTCTTCGTTATTAATAAACTCGTCTGCATTTAGCGATTTTGGATTATAATGTGCCATTTTTAAAATATCTCCTTTAAATTTTTATTATTTATATATATTATAATAGCATAAAATAAAAACAAATTAAAGAAAGTTATTCAAAAAAACGACACTTCTTTTTGTATAAAAAAATAACAACAGCCTACAGATTATTGTATAGGCTGTTGTTACTTAAAATAAGTTTTATGTGTTCTATTAAAATAGCTTAAACATCTTCAGCTGCTGCACCAAGACCTTCCGGTGTTTCTACATTCAATAAATCTCTAAATGCCATTTGCGCCCTAGCAAGCTCAACCCCAAAATCTAACCTAAGCAAAGCATACATATCTGCGTCCCTGCTATTTTGCTTTATAAAATAAGATACACTTTCTTGGGCCGCATTTTTACAAAGCGATATAACATATTGACCAATTGGCTCATTTGTTTCCTTTAACACGATTGTAAATCTGAATGTAACAACATTATCTTCGTTCCATTGTGCATCTTGCCATGGGAGATCAATATCTAAAATTTCCCTTGCTCTTTGTTCCGTAAAAACATCGCCCTCTGCATTACCTCCCAAATTAGAGCTAAGATTCTCATGTGTTAAACATGCAATTAAGGCTTCTCTGTCTTCTGCTATTGTTGACCTAATTACCGTATTTTCAGTTTCTAACCCTTGTTCTTGTAAATTTATTAATCTTCCTAGCTGAGCTCTTCTTTTTTCAGATATCTCTTCTACTGAAAGTGCATTTAATTGCTCACGTGTTATTCCTCTAATTGCAGAAACTGGCATAGTTACCACACTACTAAACATTGATGCCACGCTTAAACACATTGCTATTACTTTACTTTTTTTCATATAAAGAGTACCCCCCCTCCCTTTTAATCTGTTTTTTAATATATATTATCGTTTTTCTAAAATAGCTTAATATTTTACTCTTCACGAAGAACTTCCGGTGCTTCTTCAATATTTAATTCATACTTAGAAATTAAAAATACTTCGTCATCTTCTCTTGTAAACTGAGCTGGATCTTCGACAAACGCAATCTTTCCATTAATAACTCTACCTTCAATGTGACGTGCTTTATCTGCAATAGAATCTTCTTTATTGAATACATAAATATGTACTCTTGCACCTTCTTCAAGGCCCCCTAATTCTGCTGTTATCACTTCAACTGGAATATCGTATTTTACTTTGCCTGTCGATATAATACTCACGTCAAAAACCGCAACATCATTTCTTATATCATGTGCATATCTTATATCATGTGCATAAGCGTAATTTTCCTCTGCTTCATCATCTTCATAAATTTCTGCTTTTATTACTTGAGTCCCTGCCTTCATTGTTTTAGCTTTTTCTACAGTAATTGTAATTGGTTCTGCATTCCTTGTTCCGGTTGGCAAAATGTTCATAACAAATTCATCATTGTCGCCATTGCTCCTAATAGCGTTGATACTTTCTTTTGCATATCTATAACCACTTGGTATTGTTTGTTCTTCAGTAACATCAACCTCTATAGCGTTGTTCTTGGCAACTACACCATGAAAATAAATTTCCTGTGTTCTACGCGGAGAAGCAATTTTCAATACACCTTCAACAGCAGTATCTCTTACAACCGTGTTTGCTACAAACTCAACAATAATAGGTCTTACTACTGTGCCATCTGCTGCAATACGCATGTGTTCTCCTTTAATAACCCTAATTGCTATTGCGTTATTACCTCTTCTTAAGTTGGCAATAACATTATAATCATCTTCTTTATTCTTGTTAGGACTTTGTATACTGCCTGCTCCCAACCATTTGGCCCACGCATCGTTACCAGGATCAACCATGTTCTCTTCTAAAACATCTTCTGCCACTTCAAACACAAATCTTTGGGTTTTTGTCTCGCTTGCACTCAGCGCCAGATTTATATCTTCACTGCTTGCTGGATTAACAACATTTTCTCCAGCCACAATATTTACTTCATGCACTAATAAATTGCCGTTTGGTGTGTTAAATCTATAACCAACTGCACCTGCTGCAGCCGAAAACATACCCAAAATTATTCCTGATGCTAAAATTAACGATAAACTTCTTTTTTTCATATTAAATATCTCCTTTTTTAATCTGTTTTATTATATTATCGTTTTCACCCAACCTTTATAATATTTGTAATTTACCCCCCCGGTTGCAGTTTAGTTAAAAACAATTTTAAAACTTGTTTAATATAACTTTTGTAAAACTTCTATGCTCTTATAAAACTCACCTGCATGCTCTTTACTACAAAAGTGTTGAGCACATTGCACAGGCCAATTTGCAGAGTAAGATACAATATATTGCCCAATAATTTGTTCGGTTGCTTTTAAAACAACAGTAAATTTAAATGTTATACTTCCCTTAAAGCCTGTAAAACCATCAAATTTGTGCTCTTTTTGAAAAATATCTTCAATTTGTTTGTAGTCAAGCCCTATTTCTGGTCTGGGTCCTTCACTCGCAGGGTATCCTCCAAAGTTTACAACTTCACACGGTTTCTTTAAGCATGCTTCAAGTTCTGGCATGTCTTCTGCAATTGTTGGTCTAACAATTACATCTTCGGTTTCTATACCCTCTTCATAAATTCTTAGGCATTCATTTATCTTTTTAGCATGGTCTTTGCCCATCCTGGTGTAATTTTCTCTTATATGACCATCATTTCCATGTTTTTTCTCTGATTCCTTAGCTTGCCTATCTGCTTCTTCTGCCACATTCGCCTCTACTTGAGCCACCCTGGCATGTAAAGCTTCTAACTGTGCCTGCGCTGCATATTCTTTAGCTCCCCCTGCACAAACCGAACCGCTCATTAACCCACTAAATGTTAACATAGCACTTAAAGACATTGCCATAAATATATTTTTTGTATTCTTCATTTTTTTGCACTCCTTTTATAATTTATTTATGTTTTGATTATACATTATTTTTAAAAAAATGTCAACTGTTTAAGTGAAATAAAATTAAAAACAGCAAATTGCATAAAATATTTGTCAGTATAAAGTCACTATTGTAAACAATTTAACATATTTTAACTGCATACAATTTCGCCGTGCCAAAAGTTCTGTTTTATTTAAAATAAAATTCACATAAAATTGTGCTCACTTGTTGAATTTTTTGTTTATATTTGATATAATATTTTTAATCTTAAAATCAGGAGGAAATGCAATGTTTAAAAAGAAACTATTGGTTGCTTTACTATTTATATTCATAGGCGCTGGGCTGTTAGCATTTGGATTAGAAACTGTTAAAGTTATTAATATTCCCGACATGAACCTACGCTTTGCAATCAACCGAAACCTTAACAAAGACATTGATGACCCTATAACAAAAAAAGAATTAGAAAGTTTAAAAAGTTTATATCTTCGCGGCTTTTCCATAAAAGATTTAACCGGGCTGGAATATGCTACAAACCTAGAAGAATTAAGAGCAGACAATAATAAAATCACTGATATCTCTTGCCTAAAAACTTTAACTAAATTGCAAGTTCTAACATTAGGTGAAAACTTAATAAAAGATGGCAGCGCAATAGCAAATTTTAAAAATCTTGAATGGCTGGATATTTCTAACAATTCAATGGCAGATATTTCATTCTTAGCTGGCTTAACAAAATTAAATTGGTTAGATGCCTACGGCAACGGAATAGAAAATATAGAAAGCTTAGCTTCTCTTAAAGAACTGAGCATTTTGAGCTTAAGTAATAACAATATCAGCAGCATAAAGCCTTTAAGCTCGTTAACGGATATGCAATGGTTAGATATTTCTGCTAATAATATATCAGATATATCGCCTGTAGAAAAACTAACAGACATGTATGAATTCTGGGCAACAAATAATAATATAACTAGTATCAGTGCTGTTGCTAAACTTTCTGCTCTAGATGACCTTAATTTAAGCAACAATAAAATTAAAAACATAGAACCTATAGCTAATCTTTTAGAATTACAATGTTTAGATATTGCCAATAATGAAGTTACCGATATCTCTGCACTTAAAAATCTTAAAAATTTAGAATGGTTGTATATAAACGGTAATCAAATAAAAGATTTTTCTGTGCTCAAAGATTTAACTAGCCTTTATGCTCTTTGGTATTCTGGTTCACAAAATATTTCTAGTTTTACTAATTCCGCATATGTTATTACTTATAATGTAGATAATAAAAAATCCAGTGCCTCTAATACTAAAGAAGAAATTGAAACGGAAATAGAGGTTAAAGAAGAAAAAATTGCCTAGCAGTAGTATATAAAAAGCCCTCGGTGCTTACCGAGGGCTTTGTTTTTTAAAGTTAAGCATTCATTAAAAGGTTCGATACTGAATTTGCTGCCTGAACCATTCTAAAGTTATTCTGCAGAGAAAGCAAAAATGCTTGTAAAGAAAGGTTCTGCTGGCTTTGAGCTGTGGTTGCATTCACTTGTGATTCCAATGCATCCATATCTTCTATTGTAGAGCGTGCTTCTTCTGTTCTATCTATATTAGATTGTAATGCATCTATAGTAGAATCTATTAACACCTGTTGTGCTCCCAAATTACCTCTTATCTGGCTCAATCTCTCTATTGCCTGGTTAATAGAAGTAATCTGTGCATCCCATTGCCCTGCATTTAAAAGAGTATTGCCACCTGCTCCTAAAAATGTCAACTGATGTATCCCTAAATTCTGTAATGTCGCAGAAGAAACTGTGAATGTAATACTGCCTAAACCATAGTTTACAACCGCGTTATTAACGCCGCCAGTTAATAACTTTCTACCGTTATATTCAGCTTGTTGCACCGCATCAGACATACCTGCTAAAATTTTACTTTTTTCATTGTTAATCAATTGAACGTTAGCGGTTGTCTTCAAATCTGTACGAGCTCTTATAGCTAAAGTTTTTAAATTGTTCAGTTTATCTGCAATAGATTCAAGTGTACTTTCTGCAATGCTTAGTGCAGCTGAAGTTTCTTGCATATTGCGCACACCTTCGCTTGCTGCAATGTTTCTGGCCTTAAGCCCTGCAGCAATTGATGCACCCGAAGCATCATCTTGCACAGAAATTATCCTCTTACCTAACTTCATCTGAGCTTGTGCGTGAGCCGAAGCCGTTTGTGTTGCCTTTGCATACCTCAATGATGACAGAGAAGCTGCGTCGAAATTTATTGATTTTATTGCCATGTTCAAAAACTCCCTTATTTTTGTATTTTTTAGATGTAAATTACCATCTGTATTTGATATCGGATGTTTTGCGTTAAACTTTAACATTTTTGGAAATTTTTTTCTAAAAAATATGTTCAGCTTTTCGTTTTTTGATTTTTATTTAAAAATAATTTAATATATTTTATAAAAATAGTAACTTATGTTAAAAATATCAAGCTTTTGGGTTCCTGCTTTTGTTGTAACCAGAGTAATTTTTACGCACAAAAAAGTTATTAACATTTGTTCCACGTGGAACAAAATTAAAAATTTGTTTTAATAAAGCCGCAAATGCCACTTTTTTTGTACTTTTTTGAAAAACTAAGAATAGCTACACCCCCGCTGCGCGGGGTGTAGCTATGTTCTGATTTAAAAGCTGCAAATTCTATTCTTTTGTACTTTTTTGAATTTTAGTTGATTAAAAACTCTCGCAAAACTATGGGATTTTTACGTTTGAATTTATAAAGTTGTAAATTCCGATCTTCTGTTTTTTAAAAAAATCAATATTCGCATAGCTTGCATATTTGCAGAACTGCTGTCTTCGTGATATAATAAATATATTAATATAACAATTCATAATTTGAACTAAAGAAAGAAGAGAAATATATGCAAAAAATTAAAGTTGCTGTAATTTTTGGCGGTAATTCACCCGAACATAATGTATCACTCAGCTCCACGTATTCGGTACTTAAAAACATCAATTCTGTAAAATATCAAATAATTCCAATTGGTATTACCAAAGCCGGCAATTGGTATCATTATTCTGGAGATTACGAAAAAATCCACGATGGCAGTTGGGAACGTGACGAACTTAACGTTCACAAACTAACATTTTCTCCCAATTCTTCCTTCCCTTGCTTTTATGAATATATTAACAATAAATGGGAGATATTAACCGTTGATTTAGTCTTTCCAATTTTGCACGGTAAAAACGGAGAAGACGGTTCTCTGCAAGGAATGTTTGAGCTTGCCGGAATCCCTATTGTGGGCTGTAACACCCTTTCTTCTGCACTTTGCATGGATAAACATCGTGCACATCAACTGGTAGCTTACCATGGTATTGCGGTGCCTAAAGCTATTACTATAAATAAAAAATGTGTGCCAGATATTTCTGCCCTTGGTTTGCCGGTGTTTGTTAAACCAGTGCGTGCCGGCTCATCTTTTGGAATCAGCAAGGTTACAGAACAAAAGGACTTGGCAGCCGCAATAGATTTGGCTTTAAAATATGATTCTGAAGTGATTATAGAAGAGGCCATAAATGGCTTTGAAGTGGGCTGTGCTATTTTAGGTAAAGATGAACTTACCGTTGGGCGAGTTGATGAAATTGAAACTCAAAATGGTTTTTTTGATTATGAAGAAAAATATACACTCAAAACAGCTAAAATTCATGTGCCTGCAAGAATAGATGCCGCAATAGAGAAAGAAATTCAAGAAACTGCGAAAAGAATATATAAAATATTAGGCTGTTCCGGTTTTGCAAGAATAGATATGTTCTTAACGCCAGAAAATAAAATCGTGTTCAACGAAGCTAACACAATTCCAGGGCTAACTTCGCACAGTCAGTTCCCTATGATGATGAAGGCAATCGGGCTTTCTTTTGCAAAAGTATTAGATAAATTATTGGAGTTATATGTATGAACATAAAACTACAAGAACAAGATATTTATTACGGCAATCTTATTTTAGTAAATCAAGAAAACCCTCTACATTTTAATAACATTGCAGATCTAACTCCTGTTTCTCTTCTACAATCAAATATCCTTTTAAAACAAAGTGCTGTTAACGCATTAAATTCTGTTTTGCAAGAGATTAATGCGCAAAACGATATTGTTCCAGTAAGTGGATATCGTTCTATGGCTGAACAAACTCAAATATTTGAAGATTCTTTAAAAGAAAACGGGGCAGAATTTACACAAAAATTTGTTGCAAAGCCGGGCTGTAGCGAACATCAAACAGGTTTAGCTATAGATTTAGGGCAAAATATTCCACCAATAGATTTTATACGGCCAGATTTCCCTTATTATGGCATCTGCAATAAATTTAGAACTACTGCGCCCAATTACGGTTTTGTGGAGCGGTACGGAACCGGCAAAGAAAATATTACAAAAATTGCTCATGAACCCTGGCATTTTAGGTATGTTGGCACACCACATTCACAAATAATGCATTCTAAAAACCTTTCTTTAGAGGAATACATTTTATTTTTAAAAGATTTCAACAACAATAATAAACTTGTTTATATTACAAATAGAATTAAATTCGAAATTTATTATGTGCCTTATTGCGAACAAATAAATATCGATTGCAATGAGGATTTAATATATCAAATCTCTGGCAATAATATTGATGGTTTTATTATAACTAATTGGAAGTGAATATTATGAGGAAATCTAAAAACTATTTTGGCATAGATATGTTTAGATTATTGGCCGCACTTTTAGTTGTGGCTGTGCATACATCTCCGCTTTATTCAATAAACCCCTTTGCAGATTTTCTGCTCACTAGAATTTTGGCAAGGCTTGCAGTACCGTTCTTTTTTGCAACGTCTGGCTTTTTTTTAGTAAAACGCTATTCAAAAGATACGGTTAAGCTACAGATGTTTATTAAAAAAACAATTAAAATCTATATTATTTCTATCTTAATATATCTGCCGTTAAACATATACGCTGGCTACTTTTCTAAAGAATTATTACTCCCACGAATTATTCAAGATACTGTATTTAACGGTACTTTTTACCATTTGTGGTATCTGCCCGCATCAATTTTTGGTGCTGCAATAACTTGGTTTTTAATTAAAAAATTAGATTATAAAAAATCATTTTGTATTGTGGCTTTCTTATATTTAATTGGTCTTTTTGGCGATAGTTATTACGGTATTGCCGGGCAATTTTACACAACCAGAGAACTTTATAATCTGTTGTTTCAAATTATGTATTACACCAGAAACGGTTTGTTCTTTGCACCAATATTCTTTTGGCTTGGCAGTTTTATTGCAAACAAACAGAGCAATCTTTCTGTTTTAGAAAACACCTTTGGTTTTTGTGTGAGCTTGCTGCTAATGACTACAGAAGCCATAGCCGTACACCATTTTAACCTGTCTCGGCACGACAGTATGTATATATTTTTAGTTCCCTGCATATTTTTTTTGTTCAATATCCTTTTAGAACTAAAAGGCAAACGTATTGCTTGGGCTAGAGATCTTTCTTTAATAATCTATATCATTCACCCTTTTATGATTGTTTTGGTAAGATTATGTGCTCATATTTTAAAACTTGAATGGTTATTTGTAGAAAATAGCATTGTGCATTATCTTTTAGTCTGTGCCGCATCATTAGTTTTTGGCTTGCTTTTTGTTAACATCATATGCAAATATACAAAAAATCGGGCTGCAAAACCGCAGCAAAAATGCAGAGCTTGGATAGAGCTCAATTTAGATAACTTAACACATAATTTAAACGAGATTAAAAAGGCTCTGCCTGCCAACTGCCAGGTAATGGCCGTGGTTAAAGCCGAAGCATATGGTCACAGAATTTTTGAGTTTTCTACCCATTTAGAGGCTTTGGGAGTTAAATCTTTTGCTGTAGCTACAATTGATGAGGCAATTTTATTGCGAAGATTCGGCATAAACAGCGAGATATTAATTTTGGGCTACACAGATGTTAGACGTGCCGCAGATTTAAAAAGATATAATCTTTTGCAGACTATAATTGATTTTGATTATGCAAAAGCTTTAAATCAACAAAATATACCTGTTAAAGCACATCTTAAAATAGATACCGGCATGCATCGTCTGGGTGTGAATTTTGATGATTTAACTCATATAAAAGATATATTTTCTTTTAAAAACATTAAAATTCTAGGAATATATTCTCATTTCAGTTCTTCTGAAACTTTAGCCGCTGAAGATGTTGCATTTACTCAGTTACAGTTAAATAGATTTTATTCTGTGCTAAATTTTCTTAAACAAAACAATATTTCTTTACCTAAAACACATATCCAAAGCACTTATGGCTTGCTTAATTACCCACAAATTGAATGCAACTATGTTAGGTTAGGGCTAGCGCTTTATGGCATTTTAAGCTTGCCAGATGATAAAACTAAACTACAGCTAAATTTAAAACCTGTGCTTTCATTTAAATCTAAAGTTGTGCTTTTGCGAAATGTTGCTAAAGATGAAGCTGTTGGTTACGATAGAGCATTTGTTACCGAGCGTGATACAAAACTCGCTATGTTGCCAATTGGTTATGCAGATGGCTTGCCTAGAAATTTTGTAGGCTATGTGTTAATAAACGGCTCGCCCGCCCCAATAGTAGGCCGAATTTGTATGGATCAGCTCTCTGTTGATGTAACAGATATTCCAAACATTGCCGTGGGCGATGAAGTGGAAATAATATCATTAAAATCTGAATCTAACCTTTTGGCTCCGCAAATAGCTAAGCAGTACGGTAGTATCAGTAACGAGCTTTTAAGTAGGTTGGGAATGCGGCTTGATGTTCTAACTATTTAATATGTTTTAAAAAACTAATTTGAATATGGGAGTGCAATATACTATGTATATAAATTCACAATATAAACAAACTTGGGCATTTATAAAGACTAAACTTTTGCGCTTGTTCTGGTTTGGCTGTGTTTTTGTTGTTTTAATGTCGTTTTTGTCATATTGGTTTTTACAAAAACACCCAGATATTCTGCAAACGTTTGTTACTACTCTTAAACATACAAAACACATTACTGTTCCAGAATCTATGAAATCATCGCATTTTTTAACCCACCTTTACAGAACTTATGCGATATTTATAAATAATATAAAAGTAGATTTACTATACTCTATTCTATTGGGTCTTCTGCCTTTTATGTGTTTTCTCACCGTGATCTTAGGTATTAATGCATTTGGGTTGACAGCAGCTTTAATTGTAGGCCGCACACGGTATAATGCCTCTATTTTTAAACTTTTAGTTTGGGGTATAATGCCGCATGGAATCTTTGAGCTTTGCAGCTGGTTTTTAGCCGCAGCAATAGGTTTATATCTTAATATAACTCTTTCTGAAGCAATAATGAAAAAAACACACGATCCAATGAAATATGCTTTTAAAAATGCCGGCGCTTCCTTTTTGCTGTTTGTATTCCCTTTAACCTTGTTCGCAGCGTTTGTTGAGGCTTTTGCTACTCCATTGTTTATAAAAGCGTTTCTAAAATAGCTTCTTGTAAGGAGAAAAGTTAATGAAAAAATTCTTATATATAATACGCTGCATTAAAGAGATGAACTTTAAAAACATGCTAGAAAGAGTTGATAAAGTACATCAAAAGTCTAAAAAGCCTAAAATAGTTATATTTTTAGATATGGTTTGGTGCGGGTTAAGGTATGGTGCCGGCTACAGAGATTATGAATTAAATGAATGGTGGACTTTAAACCACAAACAGCGCAAAACATATGTTACCCGTGCTATAAATAATAAACTGGTTCATAAATTAAATAATCCACAATATACTCACCTGCTAGAAAATAAAGTGGAATTTAACCAGATGTTTGATGAGTTTTTAGGCCGCAAATGGCTTAACCTTGCAACTGCCTCTTTTAAAGATTTTGAAGATTTTATGGCCGAGTTAGATGAAATTATTGCCAAACCAATTGCAGATGCATGCGGGCATAATGTGTTTAAATTAAGCAAAAATAAATTCTCTTCAATTCAGGCTATGTATGATTATATTCTTAAAACAAACAGCGTTTTAATAGAAGAATACGTGGTTCAGAATAAAATAATAGCAAGCTTGCATCCGTCATCTATTAACACGCTAAGAATTGTTACTTTGCGAGCAGATGATGGAAAAAACCATATCCTATATGCTTTTATTCGAATCGGTAATGAAGGTCGCGTTGTAGATAATATTAACTCTGGTGGCATGGCAGCGCCAATAGATTTAGAAAGTGGAATTATCAATAATATAGCTTTCGATAAAAATATAAACTATTATGAATTTCACCCTCTAACCGGCATAAAAATTGTTGGTTTGCAGATTCCTATGTGGGAAGAAGCAAAAAATTTAGTTTTAAAAGCTGCTGAATTAATCCCACAAGTTAGATATATAGGCTGGGATGTTGCACTAACAGAAAGTGCCCCTATATTAATAGAGGCTAATTACTTCCCCGGGCATGATCTTTTACAAATGCCGCCACATGTGCCAAATAAAATTGGAATGCTGCCGCAATATAAAAAGTTTATTAAAATTTAAGGATATTTATTATAATAACTTTACTATTAAATATTTTTATGTTATAATCTAACTGTTAAATTAGCAAATTATTAAATAATTTGTTTTTACGTAAATTAAAATCAAGAGAGGAAGAAAAATGGGTATATTAAAAAAGATATTTAAGTCATACTCAACAAAAGAACTTAAGAGAATTGAACCGCTTAAAGAAAAGGTCTTGGCATTAGAAGAAGATTTTAAAAAACTTTCGGACAATGAACTTAAAAATATGACAAACATTCTAAAAGAAAAGCTAGCAAATGGTGCAACGCTAGACGATATTCTGCCAGAAGCTTTTGCAACCTGCATAGAGGCCTCTTGGCGAGTGCTTGAGATGCGTCACTTCCCTGTTCAAGTGGTGGGTGGCATTGTTCTGCACCAAGGCCGTATTGCAGAGATGAAAACCGGTGAAGGTAAAACCTTAGTTGCCACCTTGCCCTCTTATTTAAACGCGCTCGCTGGTAATGGTGTGCATATTGTTACTGTTAACGATTACCTTGCAAAGCGTGACGCTGAACAGATGGGTAAAATTCACAGATTTTTGGGGCTTTCGGTCGGAGTGGTAACGCATGAATTAAATCCAAAAGAACGTCAAAAGGCTTATGCGGCAGATATTACATACGGAACCAACAATGAATTCGGGTTCGACTACCTGCGCGATAACATGGTTACAAATAAATCGGAACTTGTTCAACGCGGTCATAGTTTTGCCATTGTAGATGAAGTAGACTCTATTTTAATTGATGAAGCTAGAACTCCGCTTATAATCTCTGGCCCAGGCGATAAATCCACCGAGCTTTATGCACTTGCAAACTCCTTTGCAGAAACTTTAAGCTATGTTAAAGTTAAAGAACTGGACGATAAAGAAGACAATGACCAGTTTGATGCAGATTATATTGTGGATGAAAAAGCTAAAACTGCCACATTAACAAAATCCGGTATAGAAAAAGCCGAAAAGTTCTTTGCAGTAGATAATTTAATTGAGGCAGAAAATGTGACCTTGCAGCATCATATTAACCAAGCAATTAAAGCGCACGGTACCATGACACGCGATGTTGATTATGTGGTTAAAGATGGTGAAATTTTAATTGTAGATGAATTCACCGGCAGGTTGATGTATGGCCGCCGCTACAGTGAAGGTTTGCATCAAGCCATAGAGGCTAAAGAAGGTGTTAAAGTTCAGCGTGAATCGCAAACTTTGGCTACTATAACCTTCCAAAATTACTTTAGGCTCTACAAAAAACTCTCTGGTATGACAGGTACTGCACTTACTGAAGAATCTGAATTCCGTGAGATATATAAATTGGATGTTATAGAAATTCCAACAAATAAGCCAGTAATTAGAATAGATTATCCAGACGCTGTATATAAAACCGAATCAGGTAAATTTAAAGCAGTAATCAACCAGATTATTGAGTGCCATAAAAAAGGGCAGCCGGTACTTGTGGGCACGGTTTCTATCGAAAAATCTGAACATTTGGGTATGCTCTTGCGTAAAGAAGGCATTGCTCATGAGATATTAAACGCTAAATACCACGAAAAAGAAGCCGAAATTATCGCACAAGCCGGGCGTTTTGGTGCAGTTACAATTGCAACCAACATGGCCGGGCGTGGAACAGATATTATTCTTGGCGGAAACGCTGAACTTAAAGCTAAAATTGAACTTAAACGCCAGGGAATAAAGCCAGATGTTATTAATGAGGCAACTGGTTTCGCCAGCACAGATGACGAAGAGATTTTAGCAGCCAGAAAGCTCTACACCGAACTTAAGAATAAGTTTAAGGTAGAGGTGCAAAAAGAAGCTGTTAAAGTGGTAGAAGCTGGCGGTTTGTTCATTATTGGTACTGAACGTCATGAATCCAGAAGAATAGATAACCAGTTAAGAGGACGTTCTGGGCGCCAAGGTGACCCAGGAGAAAGCAGATTCTTTTTATCTTTTGATGATAGCTTGATTCGCTTGTTTAGCGGTGAACGCATGCAAAGAATGATGACAACTCTGGGCTTTGCAGACGATGAAGCAATTGAGAATAAAATGGTCACCAACGCTATAGAAAGAGCACAAAAAGGAATTGAAGGCCGTAACTTTGAGATTAGAAAGAATGTGCTACAATACGATGATGTTATGAACAAGCAGCGTGAAATTATATACGCTCAGCGCGCTAAAGTGTTAAACGGCGAAGATATTAACAAATATATTATGAAGATGATGGATGAAACTATAGAAAATACTGTATATTCATACCTGCCTTCTGGAATAGAACCGGAACATTGGAATTTAGCCGGATTAAAAGACTACTTTTTGGGCTGGCTTACCTCTAATGAAGACTTTAAATTTGAGCAAGAAGCATTAGAAGAGCTAAAAAATACACAGATTGTTGATGAACTAAAAACCCGTGCGCACGATATTTACACTCAAAAGGAGCAGCAGTTTGGTGCAGATATAATGCGCGAATTGGAACGCAGCTCGCTTTTGCGTAATGTTGACGAGAAGTGGATAGACCATATAGATGCTATGCACGAGCTAAAAAGAGGTATCCACTTAAGGTCTTATGCTCAACGTGATCCGGTGGTTGAATATAGATTAGAAGGCTTTGAGATGTTTGATAGCATGATCGCCGCAATACAAGAGGATACGGTTAAGATGCTGCTTATGGTACGTCCTGTTAAAGAGATAAACCTTATGCATGCAATCTCGCAAACCAACGCTGCGGCACAAGAAGCTGCAAAAGCTGCACAAAATCAAGAAGACAATCCATTAAACACTAATATCAAAAAAGTCGGACGTAACGATCCTTGCCCATGTGGCAGCGGGCTTAAATATAAAAACTGCCATGGAAAATAATGCTTAAATAAGAAGCTTCTGTTAAATACAGAGGCTTTTTATTTTTTTAACCGTTTCAATTTCGCCACACAAAAGTTTGTTGACAGCTTAATGTATTTATGCTATTATAATTACTGTAATGTTATAATAATTTTTATAATATTTACAACAATATATTTTATAGAAAGGGTGATTCTGATGCCTCCAAAGGTATCTAAGACATCGACTGTTAGAACTACCCCCCCCAAAAAACGGTGAGCAGTTCTAAATCTACTAACAAATCTTCTAGCACAACCAGTTCAAAATCAACGGGTTCTAGACCTACCACTTCAACTGTTAGGTCTGCACCTCCTAAACCGGCTCCAGCGCCGGCACCAAAGCCAAGGAATGTGGACAAAGTGGATTTTGGCAAGCCGAAGCCAACGGCGAGTGCAGGGACTTATAAACCATTGAAAAATCCTTTTGAAAATCCGGCAATCGAAAAATTTAAACCGTCAATTGTGAAAGACCTTGAATACATGCAATCACATCATGGCCAAAAAAGGCCGATCGGTGAAACAATAACGCAAGCTCCGGCATATATGAGCATTAAAACGACAAGACCGGACGAACAAAGACCAGAAGTGAAAAAAAGAATAGATGAACGCGCCCACAAACAAATTGAGGCCGAGAAAAAAGCACGCACCGAAGAAGCACCAAAAGCAAAAATGAAAGCAATAATAGAATTTCCAGCTGTGATTGTTGGCGCCGCCACCGGAGGGGTTGGCGGAGCAGCTTTTGCATACGGAGCAGCAAAAGCCATGGAAATATCTGATGCAAAAGCCCACGACAAAGGAGAAATGACAAGCATCGAAAAAACAATTTATGAAGAAAATTTGTATGAGCGTGCGCATTTTGGCACGGGTATGTCGCTAAAAGGTACGGATGATTATTGGTTTGATACAAAACACAAAACGTCGATTGATTTGCGCAAAGAAGAAATTAGAGCAGAGGAAGAAGATGATGATGAGAAAAAATAAAAAACTATATTGGCTCTCTTTTGCATTACAGTTTACTTTAGCGATATTAGCATTTTTAAAAATAGACAATTTAGCCTACGCGAATTTTGTTGCGATTTGGTTGGCTTTAATTTGGATTTTGTGTTGGTTACCAGTACATATTAAAAAATACCGCGAAAATAAACAGTTAAGTCGCAAAATCGGGTTTTATATGGTGCTGATTTTTGCATTGCTAGAGTATGCTGTTGTATTGTTCCCAGCTCATAAAAAAATGATCGATTTTGTTATTTTGTTATGTTGGAATGGTGGTTTAATAGCAGATAGTTTTATTATTTTTAAAAAAACAAAAGACCATAGCTAATTGCTATGGTCTTTTGTTGATCAAATAAATTCTATTGGTGCGGTCAGTGGGACTTGAACCCACACGGTTACCCACACGCCCCTCAAGCGTGCGCGTCTGCCTGTTCCGCCATGACCGCTTTTTTGCTTAAACACAACATCTTTAATTATTATATCCTATTATCTAGTGATTGTCAAATAAAATTTTAAAGTGCTAAGCAATTCCGGCCAATATATTCTGCAAAAACAAAAACTTGATTACAATATTCTCGCATCAACTCATTATTTGCAATATCGATTAAACCGTGGTTTAGCCCCACTAACTGGCCATAAGCTTTTTTACCGCTAAGTTTCGCTATAGATTCTGAATCAATCACCGCCCCGCAATTTCGGCCGGCAATACCTCCAATATTTTCGAGCCCGCATAATTTCCCCAAAGACCGACAAAAATAAATCTCTCCTCCATCTTGATTATCTCCAACAATCCCACCAACATTAATATTGCCAACTAACGTGGCCTCTGCACTACACAAAGCAATTTTAGCTCCTTTATGGTTAACCCCTATTAAACCACCAACATTATAATAACCCTCTGCTATTGCATTTTTAACACAGCAGTTCATTACCTGCCCCCAACTTTCCCCAGCAATAACCCCCACATAACCTTCACCAGCTGCAAATGCATTGTTAACTGTTAAATTCTGAACAATCGCCTCTTTTGCAAGCCGCCCAAAAGCACCAGATAATCCATCTCCGGCATTCTTTGTTTTTAAGTTTATAATCTGATGCCCCTTACCATTAAATGAGCCCTTAAAACAATAATTTTTATTATGCATAATAGATATATGCTTAAAATCAATATCATTTTCTAACTCAAAATACGCTTCTGGGAACTTTGCAACAAGTGAAAAATCCGCTGCAGTTTTAATTTTATATGGATTTGTTTGCGTTCCTTTTACTAACATTATTTGATCACCTTGTAAAATATTTTATATATATTTTTTTGCTTTTTGTGTTTTTATAATATTATACATAAAAATTTAATCTATGTCAAATATAATAATCTAAAATTTATAAATATTTTGTAATTTTCCGTGTGCATATTTAATTGTTTAATAAAATCATAAAATCTGTGAATTTGTGCTTGACAAATCTAATTAGAATGTTTATAATATAAAAGTCAGGCAAAAAGCCAAGTTTTGATGTTTGCAAATAAAATAGGGAGTATAGCTCAGCTGGTAGAGTATCTGCCTTACACGCAGGAGGTCACAGGTTCGAGCCCTGTTGCTCCCACCAGTTTTTGGCCCGGTAGTTCAGTTGGTTAGAACGCTAGCCTGTCACGCTAGAGGTCGTGGGTTCGAGCCCCATCCGGGTCGCCAAGGTAAGTTTATTTGCCTCTGTAGCTCAGTCGGTAGAGCAGAGGGCTGAAAATCCTCGTGTCGATGGTTCGATTCCATCCGGAGGCACCAAAACAATATTTTTAGATTTTTGCGGATTTAGCTCACCCGGTAGAGCGCCACCTTGCCAAGGTGGAGGTAGCGAGTTCGAGTCTCGTAATCCGCTCCAAATTAATTAAAGTTGCTAACAGAATTATAAACACAATTGGGCACGGCGCAACAATTAACACCCTAAACAAGACAATCCGCTTGGTTAAAACAAAAAATGTGGCGGTATTATGTGGAAAGTTTTGAAAAATAAAATTTTCTGGAAAAATTTAGTGTATTTAATTTTTTGCATTTTAATAATATTAGATGATTCTAATTATTATAAAACTATGCTTTTTCTTGTTATAATTTTTGAGTCCCCACTGCCTAAATTAGTCGATTGTTTTCGGGCCGATTTGCCGCCGGAGCCATTGCCATTAAAAAAAGGCGCGTACGACTATCAAGATGGCAAGTTGGTTTTTAAAGAAGATTAATTAAAGTTTACGTTTTTAGTCTGGTTTTGTTAACCGTAATTCTTTTTTTATGGCACCATCGCCAAGAGGTAAGGCAGAGGTCTGCAAAACCTTTATCCCCGGTTCAAATCCGGGTGGTGCCTCCAAAATGCCTATTTTAGGGCGCTTTGCGGATTTAGCTCACCCGGTAGAGCGCCACCTTGCCAAGGTGGAGGTAGCGAGTTCGAGTCTCGTAATCCGCTCCACAATTTAAAATCGGCGGATTTAGCTCATCTGGTAGAGCACCACCTTCCCAAGGTGGGTGTGGCGAGTTCGAGTCTCGTAATCCGCTCCATAATTTTTAAAAAACACTTCTCAACTCTTTCATTTGAGAGGTGTTTTTTACGCACAAAAAAGTTGGGGGCATTTGTTCCACGTGGAACAAAATTAAAAAAATGTTTTAATAAAGCCGCAAACTCCACTTTTTTTGTACTTTTTTGAAATTTTAAGAATAGCTAACCCCCGCTGCCGCGGGGGTTAGCTATGTTCTGATTTAAAAGCTGCAAATTCTATTCTTTTGTACTTTTTTAAAATTTAAATTTTTCACTGCCCTCAATATTACAGTTCAAAAATTCACCAATTTAAAAACTTTATTTTTTTATATAACTTAACTCTCTTGCCCCAAAGTAAGTTCCTAGCTTGACAGTGATATAAAAATATGGTACTTTTTAATCAGGCAATCTGTAAACTCTTAGTTACAAATTGCTTATTTTAAATAACAAATTAATAGAAAATGGGGAATGAATGTTTATGGGCATGTTCACTAATGCAACTGAATACGGCGCGCTTTCTTTATTGCCGCCAATTGTTGCCATGCTATTTGTTGTCACCACACACGAGGTGCTTTTCTCGCTGTTTGTGGGCACTTTAGCCGGCGCATTTATATACGAACACTTTAATATATATAACACAATTAAAACAACTTTTGACGCAATAATCACCGGGATCTCAAAAGATCCTGGCAAATTGAATATCCTTATCTTTTTGGCCTTGCTCGGCGCTTTAGTTGTAATTTTAACAATGTCTGGTGGCGCTAAAGCTTATGGTGACTGGGCTGCTAAAAAAATCAAAAGTAAATCTAAGGCGCAATTAATCACCTGTTTTTTAGGTCTAGTTTTTAGTGTAGATGATTACTTCCACTTTTTAGCCTCTAGTGTTATAATGAAGCCTGTTACCCAAAAGCATAAAGTCTCTAATGCAAAACTTGCCTACCTTTTAGATGCAACTGCCGCACCACTATGTGTGATTATGCCTATTTCTAGCTGGTCTGCCGCTATAATTTCTTTGCTTGCAGAAAACGGAATACAAAATTCCATGGGGCTTTTTATACGCACAATCCCATATAACTTCTATTCAATATTTACCATTGTACTTGTTTTAATTTTCTCTGTAAATAAGTTTGAATTCGGTAAAATGGCAAAACTGGAACTTGCTGCTTCAAATCAAACCGAACCATCTAACAGCACAAAAGATGAAGAAACTCCGGCCACAATAGAGGGTTTGCCTATAAACGAGCATGGCAAGGCAATATATATGATTCTGCCGATAATTATTTTAGTTGTTTCTACCTTTTTTTGTATGTTAAAAACCGGTACTTTTTTTGACGGCAACGTCTCACTGTTTAGAGCATTAGAGATTTCTAATGTTGGTGAATCTTTAGTGATTGGCAGTTTTTTAGCTTTATTTTCTGCTTTCTTGCTTTTAGTCCCAAAGCGTATTGTTGGTTTTAGAAACTTTATGGCAGGTATTATTGCCGGTGTTAAAACCATGCTGGTTGCCTTTTTAATTTTAATTCTTGCTTGGGCAATGGGCTGTATTTGCAGCTCAGATTATTTAAATACCGGAGCTTTTTTAAAAACCACTTTAAGCTCTGCAATCCCCATGCAACTGTTTCCAATTGTAATGTTTGCTATATCTTGTGTGCTCTCTTTTGCCACCGGCACTTCTTGGGGCACGTTCGGAATATTCATTCCTCTTGTAATAACTTTGTGCAGCGGTATGCCGGAACATATTTTAATAGTTTCTATATCTGCAACACTAGCTGGTAGTGTTTTTGGCGATCACGTTTCTCCAATTTCAGACACCACAGTTCTAGCTGCCACAGGAGCCGGCTGCAATTATTTAGAGCATGTTTATTCACAGATGCCATATGCAATTACTGCGGCTTTGACCTCTTGCGTTGGCTATTTAATTGCCGGCTTTTACAGCAATGTTTTATTAATTTGGAGTTTATGCTTTATATTATTAATTTTAACTATTGCTGTGGCAAAATATATAACAAACAAAAAGGCGGCGAACGTTAATTTATGATACATAAATACTGTTTAAATGGAATATATGTTGCTGTTGATGCCAACAGCGGTAGCGTGCATATTATAGACAAAATCGTTTATGATATATTAGATTTTCTAGAGCCGCCGCTTTCTAAAGACGTACCACAAGAGTTAATTTTAAATTTAGATTACCCATTAGAAGAAATCAAAGAAGCATATAACGAAATAGTTAAATTGTATGAATCTAATACGTTATTTTCTAAAGAGGTAAACCCAAATGTTTCTTTCTCTGCAAACGAGTCTATTCCAATAAAATCTGCATGCCTCCATATCTCGCACGATTGTAATTTGCGATGCCGATATTGTTTTGCATCCACCGGTAACTTTGGCGGCAGGCGCGAGAATATGCCGCTTGAAGTTGGCAAACGTGCAATTAATTTTTTAATTAAGCGGTCTTTAAACCGTAAAAACCTAGAGGTAGATTTTTTTGGCGGAGAACCTTTGCTCAATTTTGAGGTGGTTGAAGGTATAGTTGATTATGCCAGAAGCTTGGAACAGCAAAATAATAAAAAATTCCGTTTTACCATAACCACAAACGGAATAAATTTAGATTCACATAAAATAGATTTTATAAACAAAGAGATGTCTAACGTTGTGCTCTCTATAGATGGCCGCAAAGCCGTGAACGACTATATGCGCATCACACCAAACGGTTCCGGCACCTATGATATTATTCTGCCTAAATTTAAAGAACTAGTTATTAAAAGAGGGTTTAAAAACTACTATGTGCGTGGTACATTCACTAAAAACAATCTAGATTTTACAAACGATGTTTTACACCTTGCAGACCTTGGTTTTGATCAAATTTCCATTGAACCTGCAGCCCTTGACCAGCATCTGCCATACGCAATAGATGAAGCTTCTTTAGCACGCATTTGCAGTGAATATGAAACCCTTATGAATAAAATCATAGAGAGAGCAAAACAAAAAAAATACTTTAACTTCTTTCACTTTTCTGTTAACTCGCAGCATGCACCTTGCCTTTCTAAACGCATAAAAGGGTGTGGTGCCGGCACAGAATACATTGCAGTAACTCCCAGTGGAGATATTTACCCATGCCACCAGTTTGTGGGTGTGCCGGAATATATAATGGGTAATGTTATAGATGGTACTTTTCAGACCGATAAGCAAGCTCAGTTTGCTAATGTTAATATCTATTCAAAAAACGGCTGCAATGAATGCTGGGCTAAATATTATTGCAGTGGTGGGTGTAACGCTAATAATTTTAAATTCGAACATAATATACTTCAGCCATATAAAATCAACTGCCAGCTACAAAAAAAGCGTTTAGAATGTGCATTTGTACTGCATGCTATTTTAAATTCCACACAAAACACTCCAGCATAAAAATTATGAGGTATTAAAAATGAAATTTTGCAAAAACTTATCTGCATTGTGTTCGTTCTTTTTCAAATATCTTGTAGAGAGGTGAGTGCATTCTTTGGTAACACACATTTTAATCTGGGTAAAAAGATAATAGCAGAATCAAAAATCGACCTCTCGCATAAAGAGATGAATGCATTTCTTGCTGGCTTAGTTTATGCAGATATCGGCTATTTTAAGTTCGATAAAGAAATTCGTAAAAAATGCAAAAAGCGAATAAATTCAGACGACGAAATATTTGCTGCAAAACTTGCTGAATGTGCTAAAACACCAGCAGAGATGTGGTTTGCGCGGAGTTTTGCAATGCATGCATTTCAAGATAGTATAGCCAGAAAGTTTTTAGATGATATTTTTGGTACTCTAACTAAAGGTTTTAATAAAAAAACTAGCAAATTGCAATATCTAGCCGACTTTGGTTTATATATCTTGAATTGTGGCTTTTTAGATTATTATTTTTGCGTACAACAAAACAGCTTTATTTATAACAGCTTTTTAGATAAATTCAATTCAGATGAAATTGCCGCTAATATTGGTAGTCTTGACAAAATCATAGGGATTGCTTCTACTAAAATCGCCACATCAATTTTAGATAATTACTATAGTTCAATAAAAAAAGAATCGTTAATACTTTATGATGAACTTATAAAACAAGCCTATCTCTCTTTGGGCTTAAATGTAACCATAGAAGAATTGCATGAACAATCTGCTAATATTGTTAGTGCTTTTGTAATACTTTCTGGTTTAAATTCAAAACGCTCCATATCTGAAGAACTAGCTAATAAAATTGAATTAAAAACTCAAGAGTTAGTTAACGAATGTTTATCTTACTTAGAGTTGCTGCTTAAAGATCCTCGTTTCATAACTCCCAAAATATAAAAAAATCCTCCATAGAGCAGGGGTTTCTTTTATCCGCCAAATTTTCAAAAAGTACAAAAAAACTCAAATGTTTCGCTTTTAAATCAGAACATAGCTAACCCCCGCTGTGCGGGGGTTAGCTATTCTTAGTTTTTTAAAAATGTACAAAAAAACTTAAGTTTGCGGCTTTATTAAAACATTTTTTTGATTTTGTTCCACGTGGAACAAATGTTAATAACTTTTTTGTGCGTAAAATTTTCTAATTTAATAAAAGTGTAGTAACCATTTTTGATTACTACACTTCATTTTTTGTCTTTTTATTATTTTACATCCGCATCTCCAAAATACACTAGTCCCATACAATTTAAATGCCAACCCGTTATATTTGATTTAATCAGTAGGGAATTGGTGCCAAAAAATAACGGTATACAAACTGAATCGTCCTCTATCATCTTTTCGGCTTTATATATAGCTGCATCGCGTTCATCGCCCACAGTAGTCTTTATAACATTAACTAAATCGTTATATTCTTTATTGTGATACTCTGCCTTTGGATTTTTACATTTTGGATCATCTTTAAATACCTCTATCGGTTCAAGAACATCCGGGCAACCTACTCCAAATCTAACTCTGCACATACCAGGGAATGACTTTTCATTTAATAATGTTTCATAAGTATTCCATTCCTGAATCGAAATATCAACTTCTATTCCTAAATTCTTCTTCCACTCTTCTTGCAAATAACTCATAATTTTTTTATTTGCCGCACTCTCATTGCATAGCAGTTCAATTTTGGGCATATTCTTACCTTCTGGGTAGCCAGCCTCTGCTAATAATGCACGAGCTTTTGCAAAATCTCCGTCACTGGTACTGCGTCCATATTCTCCAATAACATTTCTTATCTCTTCACCTTTCGAATTTAAAAATCCAAATGGTATATAAGTTGCTGTTGCTCTTTCGCCTGTTTTGCCCAGTACATCTCTAACTAACTTTTCACGGTCAACAGCTAAATTCAAAGCTTTTCTTATTCTTTTATCTTTTAAAACCGGATTGCTGAAATTAAATATTAACATATAAGTATCCAAGCTTGGTTCGGTATGATACTCACCTGTGTTTATTGCATCTTTTGCTATATTTTCTGTAACATCACTAATAGCATCAATTTTACCTTGTTTATAAGCTGTATACGCCGAATCTAAACTTTTCATTACTTTAAATATTAATCTATCTATCTTTATCTTATCTTTATCGTAATAATATGGGTTTTTCTCTAAAACTATTTCTTCATTAAGTGCACATTTTTTTAATACAAACGGGCCATTCGATACAATAGTCTTTTCATCGTTAGCCCATTTGCCTTCGTTGTCAACAATATCTTTGCGTAACGGGCAGAATGTGGGTGAAGCTAACATACTAATAAAACCCTGAGATGGCTTAACTAACTTCACCTGCAAAGTTTTATCATCTAAAGCCTTTACTCCTAACGTTTCTGGTTTTTTCTTTTTATTTAAAATATCTTCCGCATTTTCAATAACGTCAAAAGAAGTTACCCCTTGATTCTCAATTTCTGGTGAAACTGCTCTTTTCCAAGCAAATTCAAAATCTTGTGCTTTTACTGGCTGTCCGTCACTCCATTTTGCATCTTTTAATTTAAAAGTATAAGTTAAACCATCTTTAGAAATCTCTTCAGATTCTGCCAATGCTTTTTCAGTTCTTATATCTTTAATTCTATAAAGACCTTCAAACAAATGCCCTAATACCTTCCATGTTTCAAAAGAACTGCTAATCTGCGGATCTAATGTGCCAGATTCCGATGATAAATGCCAAGTTATAGATTTCTTTGAATTAGCCGCTCCGTTGTTATCTTCGGTTTTAATTGAACACCCCGAAAGACTCCCGGCCAACATTGTTACCACCAAGGCGATAGAAATCGCTTTATTTTTCCACTCCATAAAATATACTCCTTTGTTTTTTTTGTTTTGCTATCTCCTAATTCCCCTTCTAACAAAGATTATAATTCAAAGAGTTGGCTTTTTTCAATAATTTTAAATTATTTTGTCGCTAATTTAACTGTTTTTTGTAACTTTATAGTGAATTTTTAAAATTCGCCTTGCCAAATTGCCATAATATGTGTTATAATTTTCTTATTGCCCCCTCATTTTAACGTTCTCTATTCTCAAATCATACTTCTTTTTCATCTAAAAGAATAGGGCAAATTTTATATTACAGAAAGGGTTGATTCTTTATGACAGAAAACACAGAACAAAGACGATTCGGTCTTTTTTCTACAATAACCATGGTTTTGGGAATAGTTATTGGTTCTGGAATCTTCTTTAAAAGCGATAACGTAATAACAGCTACTAACGGGAGTATACTTTTAGGTTTACTCGCATTTTGTATTGCGGGGCTTAGCATTGTGTTTGGTTGCCTCAGTATTTCTGAACTTGCTACAAGAACAGATAAAATTGGTGGCGTTATTGCATATGCAGATGTTTTTGTTAACAAACAATTCTCTAGCATAATAGGCTGGATGAACTTATTAATATATTTTCCCGCAGTAATTAGCACTGTAACCTACGTTTGCGGTACGTTCGCCTGCCAGCTGTTTGGCATAGCTCCTTCGCTAGAACATCACTATTTAGTGGGTGGCTGCTTCTTTTTAGGTTTGTTGCTATTTAATCTGTTTCCTAACTTTGGCGGCAGATTCCAAAGCTTTTCTACCATTGTAAAATTCATTCCGCTGTTGCTCTTTGCAATTGCCGGTTTTGTGTTCGGTAACCCGTCAGAGATTCATCTGTCTGATTTCTCTACCGCGTGCCATTCAACTTTTTGGTTGGCTGCAGTAAGCCCTATTGCTTTTGCTTTCGACGGCTGGATTGTTGCAACTACAATAACACACGAAATTAAAAATCCAAAGAAGAATATTCCTCTTGCATTCACTCTTGCTCCACTAATTGTTCTGCTGGCATACATCACATACTTTATCGGTATCTGCATATACCTTGGAACAGACACTATTATAGCAAATGGCAATGCTCACTTAAGCATTGCAGCAGAAAGATTACTAGGTTCAAGCGGCGCAAAAATTATATTAACATTTATTATAGCATCAGTTTTAGGCACTTTAAACGGCAATTTAATGGGTTCACTTAGAGCACCAGAGGCCTTAGCTATAAGGCATGTTTTCCCCGCAGAAAAACGTTTTAAAACACCTAAAAACATGTGTGCTTCTAAAGCTTCTTTTGTGCTGGTTTTTTGTTTAGCAATAATTTTCTCTTTGGTTAATTACTTGCTTAAAAAATTCGAGTTCATTCCACTTTCTTTCGATTTCTCTGAATTTGCAATTGCTTCTTGCTTCCTATTCTATATTGTGTTGTATATTCAGGTTATAAAGCTCAAAAAATCAAAACAAATTAAGAGCTTCTTTAAGGGGTATATTTGCCCTGTGCTTGCAATTGCCGGTGCTTTAATCATGGTAACTGGCGGCGTTTTAACTGGCCTGGCTTCTCCTGTTTGTTTTGCAGGCTTTTTGGGAGTTGCATCTATTGTTATCATCACCGCTGTACTTTTTGCAAATAAAAAACCGGCTTTAAACGAATAATAACTTACTATAATAATCACAAAAAACCACCTCGGCTATTCGAGGTGGTTTTTAAAGCGTAAATTTAAAGCATAAAGATGGATAACATTTTACATGACTAAACATACATAACGCTTGCAAAGGTTTAATTTGCGCGTGATTAAATACATAAAAACACAAAATAAAAGAGACCCCGCTTCCCTCAGGGCCTCTTTTTGATGTGCTTTATATACTCGTATATTATAGTGTTTTGAAGCTTACATATTTTACTATGCCTTTGCTATCTTTTTCTATTTTGTCTACTTTATAGCCTTCAGCTGGATTGCAGTAAAATACGGTTTTGCCTGTTTTTCTATCGTATCTATAACCGGCATCGCCACCCACACCAGTTACAACGCGGCCTGTGCCTACAAAGCCTTTTTCTAATTTAATTATTCTATGCGGCTTTGCTGCACTAGAAGGATTACTTGCGCTGTTTTCTATTGTGTATGTTGTTACTTTAGGTGCTAAATAATTACTACTATCTTCATTAACGGTTACTGTTAATGTATAACTGCCTTCTGGAATACTTATTGATTCAAAAATACCTTTCGTTGTTGTATTTTCACTCAAAGGAGTTGCGCCTATCTTTAATGTTATTCCAGTTGAATCTTCACCTGTTATTGCTTTACCTACCTCATTTTGTAGTGCAACGTGAACTGGGCAAAGTTTTGTTATTGTAACAGTTTTTTCTAACGTTCTTACTACTTTAATTTCAGATGCATTTTGCTCTACTGTATATGCTGCTCCGTCTGGCGGTGTTACCGTTAATGTGTATGTGCCTTCTGAAATGTTCTTTGCCGGCTCAAACGATTCACTGCTTGCTTTATATGTTAACGGAATTGCATCTTCTGTTCCTTTTTGCAGCTCAACCTTCATATTATCTGCACCTGTTATCTCGTTGCCTAAACTATCTTTTAACTTAATGTAAACTGGGTATGTTTTATGCAACGAACACTCATTCACCGTTTCACCGTCAACTGTAAGATTTTCCCACTGTGTTTGGCTAAGCGCAGAACCATGCAATACAATCTTTAAATTATAGCTCCCCTCCGCCAAAGCTGTGTTAGATTTAAATGCCTGTTTCGTCGCATCATAACTCCAGAGGGTACTAACAACACTGCCATCTCTGCTTAAGGTAAAGGTCATATTAGCTGCATCTGTCATTATCTCATCGGCATCGTCTTTTAATTGAACGTAAATCGGGAAAAGCTTTGTTAATGTAACTGTTTTTGCCGTCCCGTCTACCTCCACTGGGAACTCGCTTTGAGCTAATGTATTTCCTGCCCATGTAACAGAGAGTGTGTAGCTGCCGCCTGGAATAGTACTATTTGAGGTAAATGTTGCGCCCTCTTGTGCCCAGGCACCAGGTGCCACTTTTGTTGTTCCTGCGCTATCTTTTAACGTTAAGCTAATTCCGGTTGTGTTAGAGATTGCGCCGTCTTTATCGTGCAGTTCAACCACTGCATTGCAATTGTTCACTATTTCAACTGTATCCATTGAACCGTTTACAGGGATCTCTCTTGCATAGGTCACGTTATCTTCCGTGGTTTCTAACCATGCTTTGCAACCTGCAAAACTGGTTGCACTGGCACGGATTTCGTTTGCTGTAAAGGTTGTGCTTCCCTCTATTTTTTTGGAGTATACCCAATCTTCCATGCCGTCGTTACCCTGAATGTAGAGGTACTCATCGCCGGTGCCCTCCGAACCTTTTGTTACCGTAACTTTTCTGCCGGAGGTCGTCGCTGTGGCCTTGATTTTATCACCTTGCGAAGGTTCTGCAACGCGGAGGTATACCCCATCGCTGAGGGCGCTAGATGATTGCAGCTCCGCCGCAGGCGCAGCTGCAGATGCGAAGATGACAGATTGCAGATTCAGCGCGCAAGCGGGGACGCACCTATAGCTATAGTGGACACCGTAGTTCCTCACACAGTAGCCAGTACTAGCACCCAGCGCATTGTCGCTATAGCTCGCGTACGGAGAACGCAACCAGAACCACCGACCGTTTGAATAAGCAATGGTATACGGACTATCTGTGGCACCAGTTGCCGCAACAAGACCTACCTTTAAGCCGTTATTCACCGCATCATTGCCTGTTTTGCTCTCGCTAGTATCTATTGTGTTTGCACCAACTGTAAAAAAGTGCTTATCATCACTTGTATTATAACTATATTGGCCTGCGCCTAAATAAAGCTTACTTCTTGTGCTGTAAAACTTGTTGTTTTTACTATCCCATGTCCACACCGTTGTTGGTTTCATTAAAGCTTGTTCTGCTGTAGAAAACCTAGTTGTATCGTCTTGATATTCCTTTATCTCTTTCCATATATCACTGCCACCAAAGTGGTTTGCGTACACCTGAGATCCCTCTTCCGGTGCATCACTTTGATAAGTACAGCCCCAGTTTTGTGAATAGCCCGCAACGTTAAACGTACCCGTATTGCCACTTCCCGTTTTGTTCGCCTCTGCTAAGAATGGCATTCCACCTATTGCTTTGTTAGAACCACCCGTACTACTAATAAGTTCCGTATCGCTCATCGGTTGTAGTATGTCACACAAAAGCACCAAACCGCCAGTTGTTGAATCGTACCCAGCAATATACCAACCTTGATCTGCTGCAGCTGCACCACTTCCCAAAGCAATCGAGCCACTTGAAGTTGTACGTGTTCCAGTTACTTTATTAAAATTTGGGTTCTTACCAAAGTACACCTTTTGCACTGTTTTGCCTGTGAACAAGCCGAATTTTGTATCAGTTGTTTCCAAAGCAGATTTTGGAATAAACTTGGTTTCACTTGGTGTTGTTGCCGCCCTAACCCCCAAGTTAAGTTGAGTTAGCAGCATTGTTGCCGCAAGCGAACTAGAGACCACCCCCTCTAGCGCCGTTTTGAACAGTTTTTTGGTATTAACCATAAAATTCTTCCCCCATTCTGCATATTTTCATGCTATTATGCATATTTATTATATTATGTTAATTTTAAAATGTCAACACCTTTTTTCTTTTTTTGCACAAAAATCCCCTCGTTGCAAGCTTAGGGTTTTTTTATTTAAATCTACAGATTTGTATTTTTTTCGAGTCTATGCTAAAATATATTTCAGTGGTAGAGATTTAATTTTTATGGTACCTCTCGAGCCAGACTTAAAATTTGTTGTTCGATGGAGGTGAGGCCATGAAAAAAATGCGATTAATTTCCGCGTGGTTTAAACGATTATTTACAAAAAATAATCAGCCCGTATTCATAAAAATACAAGCCGATAATTTAAATGTAAATATTTTTATTAAAACCCGTAAAGATTAAAAGCGCAATCTCTACCACTTTATTATATCACTTTATTTTAATTTGTCAAGCCTTTGTGGTTGAAAGATATTTACAAACATGCTAAAATATATTCCAGTGGTAGAGGCTTAGTCTTTGTTCGATCTGCCCCCTTGATCAACTTTTTTAAAAAAGCGAGGGGTGGTGATCGTATGAGACTTTTGGCAAAGTTTTTTAGCTGGCTGAGAAAATTGCTAAAAAAAGAACAGCCCGGGCAGGCTGTCAACTTTTTAATAGTAATTAATATCATCGGCAAAGACTAACCAAAAAATCTCTACCACTATTATTATATCACCTTATTTTAATTTGTCAAGCCTTTGTTTCTGCTAAATTGAGAATTCATCTTTTAGTTTTTCAAAAAAGCTCTTGCGTTTTGTGTAATTTTTTCCATCTTGCAGACTGTCTGCAAATTCGCGCAGTTTCTCTTTTTGCTTAGAGTTTAGTCCTTTTGGCACTTCAATATTCACTCTAATATATTCATCACCGCGACCTCTGCCGCTTGTAAATGGAATTCCTCGACCTTTTAGCCTAAAAGTTGTACCTGGCTGTGTACCCTCTGCAATTGAATATTGCACCTTGCCGTCTATTGTTGGCACCACAATACTATCTCCCAACGCCAGCTGAGTAAATGTTACCGGCACTTCACAATACACATCATAACCGTCTCTGCTAAAAATCTCATGCTTTGTTACCCGCACTAAAACTTCAACATCGCCGTTTGGTCCGCCTTTGTAGCCTGTATTGCCTTGCCCTTTAATTACAAATATCTGCTTGTCGTCAATTCCTGCTGGGCAGTTTACATCCAGGCTAACGCTCTTCTGCCGCACCCCAGAGCCGCCGCAACTTTTACATGGGTTATTAATTAAAGAGCCGCTGCCATGGCATTTGGGGCATGTTTTTGTAGTAGAAACCATTCCAAACGGTGTTCTTTGAGTAACGTTAACAGCTCCAACTCCGCCACATTCCGAGCATTTAACCGGTTTAGAACCACTTGCACATCCACTCCCCGAGCATGCTGAGCAACTTTCTGTTCTGGTGAATTTAATTGTCTTTTTTGCGCCCAAAGCTGCCTCTAAAAATGTTAGACCAATTGTAACTTCAATATTTTGCCCTTTTTTAGGTGCGTTCGGGTTTCTTGTCCGCCCAGAGCCTCCAAAACCACCAAAGCCGCCAAACATACTGCCAAAAATATCGCCTAAATCCACGCCAAAATCTCCAAAGCCCCCAAAACCACCAAAGTCGCCAGCTCCTCCGCTACTCCCAGCAGAATAAGATGGATCTACTCCCGCATGGCCAAATTGGTCATACCTAGCTTTTTTATTCTGGTCCGAAAGTACTTCATATGCCTCATTAACCTCTTTAAACTTTTCAGCCGCGTCTTTATTATTTGCATTAAGGTCCGGGTGATATTTTTTTGCCATAGTTCTAAACGCTTTTTTTATCTCGTCTTGGCTGGCGTTTTTATTTATTCCAAGCACTTCATAATAATCTCTTTTTGCCACAAATTTTCCTCCTAATTTAGTTTTCTTTGAACATTTAAAAAATCACTCCAATAAAAACTTGAATGCTTTTTTAAATATTCAAAATGGCATTACCGCCCGGCAAGGCCTGTGTAAACCTTGCCGGGATTTCTTTACTATTGATTGTTTTCGTCTGTAACGTCTTTATAGTCGGCGTCAACCACATTATCGTTTGCGGCACCCTCTGTTCCAGCTGCATTTGCATCTGCCTGCGGGTTTGCCTGCTGGTATAGCTTTGTAGACATCTCAAACAAAGATTTTTGAAGATCTTCTTGTTTAGCTTTAATATCTTCGCTCTTGTTAGAAGCTACTGCATCTTTAAGCGCTTGAATCTTCTGCTTGAGAGTTTCTTTTTCGGCATCAGAAACTTTATCGCCAACTTCATTCAGTGTCTTTTCAGATTGGTAGATCATCTGGTCTGCAGAGTTTTTAAGATCAATTTCTTCTTTTTTAGCTTTATCTTCTGCTGCAAATTTTTCTGCTTCTGCAACTGCTTTTTCAATATCTTCTTTAGACATATTTGTGGACGATGTGATTGTAACTTTCTGCTCTTTGCCTGTGCCCATATCCTTTGCAGATACATTAACAATACCGTTGGCATCTATATCAAAAGTAACTTCAATCTGCGGCACACCTCTTGGTGCTGCCGGAATTCCATCTAACTTAAAGAGCCCCAAAGTTTTGTTGCCGCTTGCCATTTCACGTTCGCCTTGCAGAATATGAATTTCTACCGAAGTCTGGTTATCTGCAGCTGTAGAGAAAATCTGAGATTTTTTGGTTGGAATTGTGGTGTTTCTTTCTATTATTTTTGTAAACACACCACCTAAAGTTTCTAACCCCAAAGAAAGTGGTGTAACATCTAACAAAAGCAAGCCTTTAACATCACCAGAAAGCACTCCACCTTGAATTGCTGCACCAATAGCCACACATTCATCTGGGTTAATGCCCTTAAATGCCTCTTTGCCCAAACTCTTCAAAATTGCTTCAGAAACAGCCGGGATTCTAGAAGAACCACCTACCATCAATATCTTATTAATATCGTTTGCTGTAACTTTAGCATCGGCCATAGCTTGCTTAACCGGCCCCATTGTGGCCTCAACAAGATCTGCAGTTAGTTCGTTAAATTTAGCACGAGTTAATGTAACATCCAGGTGCTTTGGTCCGTTAGCATCTGCGGTAATAAACGGCAGGTTAATGTGTGTTTGAGTTGTGCTCGAAAGTTCAATCTTAGCTTTTTCTGCCGCCTCTTTTAATCTTTGGACTGCAATTTTATCGTTCATCAAATCTATGCCGTTTTCTTTTTTAAATTCTTCAGCAAGATATTTCATAATACGTTCATCAAAGTCATCGCCGCCAAGTTTGTTGTTTCCGGCAGTTGCTAACACCTCTTGAACACCATCGCCCATCTCTATAATAGATACATCGAACGTACCGCCACCCAGGTCATAAACCATAATCTTCTGGCTGCCTTCTTTATCAACTCCATAAGCTAAAGCTGCGGCCGTTGGTTCGTTTATAATCCTCTTAACTTCAAGCCCGGCAATCTTACCGGCATCTTTTGTAGCTTGGCGTTGCGCATCTGTAAAATATGCTGGCACTGTAATTACAGCTTCTGTTACCGAATGCCCCAAATAAGCCTCTGCATCAGCTTTTAGCTTTTGCAAAATCATCGCAGATATCTCTTGCGGTGTGTAACTTTTGCCGTTAATTGTAACCTTGTGGTCCGAACCCATGTGCCTTTTAATTGATATAACTGTGTTTTCTGGGTTTGTTATAGCCTGGCGTTTAGCAACTTGCCCAACCATACGTTCACCTGTTTTAGAAAACGCAACTACAGATGGAGTTGTTCTAGAACCTTCACTATTGGTTATAACAACCGGTTCGTTACCTTCCATAACCGAAACACAAGAGTTTGTTGTACCTAAATCTATTCCTATTATTTTAGACATATAAAAGCCCTCCTAAAATTTAACATATTTTTAATTTTTAAATATATATATTATAAATTTAAAACAAAATTAATTTGCCACCTTAACCATTGCATGCCTAATCACTTTTTGGTTAAGCAAATACCCTTTTTGCAATACCTCAACAATCTCACCTTCTTTTAAATTTTCATCTTCTATATGCAATACCGCATTGTGTTTTTGCGGGTCGAATATATCTCCCACTGCACCGAACTCCTCTACTTTTAAATTGGCAAGTGCGGTGTTAATACTGCGGTTTATAAGTTCAATTCCTTTCTTGCATTCGCTATCTTTAATATCTAAAGCCATTGCCGCTTGCGCACTGTCTGCAACTGCTAAAAACTGGCTCACCGCATAAGAAATTGCCTCCGGGTAAATCTGCTCCTTCTCTTTAATAGAACGCTTTCTAAAGTTGTCATATTCCGCTGCAACTCTCATAAACTGCTGCTTCAGTTCCTCGTGCGCTTTTTGCTCCTGCGCCAAAAGCTTTTCAAAATCCACCTTCTCTTCTTTAACCTCTGCTTTTTCTTCTGGTTTTTTAATTTCTTTTTCCGCCTTTTCGCTGTGTTTATGCTTACTCAAAATTGTCCACCTTCTTTTACTTTTAAAATCTTTGAATTTTTAAAATTTGCTTTTTAAAGCGCATCTGCCTCTCTTGTAATAACTTCGCCGTTTATTCTGCAGTTAACAACCTGCGGTTTTAGGTCTAGATCTTCTGGGTTTGGCATATTCTCAATCACACCAACGCCTGCTACTTCTGAATCAACCGTTCCTGTAAATTCACAATTTTGTAAATATGCTTGTGGTTCAGATTTAATTGATTCCCAGGCAAAATCTATATTGCCCCACCGGTTTAAAGCTGCAAATGCTGCAGCTTTTGTGCCTTTAACAGTTCCTTCTGCTTTGCAAGATTCAACAATGCCGTAGTTACTGCCAATAATTCCTCCGGCAAAATCTGCTGAAATGTTACCTTTATATTTTGAATTTTCTACAAGGCCATTATTAGTAGATGCTATTCCACCAGCTGTCCCTTCGAATCTATCTTTATAAATACTCACAAAGTCTCCTTCAACTTCACAATTGCCAATATATGCATAATTAAACCCGGCAATGCCGCCTATTTCTGGCGTTTGAAAATAATAATCGTCTTCCGCATATCCATTGTCTTCTGCCAAACTTCTGCAGCAATTTGTTAATTTAGCATAAACTTTACAATTAGTTATTGTTCCGCCTTCAGTTGCACCAACACCACCATTAGAATTACATATACCACCTAAGTTCATATCATTAGTAGAAAGCTCTCCGCGAACTTCACAACCATCTATTGTGCCCAAGTTACTACAACATATTCCACCAAGGCTAACCAATGTATCTTCAACCACCACATCTAATTTGCAGTTTTCTATTGTGCCTTTATTTTCACCCACAAGCACTGAATCGATATCGCCATAAAAATGCCCTGTAACGTTCAAATTTTTAACAATACCTTCTTTTGCAATATCACCTAAAATATTCCCATTACTTAAATCACAATTAAAAGTTTCCCCATTTCCATCAAACGTGCCTTTAAATTCATGATCTTTGGCAAAAATAGGTTGAAACGTTATAAAATCTTCTGTTGAGCCCTCACCATCTGTTAAGTCCAGATCATTTTTTAAAATTATCGTTTTTCCTTCAAACGTCTCTCCTTGCTCCGAACTTGTATGCAGTGCGTTTAGATCTGCCAAACTAGATACTTCAAAATCTGCTGGATTTGTTCGTTTTGCTGCTGTTTTATCGCCTAAAGAGCAACCGCAAAATGCAATAGAAGTAGCCGATAACAATGCTAAAAGTCTTTTTTTATCCATAAAACTATCTCCTTTTTAAATTTTTATATTATTTCTGTTCCATATGGAACAAAGCTCATGCTAAATTAATAATTTCGGCAAAATGTCAACAAAATACTGTAAATATGCCACACATAAAGAGTAGTTCATCTTCACCGGACCAATTACCACAATGCCACCTTTACCTTTGCCTTTTATTTCAAAACAGGTATCTAAAACGCTAAATGGTTTAAATTCACTCCCGGCAATATTCTGCCCAATTTGAATCTGAATTTTATCAGGTTGCGCTGTCATTAGTTTTTTTACTTCTGAATGTTCCTCTAAAAACGCAAGAATATCTTTTATATTAGGTGTTAATTCTTCATAACATAAAAGATTCGTACTGCCTTTAATAAATAAATCCACATTGCAAAGTTCGCTGCATATATCATATATACAGAATAAAATTGGCACCAGCATTGAATTGAGCATAGATTCTTTTGCGTTGATATTTGAAGTAGATATTAAAGATTGAATAAAACTATGTGTAATCTCAAGCGGCGAACGATTGCAAAAACCGTTATTTAAAAATGTGTTAAGGCCTTCTAAAAAAAGTTCCGAAAGAATACCACCTAAGTTACAGGTCTTATGTTTTATTACACCATGAATTGTAGACATTACAACAATACAAAAGTTAGATTTGGTGGGAATAACTAGAACTTTTTCAATTTTATCGGTCTCTGAATGAACTGAAGAAAAAATAGCTACACAATTGGTTGCATCTGCTAAAATTGTACTTGCTCTTTTTAAAATATTACTAACACCATATTCCATTCCTAACGCGTATGCAATTTCACTTTTTTGCACTGCATTTAAATCTTTATAAACCATAATATCATCAGCATACAGCCTGTAACCATTAAGAGAAGGCACTCTACCAGATGACGTGTGTGGCTGTTCAAGCAAGCCCAATTCATAAAGCACAGCCATTTCATTCCTAATTGTAGCAGAAGATATTTTATCTTTAAAAAGATGCGCCACCAGTTCAGACCCCACCGGCTTTGAAGTGGCAATATATTCTTCTATAACCATTGTTAATATTCTGCGTTTTCGTTCGTCAAGCTTCATACTTCACCTCAGTTTTTGCATTAACCCTCACTATTTTTGAAGTTAGCACTCTTTTGCTTTGACTGCTAATTCAAGTTTACACTATATTCAAAAACTTGTCAAGTACTTTTTTAAAATTTTTTATTATTTTCATAAAATTAAGAGCAAATTTTACGCACAAAAAAGTTATTAACATTTGTTCCACGTGGAACAAAATCAAAAAAATATTTTAACAAAGCCACAAAATCTACTTTTTTTGTACATTTTTAAAAAACTAAGAATAGTTATACCCCCGCTGCGCGGGGGTATAACTATTTCGAATTTAAAAGCTGCAAACCCCACTTTTTTGTACTTTTTTAATTTTGATTGATGTAACATCTTAAAGGATAATTATATTGAAATTTATAGGAAGCAAACCTGATTTCATTTTATAATTCTTTGTTTTTTGTAGATTGAAGTTGAATATTTTATAAGTTTAGTTTAAAATATAAAAAAACGATTAATTAAAACAAAGGCGAGGAGGAAAGATAGTGTTTAAAATAGGAGCAGCGAAGCAAGGAGTCCCAGACTTTTCTATTGGAGAAGAGAAAAATATAACCAGACCTAAAACAGCTGCTTTTACAACAAGAGCAAAGATGAAAGCAGAAAAATTAAAACCAAAAACAGCAAGTAGTATATCAGAAGAACTGAGAACGGATTATTTTGAATTCTTTACACCAAGGCCAGATGCTAAAATATATCAGAAACCAGAGGCAACAAATTTAGAACAAAAAAAGGATAACAGCTAAAATTTTCAGTACAAACTAACTATAATAGACAAAAATCTTTTTATGTGGTAAAATAAAAAACACAATGGAGGATATACATTATGAATGTTTCTAATACATGGCTAGTGTTAGCGTTAGTTTTTCTTTTGTTTGAGGCTGTAACTGTGCAATTAGTTTCTTTGTGGTTTATTGTTGGAGCAATATTTGCATTTATTGCTAGTCTGTTTACTCCGTCTATGTCAGTTCAAATTTGCATATTTGTTTTATCTTCTGTAATATCACTTCTTTTATTAAGGCCGTTTTTAAAAAAGACAATTAAAACTAAACCCGAAGATATTAATTTGGGACGTTATATTTCCAAACAAGCTATTGTCACTTCCGAAATTAATAATGTTTTAGGGGTCGGTGAAATTAACATAAACGGTAGCATTTGGTCAGCACAATCTACTGACGAAACGGTTATAGCAGAAGGAGAAATGGTGTTAGTTGAAGCTATAGAAGGAGTTACATGCAAAGTTAAACGGTTAGAACAAAAATAAATTTTAAACGGGGATGATGAATTATGTTAGAAATGTTATTATTGATAGTTTTTATTGCGATTTTTATTGTTGCATCATGTGTAAAGGTAGTTCCGCAAGCTCATGCTTTTGTAATTGAACGTTTAGGATCTTACCATGCAACCTGGAGCACGGGATTGCATGCAAAAATCCCTTTTATAGATAAAATAGCAAAAAGAGTATCTTTAAAAGAAAAAGTAGTGGATTTTCCACCTCAGCCGGTAATAACTAAAGATAATGTTACCATGCAGATAGATACAATTGTATATTTTCAAATTACCGATCCTAAACTTTATACATATGGCGTTGAAAATCCTATTTTTGCTATAGAAAATCTTACAGCTACAACTCTTAGAAATATTATTGGGGATTTGGAATTAGATCATACTTTAACTTCTCGTGATGTTATAAATACAAAAATACGTGCAATTTTAGATAAAGCAACCGACCCTTGGGGAATAAAAGTTAACCGAGTAGAATTGAAAAATATTCTACCACCTCGCGAAATTCAAGATGCGATGGAAAAACAGATGAAAGCAGAACGCGAAAGAAGAGCTAAAATTCTTGATGCAGAAGGTGAAAAGCGAAGTGAAATTTTAATTGCAGAAGGGCACAAAGAAGCAGCAATATTAAAAGCAGATGCAATTAAAGAAACCAAGATAAGAGAAGCAGAAGGTGAAGCACAAGCTATACTTTCAGTACAAAAAGCTTATGCAGATAGTATAAAACTACTCAACGAAGCAAACCCTTCAGAAAAGGTCATCTCTTTAAAGAGCTTAGAAGCTTTTGGAAAGGCTGCGGATGGAAAAGCTACAAAAATTATCATTCCGTCTGAAATTCAGTCGTTAGCAGGGTTGGCTGTTTCTGTAAAGGAACTGTTGGAAGATTAATTTTGTAATATGTTATAATATTTAATTTTTACGCACAAAAAAGTTATTAACATTTGTTCCACGTGGAACAAAATTAAAAAAACGTTTTAATAAAGCCGTAAACTTAAGTTTTTTTGTGCATTTTTAAAAAACTAAGAATAGTTACACCCCCGCTGCGCGGGGGTGTAACTATTTCGAATTTAAAAGCTGCAAACCCCACTTTTTTGTACTTTTTTTAATTTTGATTGACTAAACATTCTCCATTTCGCAGGGAAATGTAAACATTTAATTTTATAAAAAAATTAATTTCAATAAAGAAGTGGATTTTTCCTCATAAATCACAAAAAAGTTGTGACCAATTGTTCCACATGGAATAATTGGTCACAACTTTTACAAATAACCGTATGATATTAAGTCCTAATTAATAATACAATTTCCATAAGTTAACTCTTGGCAGAACCCCTGCAACCACCTGTGCAACCAGTGCAGCCCTTGCATCCTCCTTTGCAAGCCGAGAGACACCCTCCAAAATTAGCAGAATTATTTGAACCTTCATCTATATATCTAAACATTTATAAACACCTCCTCTTTAAAATCTCACCTTACCACGGCAACCACCTCTACACGTTCCTTGGCAGCCTCTACATCCTCCTTGACAACCATTACAACCTCTACTGCAATTCCCTCTACAAGTACCATTACATCCACTTGGCGAACAAATTAAAGTATTAGAATTATTTGAATTTGTTCCTACATATTCAAACATTTTATTCACCTCCTTTCCACAACTGCAAGAACCGTATTGCATTGCTCATGATATCATAATTACCTTCTAGCTCCCTTCTGGCAAGTCACTCTACAAGTGCCCCTGCATGTTTGTTTGCAATGTCCATAGCATGTTTCCAGGCAATTGCCCTGACACGATGAAACGCAATAACCTGTACATTTAGCCGAGCAACCTAAAGAGTTAATAGAATCATAAGAATTCAAACTGATAAATTTAAACAAATGAAATCTTCCTCCTTTACTATATTCAAATTGGTTTTTCTCGCAAATAAAATTTTCACATCTGAGTTATTGTTCTATCTTCAAAAGAAATCCTCGCAGGTTTATTTTTATCTAATTTATATTTCTCATAAATTTCATCCCACCAATCGTTAATTTTTTTTCGTACATCCTTTTTATATTTACAAATCTCGATTTTGTATTTTGCACTTTTCATTTCAATACTTGTGTCTTCAAATGTTTTTAATAGTTCTTCCAAAGAAGTCAAGCGTCCATTTAAACGATATATGCGATCTTTTTCTTTTTCAGATATTACAATTTCCATGTTTCACTCCATTCCTTTCTTTTTTTCATTTTTAATTTTTCTACAAAATCCAAAAATAGATCATTTTCAATCCTACTAATTTTACACTGTATATCTGGGGGTATAGTATATTCATTTGTGCTAATTTTGTTTAAATACACACATCTCCTACAATTATAATTTTTACAATGACCACATTCTGCAGAGGAATACGACATAAGTTCATTAGCATAATCAAAATTTATTCCTTGCTCTAAATCCCCTATATTAATATTTTCGTCAAGAAAATAAAAACCTGGACAAATATAAATTTTTCCATTTGGCATAACTGCAAAGTTATTTATGCCCGCCTCACAACCGAGAATATCTGTTTGAATCTCTTCTGTCATTGCAATTTTTTTACTAAAAACGTTAACATCCACTTCATCATCACACTCAAGTAGAAATTCCAATATCTGCATAAGTTGCTCTTTATAGGTCTCTAAGTTTTTATCTTCAAAGTTCATAATATCTTGTAACACTATGTTTATTTTTTTAGCACCATTTATTTTAACAAGTTTTTCTACAAAATAAAATAAATTTTCAATATTAAATTTATTAATAAGTAGTATTGCAATATTTGCATTAATATTCTTATTTACATTATTGTCAAATATTACCCAAGCATTTCCTGTTTGTTTACTAGAGGAATCAACTATTTGTATATAATCTTTTACATTTTTTATATCGAGATCATTACCTAAGAACACTGGAATAAAGTAATTATTTTTTGCAAATTCAATTGCTTGTTTAACAACTAAAGGCGACATTATTTGTGTTGGTTTTACAGTTTTTTTATAGTTACAATATGGCGTCATACTACCATCCAAACATATCACCAAATACTTGCTCATATTTCCTTTACGTTTTGTACGTTCTATATCTCTTGGCGTAGACATTCCTTTTAATTGTTTAGATACTTTTTCCCAAAAATAGTCACATGCTCTTACATTTGCTTTATGCATATCGCAATTATAAGTGCTACGTTCATACAATGTGCCAGATTTTGAATTATCATAACTAAATCCCGTACAAGCCATACAACCACTAGCCACTTTACAATTTTCACATAATTTGTTATTTAATTTGTTTATTGTTAGATATTTAAATGGTTTTAATCTATCTTTAATTATCCCCATATTAATATCTCCGATTTTGAATGCTTTATTTTTATTAAGAGAAAATCCAACAAATCTAATACACGGAAAAAAATTGCCTGCACAGTCTACAGCAAGCATTGTTCCTGCTCCACACCAATTTTTTCCTTTTTCTTCAGTTGATAATGGGAAACCAATCAAAGGGTCGAAAAAACGTACAGAATAACCTTCTTTTTTATATATTTCTTTTTCTATAATGTAATCTGCAAGATCTTTTAGTTGATTTTCGAATATCTCTGGGTCTTTTTCATCCCAAACATTTTCAAATACTACATTAGCAGCAATTTCTTTTATTCCTAGATTCCATAAATGTATAATGCTATCTTTTAAATATGGCAGATCAGCATGAGAAAAAGTAGCTTTTGTACTAGGATTAAACTGAGATAACCATAACGGTACATTTTTAACAACATCATTATACGAGCCGCGCCCATCTGGATATACTCTTTGCATATCGTGTTTAATTTTGTTGCCATCTACACTAATAGAAATGCTTAAATGCTTTGCATTCTTTTTTATATACTTTTGAACTTTTTCTGTATTGTAAAGTAAACCATTTGTAGTAAAAGAAAAGATATAGTTGTTAAACCACGGATGTCGTTGAATATACATTTGATCTTTTATATAATCACTAATTTTGTCAACTAAGTCTATCTCTAAAAATGGCTCTCCACCAATAAAATCCCAAATTACAGATGGTTTATTATATATATCATGCGCCGACAAAACATAATCCACTGCTTTTTTTGCTACTTCGAAAGGCATTTTCTGTGTTGCATTTTTATGAACAAGGTAACAGTATTTGCATCTTAGATTACATTCTTCCGTAACGCAAAAGGTTATATTGTTTGCATTTCCATTCCCAAATTCTTCTGTCAACTTCCCAAATTTAATTTCTCTCATTTTGCAACTCTCCCTTAACTACAATCTCAGTTCTCGTAATATACAATTAAATATATTCTAATTATATATTAAAAATACAATACACCATTTTCATTTAGATTAATACATAAAGTTCAACAAGTTTGTCATTCATATCTTTTGAACAAAGTTTAGCAATCTTAACGCATTTATTCGTCATTAGTCATATTATTAAAAATAATAATATTTATTAATTACAATATTCGTCATATTAAAAGTACGTTTTTATTTTTTAGAAAATTTATAATATATTTTTCCAAATATCACCTTTTCTAATACCAAATATATTATTTATAACCTTTCGCTTGTGCGTTAAATAATTCAACATATCCTCTGCATCTTTTTATTAAATCTTTATGTGTCCCCACATCTACTATGGATCCACTGTCAATAAATATTACTTTATCCGCCTTTTTTGGTGCATACATCCGGTGTGAAATTAAAAGAACCATTTTATCGGCAGGCAAATTATTTATGTTTTCATATATTTCTAACTCCGATAATGAATCTATAGCTGAAGTAGGTTCATCAAAAATTAAAACATTAGAGTTAGAAAAGAAAGCTCTTGCAATAACCAATTTTTGCCATTGTCCAACCGATAATTCTTCTCCTTCAATATCAAACATTCTTGTTAGGATACTTTCATACTTTCCTTTCAATTTAGTTATAAACTCGCTTGCAACCGCTTTTTTTGCTGCTAATTCTATTCTTTGCATATTATTAATATTTTTAAGATCACCGAAAGCTATGTAATCTCTTAACGTTACAGCATATTTTTGCCAGTCTTGATATACACATGAAAATAAACTCGAATATTCTTCATTTGAATAGTTGTTAATATCCACACCGTCCAATAATATTTTACCACTGCTAGGTAAAAGGTTTCTTAACAATAAGTTTATCAATGTAGTTTTTCCACAACCATTCCTTCCAACTATACAAATTTTTTCACCTGTAGAAATTTCTAAATTTATGTTTTTTAAAGCGGTTCTATTAGAACCTTCATACTTAAAAAAAACATTTTCGAATTTAAAGGTATGATGTGTCTGTTTTAATAATAGTTTTGTACCAAAACACATTTCTTCTTTTAAATTAATAAAATCTATAATTTTTTTTACAAAAAGCATACTTTTATAATTCGAAGATACATTACCAACTAAATTTAAACATAAATTTTGTAATGAAAATATAACTCCCCAATAAAATATAAAATCAGAAATGACAAGCTTTTTATGCAAAATCTCAGAAAGCAACCATATAATAGCTCCACATATACCAATATAGGCTATAAATTGCGTGAGCATTGTTTTAAAAAATTCATTTTTGCTGAATTTGTCCCAAATTTTTATAATATTTAAATAATGTTTTTCTCTTTTTTTTGAAAAGTAATTTTTTAGATTGTATAAACGAATTTCTTTTAAAAAAGTTTTACTTGTTGATATATCAAAAAAGTAATTCATTTTTCTATAATTCTGGATTTGATTTTCCCAAAGTGAAACATAATTATCCTCTAGAGCCAACTTAGAAATCATATTAGGAATTAAACATAAAATAATGCTTATAAAAATTATAAAATTAAAATTGCATAATATCGTTGCACTAATAACAAATTGTATAATCAAAGAAATTACTGTAAATAAAGAGGTTATTACTTGCAAAGGTTCATACTGACTATTTGTTAAAACATTAGCGTAGTCATCTTGAAATTGTGGCGAATACAATTTTTCATAATGTATTTTGCTTATTTTCTTAACAAGTAAACTCTGAATATTAAAAATAAAGGAAATGCTACACACGCGGTAAATTGCATTTTTACTCATTAAGATTATATCTTGAAATATTATTATTCCTATATAAATTATGATTAGAACTATTGCACTATGAGAATCTCTAATCGTTTCTATTCGAAACATATTGCCAATAGTATCTATTATTTGCTTAAATACAAACGAAGAAACAATTGGTAATATTCCAGATGATATAACGAAAAAAAATGAAATAAAAAAATATAATTTTCCTGAATTATACACTTGTTTAAAAACAAAGTCATAACATTTAATAATTTCATGTCTCATAAATAAAATGTACCTTCTTTAAGCATCCATTAAAAATATCTTTTCCCACACACCAGACTCGATGGAATCAATGTTATCAAAAATCGTTAATAGTACTCCACTTACTCCCGAAAGCAAATTTATATTGTTAAAACTTCTTTTATTCCCATTTATATATTCTATATTTTTAAACCCAAAAGGATTCTTGGTATTATAAAAACTTAAAATATTATTTTTAATAATGTTATTTGCTTCTTTAAAATATTTTTCATGTGTATAAAAGTAAAATTTTTTTGATAAATAATAAAGTCCAGCCCATCCATGGCAAAAAGTTGGTGATATAATACTCCTTTGCCTTATTAAGGAATGTTTCATTCCTTCAATTGCAATTTTAATTATTCTATTGTTTTTCAAAAATTCCCCTGCTAATAATAAACTATAAGCAACCCCAGGAGTTCCATAACACCAAGCATCTCGATAATATTCATTGTCTTCACAATCAAAATATATAGCACTGGGCCAAAATAAAAATTTACTATTATCATACCTTTTTTGCTCTATTAGCCAACTTGATATTTTATCAATAATCTCTTCATGATAGTTTAGAATAATACCAGATTTGAAAGATTTTATAAGAAGTATAAGAAAAGCAGCTATGCCATGTGATATTCCCAAATTAATATATTTTCCAACTTTACTATGTTGTGGTAAAGATGAATTCGATAGATAGACTGAAAATCCTGCTATTCCTTTATCTTTTACCAAATTAATCAATAAACTTAAAAGGCTCTTTGTTATGTTTTCAATAATTATATTATCTGAAAAGAGTAGCATATAATTTATGATTCCAACTAATCCAAACATCAAATCATATTTTTCTTCATTTAAAAGTTCAAAAAAGTTTGTTCCTTTTTCAAGTATTTGCCTACAACCATCTAAAATGTAAGAATTAATAGAAAATTGCAGATTAGAATAATTGCTAGTTTCCCCTTTTAAAGATTGTATTGCAAAAGCTATCCCGCACATACCCACAGCTAAAGAAAGGTTATCAATCCCTTTTGAATTGATCACTTCCATAGTTTTTTTCATGTATGAATGAGCAATTAAATTGAATTTTTTATCTGGGAAAATTTTGTTCAATTCCCCAAACAATACTACTAATGATGGTAAGCCAGTAAATAAATATGTACTTTCTATAGGTAAATCGTTCCTAGATTGTGCTGTAAAATCATCAACATGATTTACTACATAGTCAAAATCGGAAAGTCTGCTTAATAAGTCAAAAAGTTGTTCTGATTTGTTGATGTTAAAATTCAACTTTTATTCATCTCTTTCATAGTTTAAATACACTCTTTTTTTATTAGCTGCATAAATAGAATATTTTGTAATAGCACGAATAACCGGTTCTATTTGTAAATTATTTGAAAATAGTCTGTTAAAATGCATATGAATTATACTGCTTACAATATCTAAATACTTTGTACGACTAAGATTTTCATTTTTTAATTGTTTTATTACTTGTTGGATTGAGCCTTCCATAATTGAAAGAAATTTAACTATGTTTATAAATTCTTGAGAACTTATGGGATTTTTATGCATAAAAAAATCGGCAACCTCAATGAATTTTTCTCTTTCTTTTTGAAATTGATCTCTAAACTTAGAATTGGAAATATCAAATAAATTAATAGCTTCTTCTAGTTTTAATTCAAATTGCGTTGAAAAATACATTGTACAAATTAAACCTAAATAATAATCAGATATATTTAAATTTTTTCTTATTTTTAAGAGCTCTATTACTGATAAACTACTACTATAAAATAATGTTTCTATACTATCAATAACATTTTCTCCACCATATCTTTCAAGTTCTCTGTCGTAAGTGTCAATTATAAAATTTGTAGTTATTTTCCTATCTAATAAATTTTTCATCCAAAATTGTATTAAACTATAATTTTTTAACAAAGTTTCTGAATCACCATGAAATCTTATTCTAATATGGTTACTACTGTCTCTGTACCTTAAAAAGAAAAATTTATCTATAATTTTATTTTTAATTAAAGTATATGTTAAAGAAGAAATATCTCTTGCAATAAATGTATCTGTTCTATCGTTTGCGCCATAGATTTTCATTGAAATCCATTCATCAAAAAGTATTTTTAATCTTTTTTCATGTGAGTCAGGGATATACATAGCAACATTATTTTTTATATAATTATTTTGATTTCTTACAAGAGGAATAAATAAATCACAACAATAACTATTATTTTTATACATTACTGGATGTTTACAACCTTCATAATATTCCCATATAGATATTCTTTCCTCTTTTATAAAACTCGAATATAAAATTCTTTTACATCTATAATTTTGTAAATCTAACACTAACCGATTATCATACTGTCCAAAATATACAAATCGACTTACTGAATATTGAAATATAAATCTCTTTAATTCTTTATCAAATTTCTCAAAAGAAAATCTTGCTGTTAGATCCAAATTTTTTCTGCTTATTACCCATTTCCTAGATGATAAAACAAAATTTTTATATCTAATTTCAGGCACATAGTCATAGTGATAGAAAAATAAATCCCAATAAAACAAACACCACGGAATCTCTTGGTCAATTTCTACTTCCCATAAAAATCTCAAAATTGCTGGAAATTTGTGTCTATTAAACATATTATTTACAGTAAAGTTTATTATTTTATTTTGAGATATAGATTTGGCATAAAATTTGAAATCTTTAATTCCAATAATTATATCATCTAAAGGAAGTTTCTTTATTGAACTTTTACTTTTTTTACATGATATATCAATTTCAAATTCACTAGTGCTATAACAATGAGAAATATTCGCATTTCTAACATCCGTAGGAAGAAATCTTAGTTCACAATTTAAAAAATCATTACTTATTATTTTCTGGTTTATTTTTTCAAATAACAACTGGGGATTATTCATGCTATTTGAAAATCTTCCAAAGCTATTTCCCGCTCTTAAAGCCCCTATACCTGCACCTATTATAAATAGATCATTCCCCAATTCATCTTTAATAAACGACAAATTAATGTCTAAAGATTTCGGAATCATATCTGGATTTTGTAATTTATAATCCAAAAAATCTGAATCTTTAATTTCTATAATTTTTTCATTTTTTAATATTGCACTTTCAAATTTATTAAAGAAAAATTCTTTTAATCCTTGACCTATTGTTCCTAGCCACTGTTTTCTATTCTCTTCAGTTTCTTCTTGATATCCTTCTGGTATTCCTAAACCTAAATCTTCATCTAATAATTCAAGAAGTAATACTTCTCGGCTTTCCCCATATTTTTCTACAAATTTAGTTTTGTACTTCTGCCATTTGGTATCATATGAAATATTTTTATCGTTTAATATTAACAAAATATTTATAAAATTGTTTAAATCCGTTAACATTCTAGAATTAAGTTGTATTTTATTAAAAGAGGATCTACTATCCACTTGTATATAATTACTTGATTTATATATTGATTCCATTTTCGATCTTAGTTCTTCATAAATTATTATGGCACGTTCGAAATCAAATTCATTTTGGTATTTTTGTTTTAAATTATATATATCTTCTAAAATACTATTATTTAGATCTAATTTTTTCAGATTTTTATTCAAACTTTTCAAAACATCTTCATTGTTTAGTGTTGGAGAAAGTTCAGAGATAAGGTATCTATTTTTTATGAGTGCAATCAAATACTCATTTAATGATTGCACACTTTTGTTGGGATAGTTCCTTTGTAAATTTAATAATATTTTGTTAAATGGTATATATTCTTCCGTTAATTCTAATATTAGTTTTAAAGCCTTTGTTAAACTGATACTCTTTTTAAATATTAAACTATTATTTTCCTCTTCTACATCTAATAAAATAGCTCTGTCACCTTTTATATATACACCTTCATTTTTACAATATGACAATTTATAATAGAATTCATTTTCTATATTTTTAATTACCCCGCATAACCATTCCATATCAGCTGTTACACTTTTTTTAAAAAGTGTATTGTTTAAAACAAGATCTGTTTTGTTATTTACAAAATTTCCAAAAGAAACTCCAGCAAACAAACAGAACGGTGTACACCTAGTAGAAGCACGAATAAAATATTTAAAAATCGAATTCAGAAAATATTCTTCATCTCTTATTTTCTTTCCACTCAAAAAATTACTCAGAGTATTATAAAGAGTTGGAGAAGTGATTTTTAAACTCTCGAAAAATTGTTTCGTATCCGAACGGTAAAAAATTGTTTTCAAAAAATCGGCGTCAGACAATTTAGAATTAATCCACTCAAAGTAAATCTCAATTGATAATATGGGTCTACGTAACATAAAAACATCTAAATCAGAAAATAAAGCATTCTCCATAGAACTAATAATCACCATCTTTTATTTATATAACAACCATATTAGCGTGTTCTATTTAAATCTAAACAAAACACGCTAACATTACAATCTACTATTACTAACAACAAAAACTATTTCCCGTCCCAGTTTTACCACAACCAGGTGTACATAAAGATTTGCTGGTTATTAACTGATTAACCGGATCTTTATTGCTTTTTACAAACTCAATATCAAGAGATAAATCTTCTATGCCGTTTGCAGATGGATTCAAAGATATTTCTTTTAACATAACATATTTCACCTCCTTTCAAATATATTTTAACCAAGCTCATTTAAATAAAATCCCCTTAATTGCTATTGTGGTAATTATTTTAATTTAAGAAAAAACAAACCAATTTTAATTTGAGTATATATTTATCATATAGCAGAAAATAAAAAATTCTATAATGTAACTCAAAAATTTCTTCTAAATATTTTATTTTTCTTTTGTTGTCTCCCTGCTCGGCTTTACAATGTACTACAAACATGCTTGAAATTAATGTTATTTTTTGAAATTTGCTTATACTATGCTTTCAGTATACAATCTACAATAAATTTCTCAATACCCCCCCATTTTTGTCGAACTTTGTCGAAACATAAATATATTAAAATCTTTTTTCTTTTTTTCTAATTAATATTTTAATGTAAAGATCTCTTTGTCAAAAAGTATTCAGCTATTAAATTAGTGTCGCTTATAGGGCTTGCATTAAAGTATATTTTGGTTTAATATATTTAGTATAAATTACATGACTTTTAATAACTCTTATAATATATTCCAATAGATTTATTTTAATAGGGAAGAAGGATTTATATGAGCAGTATACAAATTCAAGGTCGAACTATATCTAGCAATAGTTCTGTTTTTATTATTGCCGAAGCCGGAGATAATCACATGGGTAAATTAGATGCCGCAATTGAAATGTGTTGGCAGGCAAAGCTTGCCGGCTGTGATTGTATTAAATTTCAGCATCACATTCCAGATGAAGAAATGTTAAAAGATGTGCCTACCTCCACTAACTTTAATATGCCTCTCTATGAATTTTTACAAAAACATGCTCTAAAAATTCAGGATCACAAAAAGCTAAAAAGTTATTGCGATGGTATAGGAATAATATACCTTTGCACTCCATTTTCTTTTAAAGCCGCAGAAGAATTAAATAGTATTGGGGTAGAGGCATTCAAAATCGGCTCCGGTGAGATGACTGACCTTCCCACTCTTGCCAAAATCGCTAAATTCGGCAAGCCGATGATAATATCTACCGGTATGTCTACTTATGAGGAAATTGGTCGTACCTATGATTTAATATCTGGATTTGGTATAGATTTTGCATTAACTAACTGTACATCAGAATACCCTGCAAGATATGAAGATATAAACTTAAAAGTGCTAGATAAAATGATACAAATGTTTCCAAATGCTGTAATTGGTCATTCAGACCACACTCCAGATCTTTACACTTGTTTTGCCGCGGTTGCTTTAGGTGCCAGTATTATAGAAAAACATGTAACGCTTAATAAAAACATAATCTGCCCAGATCAAACTGTTTCTATAGATTTTCACGATATGCACATGCTGGTTGACGGCATACGAAAAATTGAGCTTTCTCTTGGTAACGAGAAAAAACTAAACGCTAACGAAAAAGAAATTCGGGATTGGGCTTTTAGAAGCATTGTATCTCTTTGCGATATTAAAGCCGGGGCTAAAATCACTCCCAAAATGATCTGGTCTAAACGCCCCGGCACAGGCATTCCCTCTTACATGATGCCAAACATTATTGGTAAATACGCAACACATAATATAAAAAAAGATACGCTGATAAGCTGGTCAGATATACAATAAGATTTTTCATGATGTGTTATAAGTTTAAAAAAGTACAAAAAATGGAATTTGCAGCTTTTAAATTCAAAATAGTTACACCCCCGCTGAGCGGGGGTGTAACTATTCTTAGCTTTTCAAAAATGTACAAAAAAATTAATAAAAACGCCTAATGTAGTTTGGCTTGATTTTTTAGTTACAATATGTTAGAATTAAATGAATAAAAATATATATTAATGGAGGGATAATTATGAAAAAGAAGTTTTACCGTGTGCAAGAAAACAAAATTCTTTGCGGTGTTTGTACAGGTGTTGCTGAATATTTTGATATAGATGTAACTATTGTTCGCATTCTTTGGGCAATGGCAGTGCTTTTAGGTGGCTCTGGTATTCTGCTCTATATTGTTATAGCTCTCATAGCTCCAATGAAACCTATAGATTATTATTCAGAAGATACCAACAACTCAAACAATACACCTAACTATCCAGATTCAGATGAATAACAACTCTGCAGATATTATTATCATCGGTGCCGGCGCCTCTGGTTTAATGGCTGCATATACTGCGGCCAAGTATTCTTGTGCAAAAGTTATTCTGCTAGAAAAAAACAACCAAATCGGCAAAAAGCTTTTAATCACAGGCAAAGGCCGCTGTAATTTAACAAATAACTGCAGTGTAGATGAATTTTTAAACAATGTGTGCACAAATCGCAAATTTTTGATGAGTGCAATAAATTCTTTCTCTCCGCAAAAAACTATAGCTTTTTTTGAAGAACTCGGGCTGGCGCTTAAAACTGAGCGGGGCAAACGAGTTTTTCCTATTTCTGATTCCGCTCGCGATGTTGTGCAAACATTAAAAAATGCAATTAAAAAAGAAAACATTTCTCTGCGGTTAAATTCAAATGTGGTTTCGGTCCAGCATAACACAGCTAACACATTCTCTGTGAAGTTAGAAACCGGGGAGGAGCTTTACTGCAACAGGTTGATCATAGCTACCGGTGGTAAAAGCTACCCGCAAACAGGTTCAACCGGTTCTGGATTTACATTTGCTAAAAAATTAGGCCATAAATTAATAGCACCACATCCTTCTCTTGTGCCAATAGTTACGCAAGAATCATGGTGCCGCGAACTTCAAGGGCTTTCTCTGCGCAATGTGCGTTTAACTCTTTATAAAAACCAGATAAAAAAGCCTCTTTTTTCAGAGATTGGCGAGCTGCTTTTCACTCATTTTGGGCTGTCTGGGCCTCTTGTTCTAACTGCTAGTGCGTTTGTTGGCAATAGCCCTCCTTCTGAATATAAAATAGCCATAGACTTAAAACCGGGGTTAGAAAACAAACAGTTAAACACCCGCCTGGTTAGAGATCTTGCCGGAAATAATAAAGACCTTTGCAATGCTCTCAAAAAACTGCTCCCTTTGCGTTTAGTGCCAATAATAATACAGCTTGCTCAAATTGATCCGCGAAAAAAAGCCAACCAAGTTACCAGTTTGCAACGAGCACAATTAATAGAAACAATTAAAAATCTAACTTTAACTCCTCAATGTTTGCGCGGCTTTAACGAGGCAATTATTACAGCTGGTGGAATAAACACAAATGAAGTTAACCCTAAAACTATGGAATCCAAATTAGTTGCGGGCCTTTATTTTGCCGGCGAGCTTTTAGATCTTGATGCATTAACCGGTGGCTTTAATCTGCAGATTGCTTTTTCTACCGGCTACGCTGCAGGTTTGCACTGTGCACAACAATATAAAAATCTAACAACCTAAAAATTTAAACCCAATATTCTTTTGTAAAATAGGTGGTACATAAAAAATCGTAAAATTCAAAAAAGTACAAAAAAAGTGGATTTTGCGGCTTTGTTAAAACATTTTTTCAATTTTGTTCCACGTGGAACAAATGTTGATAACTTTTTTGTGCGTAAAACTTACCTTTAATTTATAACAAAAGATACACAGAATTATTTAAATTACTATATCAATATTTTAATAAACTTTGCAAAGGAGTTATATTATGACCATATCAGAAACAATTACAAAACTAGCTCAACAAAAAAATCTAACTGATTCAGAATTTATAGCTTTACTTTCTACGGATGTTTATGACAACTTACTACATACTACTGCAGATAAGGTTCGGCGCCAAATTTATGGTGATGAAGTTTATATTCGCGGTTTGATTGAATTTACAAATTACTGCAAAAATAATTGCTACTACTGCGGCATTAGATGTGGAAACAGCGTAATAGAAAGGTATCGTTTATCTAAGCAAGAGATTTTAGAGTGCTGCAAAGAGGGCTATGGTTTGGGGTTTAGAACGTTTGTGCTGCAGGGCGGAGAGGATCCATTTTACACCGATGATATGATCTGTGATATTATTCACGAAATTAGAACAACTTATCCAGATTGCGCTATAACATTGTCTTTTGGAGAAAAATCTAAAGAAAGCTATCTCAGTTATTTTCAATCAGGTGCGAATCGCTATCTGCTGCGCCACGAAACGGCCAACAATAATCATTACCAAAAACTGCATCCAATCGGCATGAGTTTAGAAAACCGCAAACAATGTCTTTTTAACCTTAAAGAGATTGGATATCAGGTTGGTAGTGGCTTTATGGTGGGCTCACCGTTTCAAACATTAGAAAATATAGTTGAAGACCTGCGTTTTCTACAAGATCTGCAGCCGGATATGATTGGAATTGGACCGTATCTTGCACATGAACAAACTCCATTTGCAGAGTATGAAAATGGTAGTATGTTGCTTACTTTAAGGCTTATCTCTATTCTAAGATTATTATTTCCATACGCACTTATCCCCGCCACAACTGCACTTGGCACAATAGATCAAAATGGCCGGGAATTGGGCCTTAAAGCTGGCGCTAATGTTGTTATGCCTAATTTGTCTCCGGTTAAGTTTCGTAAATTATATGAACTCTACAACCATAAAATTTGCACCGGAGAAGAAGCTGCACAATGCCGCGGCTGCTTAGAGCGCAGGGTAAAATCCGCTGGATATAGGATTGTTACAAATATTGGCAATGTTAAACGCTAAATTTATATTTTTGCTTTAATAATACCCTCCCCGCAGCGGGGGGGTATTATTAATCTAAAAGCTGCAAACTTAAGTCTTTTTGTAATTTTTAAAAATTCACGTTTAATATCCCGCCACAAATTCATATAGTTGCACTTTAAATTGACAAAGTGTTGTTAATATGCTAAACTCAATTTATTATATTTTTGTTTTAACATTACGCAAAGGAGGCGCGAGGTTATAATAAGTTTGTATAACTGCCTTTGGATTTTTATTCTGTTTTCTTTTTTAGGCTGGGTTGTTGAGGTGATTTATAGTCTTATTGTAGATAAACAGTTTGTAAATCGGGGTTTTTTATTCGGTCCGGTTTGCCCAATTTATGGTTTTGGTGTTTTGCTAGTTTATATCTGTTTGCAGCCTTTAATAGCTTACCCAGTTGCTTTGTTTTTTTGTTCCGCGTTATTGGTTTCTATTCTTGAACTAGCAACCGGAGCAATTTTAGAGCGCTTATTTAATCAAAAATGGTGGGACTATTCTAACTACCCTCTAAATTTTAAAGGCTACATATGCCTTAGGTTTTCTGCTCTTTGGGGTATAGGCTGCCTTTTATTTGTTTATTTTGTATTGCCCTTTACCTTGCAAATATTAAAACTGTTGCCATTTTACATAAGCAGCATATTTATAGCATTTGCTTTAGCAATTATGATTATTGATACTTTCTTCACCATAGCTTCAATTAGTAAAATTAAAAGGTATATTGTTGCTGCAGCAAAAAGTGGCTTTAACAACCTAAAAAATAAGCAAGCGGTTGCCATGGCAAAAATCTCACCTAAAATAGAGCGTTTAGTTAAAGCTTTTCCAAAGCTTAAACTTTCTGATACTTTAAAACAGTTTAGGCAGAATAAAAACAACAAAAAATAACAAGGAGTTTATTATGGCACAGCAAGTGGTAAAGCAACTTTTTTTAGAAGCCATTGCAGATCTGCTCCATTCTGAATCTGCAAAAAAAATGAAGCAATACCGGCAGCATGGTAAAATCTCTACCTTCGACCATAGCCTTAACGTAGCCTATTGCAGCTACGCTTTGTGTGTGCGTTTCTTTAAAAAAGCCAATGCCACAAGTGTGGCTCGCGGTGCCTTTTTGCATGATTTTTATCTTTACGACTGGCATAAAACCAGCGGAGTAAAATTCCACGGAATTTTTCACCCGGCAATCGCCTTAAAAAATGCTCAACAGAACTTTGAACTAAATGATATAGAGAAAAATATAATTTCATCACACATGTGGCCGTTAACCATAAGAGCGTTGCCCAAATGCAAAGAGAGTTTTATTGTTTGCATAATAGATAAATGGTGCGCTATTAATGAAACTTTCGGCAGAATAAAAATTAATATCAACTCACCTAATTAACTGATAAATTTTATTAATAAAACTGAAAATTAAACTCAGAATTTTATAAATTTAAGTCTCAATATCCCTCACTAAATGGAGAATATTTTAATAGACCAAATTTTCAAAAAAGTACAAAAAAAGTGAGGTTTGCGGCTTTATTAAAGTATTTTTTTAATTTTGTTCCACGTGGAACAAATGTTAATAACTTTTTTGTGCGTAAAAATTCTCTACTTTGCTAAGCGGTGATTTTTATTAAATTTTAAAGAAATGCAGAAAAATAAAATCTCGTTATTCTTTAATTTTAGCTATACTACTTCCACTGCCAAATGAGGAGATAGTTATTAAGAATATTGTGTTTAAATTTACGAATGCAATTTAAGCAAAAAAGATCAGATTAAAAAGGAGATATCTTTATGTTTTTCAATTTTAGTTCTCATTCAATTTTATTGTATGTTTTACCATCTGTTATTATGGCGCTTTTAATTTTGCCGGTAATTCAATATTTTTCTTGTTTGGTCGCTTACCGCTTGGGCGATGATTCACCCGAGATGAAAGAGAGATTAACTTTAAACCCCAAAGCACATATAGATCCAATTGGAACTCTTTGCCTTATATTTTTTAGAATCGGTTGGGCAAAACCGTTGCCAATAAACCCCGCAAATTTTTATAGAGTTAAAGATAGACAAACCGGTATGCTGCTGGTTGCTCTTGCAGGCCCGTGCGGCAGCTTGGTTGCTTCGTTTACCTGCGTTTTTTTAGCTAACCTTTTAAGTTTGTTCTCTTTTACAGCAACAAGCAATTTTGCGCAATTTTCTATAACCCTCTTGCATCTAACAGCATATATAAGCGCTAACATTGCCTTATTTTTGTGCCTGCCTCTTCCCGGGCTGCCAGGGCAAGAGATTGGCGAATATTTCTTCCCTAATTTAATGGAGAAAATATATTCATATAAACATTACATATACCTCTTTCTATTCTTTTTGCTAGTCTTCCCTTCACCATTGCTGCAACCTTTAACTTTGCTTTCTAATTTCATAGTGAAACTTTTTAATACATTTTCTATATTTGTTCTATCTTTGTTTGGCCGAGTTTTTAGCATGTTTTAATATGTTAAATTTCATATTAGGAGTGGTTTTTTGAACTTTTTAATTGTTGACGGGAATAGTATAATTAATCGTTCTTTTTATGCCATAAAATCTCTAACAAATAGCCGCGGTCAAGATGTTAATGGGGTTTATGGCTTTATTAATATCTTTATAAAGCACCTGTGCGCAATTAAACCAGAATATGTAGCAGTGGCTTTTGATGTGAGCAGAAAGACTTTTAGAACCGAGCTGTTTAAAGAATATAAAGGCACAAGAAAAGCCACACCAGAAAACCTTATAACCCAAATTAAAATCCTGCAGGAACTTTTAGAACTTGCCGGCTACCCGGTGCTAAAATTCACTAACTTTGAAGCAGATGATATTATTGGCACGCTAACTTCAAAATTTGCTTCCCCTGAGCTTAAATTTTCTATCCTCACCGGAGATCGCGACTCATTTCAGTTAATAAATCCAAATGTGTGCGTTTATCTGCCTACCAATAAGTCTAATAAAGCAGTAACAACCATTATTGCAGAGGCAGATGTGGTTGAACAAACCGGTGTGCTACCTTCCCAGATTGTGGACTTAAAAGCTCTGATGGGCGACACTTCAGATAACATTCCAGGTTGCGCCGGAATTGGGCCTAAAAAAGCTGCAGATTTAATCTCTGAATTTAAAACAATCGAGAATCTTTATAATAATCTAGAGCAGGTTAAAACCAAATCCACACAAAATCAACTAATTGCAGAGAAAGATAACGTATTTTTAAGCAAAAGTCTGGCAAAAATTTGCACAGACGTACCAATTGACTTGAATTTAGACGCTTATATTCCCGCACAAACAGATAAAACCGCACTTATATCTTACTTAAACGAACTTGATATGAAAAGTATAATTCAAAAGATAGATGATTTTGTGCCGCATTTGGCTGGGCAAGAATATAAAAGTAGCTCGGCTGAAGATTTAGAAAACTTTGAATTTATAACCGATATAATTTCAATTAAACCGGATCTTTTAAACAGCGGTGAGTTATTTATTGCATTAAATAAAGAAGATAACCTGCTTGGCATCAATAACAATTTAAATATCTATAATCTGCCGCTAGATGCTAATATTTCTGCACTAGCTGCTATGTTCTCTGAATTTAGTGGCAATATCTTTTTAGATGACGTTAAAGAATTTTACACAATTTTAAGTGAACACAAACTTTCGGCGGATATTTCGGTTTTCTTCTGCTCAACTTTAGCAGGCTATATTCTATATTCCACAGTAAAAAGACATTCGTTAGATAGTTTGGTAAAATCTTATCTTGCCCCGCAGGAATATATTAAATTCGACTCCGACGCTTTTGTTTTTGGCCTTTTAAATATGCCGGCTCTTTGCAAAAAAATGCTTGAGCTGCTCAAAGAGAACGAGCAATTGTTTTTATTGCAGAGTGTAGAAATTCCACTTGCATACGTTCTTGTGCAGATGGAAATGAGTGGGGTACAGATTGACGTTGCTAAACTTATTGAATTTGGTAAGACTTTGCAAACTGAGATAGAAACTATTGACTCGGCTATTTTTGAATATAACGATAACATGCCGTTCAATGTCAACTCTGCAGCACAACTAGGCTCCGTGCTTTTTGAAAGGTTAAAGCTGCCGAATCTTGGTAAGACCAAAACCGGTTTTAAAACCGATGCTGACAGCCTTGCTAAAATTTCTAAGCTGCACCCAATAATCAAGCTAGTGCTTACCCACCGCCAGCTGTTAAAGCTAAAAAGCACATATGTGGATGGCTTGCTTAAAACAGTTTCTCCTTCGGGGCGTGTTCATTCAATATTCAGGCAAACTGAGACTAAAACTGGCCGAATAAGTTCTGCCGAGCCAAATTTGCAAAACATTCCTATCCGCACAGAACTTGGCAGCAGAATGCGAAACTTCTTTATTGCACCTCCCGGTAAACTTTTAGTTGACGCAGATTACTCCCAAATTGAATTAAGGGTGCTAGCGGAGATTTGTAAAGATCAAACTCTTATGGAAATTTTTAAAGCGGAGCAAGACATTCATAAAATTACTGCCGCAGAGATATTTAACGTGCCTATTTCAGATGTAACTGATCAGATGCGGCGCCGGGCCAAAGCTGTTAATTTTGGTATTATCTACGGTATTGGTCCGTTTGCCTTGGCAGAAGATATTGGCGTTAGCTTTAAAGAGGCTTCTGGCTATATTAAAAACTATTTTGCACGGTTCCCCGGTGTTGAAAAATACACAATAGATACAGTTAATTTTGCCAAAGAGCATGGTTTTGTTTGCACCCTTTTTAATCGAAGAATTCATATTCCAGAACTTGCTACAAAAAATGCAGCAACCATTGCCTTTGGCAAGCGTGTGGCGTATAATGCACCTGTTCAAGGCACGGCGGCGGATATAATAAAGATTGCAATGGTGAACTTAAATGCAAAGTTAAGCAAAGAAAATCTGGAAGCTAAAATTATACTCCAGGTGCACGATGAAATAATTGTAGAGGCGCCAGAAAAAGAAGTGGAGCAGCTCAGCAATATATTGCGCACAGAGATGGAAAACGCCGTGCAATTCGATATCCCACTAGAAGTTAATATCCACGCCGGCAAAACCTGGGCAGAAAGCCATTAATTAAAAAGGCGCAGTTTTTATTTTTATATGTTGGTCCGGTAAATTTATGATTTTAAACTTAAGTATACCTCTTCTATTCTAAAATTTTTTCAGCAACACTTTTTAAGATTTCTTTTGTTCTAAATATGAAAAAAATAAGCAACACGTTAAAGTGCTACTTATTTTGAGTTTACTAGTAATATCGTTTGCTCTGATTTGCTAATTTTTTTAAAATATAGATGTATGAATTTGTAAATAGTAAATGGGGAAAAGTTTAGTTAAGAAAGTTACATCAACTAATACATTATACAAATTTGACAGTTTATCGCTTGATGTTTCAAAAATAGTATATTTAATATTGTTTATAAATATATTAATAAACCTCTCTGAAATTATTGTTATAATCAGAAATATAATTTTTGGTTTAAAATTTATCACTTTAGATATTGCAGATACCGTAACAACCAGGTTTAATCTATAAATTATTACAGAAAATATCAATAAATACATAAAACCAGACCTGGATTTATAGATTTTTTGTAATAAAAACAAGCTTACAGATATTTTTTAACATAGCACTTTATCTAGAAGTTAGGGTTTTAATAACATGGTTATATAAATTATTATTTTCTAAGTCATCCAACGTAAAAATATGCTCACTGACATTTTCTCTTAAAAAGTTTAAACTTTTTTCATAAGAAGCATTATCTAGCTCATAAACGTTTATGCCATTCTTTTTCTCCATAGAATAAAGATGAAAAGAATTTTTTGAAAATAACAGTAATATCTCTTCAATTCCCATATTTTTAAGCTTTAATATGTAGAATTTTAAAGTTTTAACGTCTATAAAGTTATTTATACATAAAATAAAAATGTCCACATTACATGCATCTAAGTATGATGTTATAAGTTTTCCAAAGGTGTTTTTGTTTTGATTATTAATAAAAAAACAGCCTCCGCCAACATTTATAGTCCAGACATTGAAATTCTCTTTTTCTTCTGCTGCACACATATAATTATTTATTGAACATACAATATCTGGGAATGTAACTTTGGTAGGGTATTTAAAAATATCATAACCATATAAACTACCTTCTGGATTATAACTTATTGCTTTTGCTTCTAAATGATTTTGAGCAAAGTTTCGCATTAAATTTGTTTGTACGTCAAATTTATTAAGATTAGTTCCAATACCAGAAATTAAAATTACAGGTTTGCTAAGTGTTGCCAGATTTTCTGTATAAAAATCTTCATGTTTATAAATCAAAGTTTCATCAGTAATATTACCTTCAAACTCTCCTAAGTAGATCATTTTGCGATTTTTAAAATGAGCAGAAATTTCATCAGAAATTTTTACTTTGCATTCCTTGGTATTTATTATGAGAATCACATCAAAATCATGTTCAAGTTGTGCTGGCTGTTCAAAACTGTAAAAATCTTTTAAATCATGGTCATAAAAAGCTACAATATTATTTAACTTAATGTATTTATCAATTTCTTGAGATTTTTGGCTTGGAAGCATTATTACAGCTACTTTTTTATTTTCTAACTCATTATAAATCTTACATTTTTTATAATCTAATTTTTCTACAAGATTCTTAGAACTGTCTAATTTAAGACCGTAATCTTTTTTCAAAATCGAAAATTTATCATAAAAAGGAATACCATCTAATTTTTTACCTAAAATACCCGAAAAATTAGCCGCCGCCATACTCGTACAATTAAGTGCTGTAGCACTATTTCCAAACTGAACAATATTATTACTCATATAAACGGATAAAGTAGAATCATCGATTTTTTTAACTTTCTCTATATTATGTTCGCTATGTACTTGTATAGAAACAACATTTTTTAAGTCTGCAGGATAAGAAACTTCCCCAGAGTGAGATGCAGCAGAGATAATGGCAATGTTATGTTCTACTGCCTCCTGACAAGCTTGATAAAGTTTTTCGGAATGCTCATTTATACCTAAACTAATGTTAATTATATCAGCACGTTCGTTTATTGCTTTTTTTATTCCTAAAATTATGCCATTGAGTTGAAGTTCGTTGTAACTGTTAGCAATATTTATATCCAAGATATCAAAAGCAACTTTTTGTTTTAAAATTTCTTTCAAGCAAAGAGTTCCATGTTGTTCAATAGGCTCTTTGTAGCCACTGACTATTTCATTATTGTAAAGATAAAAATGTTCTATATTAACTTTTTTATCAAATATTTTCGAAATGCCCGTATCGATGACAGCTATTTTAATATTCATAAAATTTTACACCTCTTTGAACGGTTATTATTCTACTGACATATTTTCTAAATATATAATAATTTCTTTATTGTTCTTTATTTCTTCTATGTAGCGTTTTAACCCTGCATATACTTCTTGAGAACATTGTTTGCAATGCTCAGCAGATAAGTCAAATATATCTTTAAAGCAAAAGTCGGCAAATCTTGCAGCCCAACAGTTTTTACATTTTTGAGCTTTTTCAAGAGTAATATCAAAAAGTTTGTTTAATCTATCAAGATCTATTCCATTATAAATATCACCTATGGTAAAAATCTCATTTCTGTCATCTACCCTTTCGCAAATTATAATTTTACCTTCTGGACTTATAAAATTTCTTCTAACACTGGGAATACAAAAGTCCCCTGGATAAATTTCAGTAGTTTCTCCCTCATTATTAAAGCCGTTATGATATATCTTCATGCTGTTTAAAATATATTCTTTAATGAATTCAAACTCAGTATCATCAATTTGATCTTTTGTATGAAACGGTAATTTTTCATTCAAAGTCTTTTTAAAAGGCCCCATTAACTTTGCGCTGGTAAAGTTAATATTAGATTTGCATATCATATCTAAAAAAGCATATTGACTTTTGCAACGGTTGACAGATGTTGCAACAGCACTTATGCCAACGCTACTTTTAAAAAACTTTGGGTCTTTTTTATAAATCTTTATTAAATTCTTAAAAACCTTGTCAAAAGAAGGCTTGTTAAATAAGTCTTTTCGATGTTCATCATGCGATTTTTTTGTGCCGTCTAAGCTAACAAGCATATGAAATTTATTTTTAATTACAAAGTCAATGATATCGTCACTTTCAAAAAGTAGCCCATTCGTTGTTAAATTATAAGATGGAATTTTAAATGGATATTTTTCTTTGCAATATTCTACACAACTTTTAATTAAGTTAAATTGGAGAAAAGGTTCTCCACCATAAAAGCTTACATATACAACATTTGAATCACTTGAATTTTCCATCAAAAAATCTATAGCCTTAAATGCCACTTCTTTTGTCATATTTTTTAATTTATAGTTACTATCAAGATATTTTTCCATGTAACAGCAATATTCACATCGCAAGTTACAATTTTCTGTAACACATAAAGTAATTGAATTAATTGAACGCTTTAATATTTTTTTAAATTCATTATCACTATATAGTTTATAACTTCGTATATTAAATTTAATTGGATCTCGAAAATCTCTAAGCTCATTTTCATTTATAAACTCGAAGTATTTTTCAGAAAACACCTCTCTTTTTATTTCGCCAGATAAATCTTCAGGTAAATGTATAATTTTATTGTTTACAGCATCATATATATAGTCGCCAATATTAGTTTCTATTATTTTACTTAAAAACAATCGTTATCATCTCCTTTTTGAGTAAAGCAATCTCAATTTTTCTTACACTTCTTTGAATTCATTGCTTGACTGTTATGTACATAGCTAAAATTTAACGTTTTTAGACCATGATTATTTACTTTATGTTATAGATCATAACTTACAATATATTTAATTTTACTCTTCACATTTTTATGTAGCTTATTATAGCGTTCATTAAATATTTAAGAAAATTCTTTATGTCTTAATATCACTACTTACTTTTATAAACATGATCTATATCAGGAATGGCCCTTCCTTTACCAAGTACAATGGCATCTAAACTATTTATTACTGCCAAGACGTCTAATAGAATCGCTAGAGTTACCGTGTTTTGGGCTACATGGGCAACCACAGCCTAGGGTTTTTACGCAAAAGCTCTTTGCTTTATTATTAAGTTTTTTTAAAATGTTTTCATTTTGCATGATTTGTTCACCTCCTTTAATAAAACACCAAATAAGCTACATAAAAATGTGAATAGTAAAATTCGATTCAATAAAATGTTATTTTGTCCACTTGAAAATTAAAACGGGATAAGCTATGATGTTGTACAATAAAAGTTAACAACTAAAACTCGTATAAATAAAAATAAAATAACACAGAAAATAAGCCAATACTTTCTTGACAGAAATTTCTATTAATAAATCTTTTATAAATGAATACCTGTATCTTAAAGTCAAAAAAATTTATATATAGTTGTTCCCTCACAAAATCTTCAAATTATATCTGCTTAAATTAGTTTGGTACAAATTGTTTTCATTCTTTACTATACCGTCAGTTACAACTGTTAACTCAATCATAATTGGTTACATCCATGTTGTTAAAATCTTTTTTAAATAACATTACGTTATATTATTCTTTTCCCTAAAGCTTACTAAGGAAAAAAGATATCAGTCATTGAGACTGTATTTGAAGATAATTTTAAAATAATCAAGTGTTTTTCTCAATACCCCCCCCATTTTTGTCGAACTTTGTCGAAATGTAAATATATTAAAATCTTTTTTCTTTTTTTTAATTAATATTTTAATGTAAAGATCTCATTGTCAAAAAGTATTCAGCTATTAAATTAGTGTCGCTTATAGGGCTTGCATTAAAGTATATTTTGGTTTAACATATTTAGTATAAATTACATGACTTTTAATAACTCTTATAATATATTCCAACAAATTTATTTTTATAGGGAAGAAGGATTTATATGAGCAGTATACAAATTCAAGGTTGAGATTAATTTTAAAAAAATTAGTCTTTTACAGCTATCAATTTTTCAAACATTCTGCTTTTATCTCTTTTACAGATCTAACCTTTCAACACAAAAGGAGCAACTTTATAAATACACAAAGTTGCTCCTTTTAATACCTATAATTAAATTTATTTAAAATTACTTTTCTCTGCTGCAGAATAAAACCACTCTACGGTTTCTGCCCTCGCCAATAGAACTCGAGCCAACCCCTTCAATCTGTGAAATTGTATTGTGAACAATCATTCGTTCATAGCTATTCATCGGCTCCATGGTGGCTTTATTTCCCGTCTTTTTTACAACATTAGCCATATTTTCAGCAAGCTCTACTAGTTTTGCTTTTTGTTTCTCTAACACATCATTTATATGCACAGTGAGTTTAGGCATATTAACTTCTTTGCTCATCTTACTAAGATAAGTATTGCCCAAACGTTGCAAAGCTATAATAAAACTATCATCTTCTAGCAAACTAAAATTATCATCACATTGAATTTTTAAATTTAAAATGCCTTCTTCGCTGAGGTTTGATTCCATGTTTAAACTTTTTAAGCCAAAATTTATTAGAATATTTTTTAGGTAAGCTTCAAGTTTATTTGCTAAGATTTGAGCATCTTCTGCTCTTATTATTTCTCTTTCCTCTTGGCTTTTTCTATTATCTTGCAAATCGTTTTCATTTATTAAAGCAACTTTTACCTTTGCCATAGTGTTTCTAAAGCCAAAGATTCCCTTTTTAGGTAGCTCTAAAATTTCAAAAGTAATTTCATCTTTTGTAACTTTTAACTCCTCACACGCTAAAGTTATGGCCTCATCAACACTTTTTGCCTCTTTAACAATCTCTTTCATCAAGTAAAAACCCCTCCAAACTTTTAATCTTCTGTAGGTTTTTCACCATATTTTTCTTCTATTTTTCTACGTGCCTCGTTAATCTTCTGCCGGTTATATTCACTTTTTGATATTATCTTCTTTTTTTCTTCTTCAGAAATTTCTGCTCCATTTTTTAGCTGCTGCTTGAGTTCTAGTTTTTCTTCTCTCTGTTTCTTTCTTTCTTCTTGTTGCTGCTGTTCAAATTCCTCTAGAGCTTTTTTAGGGCTATAAAACTTATAGAGTATTTCTGTTTGAATCATAGAAAGAACACCCGAAACCACGAAATAAAACGCAATTCCACTTGGCATAGAAAAATAGATATAAGATAACAGTATTGTTGGTGCAAACTGCATTATCTTCATCATTTTTTCTTGCGCTGGGTCGTTTGTTATCACTACGTTGTGTTTATTAACCTGGAACACAGATAAAATTTGAATTAATACAGCTAAAACCGGCAAGATCATCATTACATTAAAGCCTAGTTTTGGTACAGTTGCAAAGTCTATTCCAAAAAGAGTTGTGTTAAAATTCACAATGGAATCCACATACCCTTGCCCTAAGCTAGAAAAAGCCCCGGAATTCTGCTTTAGCGCAGAAATAAAAATAAGTTCCATATATCTTGTTCTGGGCCCTAAACTTTGCAGATCTTGAGTTATTTTTATGCCTGCGTTTATTGTTTCGGCAGGGATTTTTAAAATATAACTTGCCGGAGCATAAACCACACCAAACAGACCAAACATAATAATAATTTGAATAATAGGCAACAAGCAGCCCGAGCTTGCATTTGCAAGAGGGTTAACACCCTCTTCTTGGTAGAGCTTCATCATCTCACTATTATAAAGCTCTTTATTCTTACCATATTTTACTTTAAGTTTTTCTAATTTTGGCTGCATCTTCTTTTGATTAATTAGAGTTTTTATAGTATTTTTCTGCTGTTTTATAGAAAACGGTACCATGAGTATTTTTGTTATTATTGCAAACAAAATTAAAGCTGCGCCGTAGTTTGGAATAATTTTATAACACCAGCGCATAATAAAGCCAAATGGAACGGATAATAATTTAAAGATATTAAACATAAACCCTCACTTTTTTTGTTTTTTTTTCGGCACAGGGTCAAGCCCTCCCTTAGAGAACGGGTTACACCGCAGAATACGGCAAAAAGCTAAAAAACTGCCTTTTGCTATTCCAAAGCGTTCAATAGCTTGGTATGCATAGGCAGAACATGTTGGAACGAATCTACAGCAACTTCTTTTTGCCGGCGATATAAATTTCATATAACATTTAATCAACAATAAAGCAATTTGCTTCATATGCCAGCCAACACCTTTATGTTTTTTTGCATTATTCTTTTTATTTGTGTACTTTTTGACCCGGCAGTTTTGAACCTGGCCACAAACACAAAATCAAAACCAACCGGCAAGCTAAGTTCCAGCTCTGAATATGCCGCTTTAATTACCCTTTTTGCACGGTTTCGCACCACAGCTTTGCCGATTTTTTTGCTTACTGTTATTCCTATTCTATTTTTGTTAGTGTTGTTTTTTAGCATGTATATTACCAGCAAAGGTGATGACTGAACTGCCCCTTTGTAGTAAACTCTTTTAAAAAGTCTATTTTGGTTAAGAGAAGTTGTGCGCTTCATAAATTAAATAGAACCTCTCTTTTAAAGCTTAATGAGAAAGCCTCTTTCTGCCTTTTTGCCTGCGCCTTGCAAGCACCTTGCGGCCACCTTTTGTTGCCATTCTCTGCCTAAAACCGTGTACTTTTTTTCTGTGTAATTTTTTTGGTTGATATGTTCTTAACATAAAAAACTGGACCTCCTATTTAACTTGAATTTAAATTAATGGTTTTTGCCACTTTTAATAGTATACCTCAATAAAGTGTAAAATGTCAACCTCTGCAGAAATATATTTTTTTTGTTGCTTTTACTTTTTTAGATAATTGACGGTTTTACGTTTTTGTGCTACTATGATTACTGTAATGTTATAATAATTTTTATAATATTCACTATAATACTTCTAATATTGAATTTAAGAAATAAAGTGGTTTAGATGCCTCCAAAGGTATCTAAAGTTAGCAGTAAACCAACGCAAACAAAAACAATTGCAAAAGCAAGCACAAGCAGTAGTTCAAAATCTAGTGGGAGTAGTAAAACCTCAAGTAGTAGCGGTGTTAAAAAATCAGCACCACCAGTTACCTCAAAACCGAGGAATGTGGACAAGGTAGATTTTGGCAAAACAAAAACAACAGCAGATGCAGGAGTGTATCATAGACCAAAACCTATTGCAGCAGCTACGGGGCGTGATCCAGAACCGCCAAAGCCGAAAAAGACAGAAAAAACTCCTAGTCAGACACCACAAGATCTCAAATATAATGGTAAATATAGCGAGACATTTAAAAAAGAAGCGGTGCCGTTAAGAAGTTTTGCAGAACAACAACACAATAGAAAAATTGAAAGCGAAGCACGCAAACAAATTGAAGCCGAGAAAAAAGTTGAAGCAAACAAAAATAAAATCAACGCCGGACCTGAAATGCTTTTTGCCGCCGCGGCGTTAGCCACAGCTGCTGCTCCACCTGTTGCCACTGCCTTTGGTGCTGGTGTTATTGCCTTGCAAGGGCATAATGCAGCCCGTCAAGATAAAAAAGAATTTACTTTAGCTGAAAAAGTTGCATATGATGATTATCTTTATCCGAAACATCACGGTTATATGTCATATGACGATGCAAAAAGAAAAGAATTTGCGAAAGAAAATCAAGAAGACATTGATAAAGTGAAGGCAGAAATTAAGAAAGAGGAAGATCAAGGTAGTTAACGAAAAGGGGATGTGGACATGAAAGAGATAATAAAAAAAAGATGGGATAGATATAAACAAACTCTATATATGTTTAGTATTATTTTTACTTTTGGGGTTTTTTATGCAACATTTTTTATGTTTATTTCTGACACCAGATTCCACTCTTTAATTAAGTCTGAAAGTAGATTCATATTGTTTATTTTTGTGGGCAGATTTTTTATTGAAATGATTGGTGCTGTGTTAGAATTTAGGCAAAAAAGTAAAAAAGAAAAAGATGAAATGACTATAGCTCAAAAAATTGTATATGATATTATAACTGATCCAAAGAAAGGCAACGAGCCTTTAGATGAGATGGAATTTGTCTATCAACATAGAAAAGAAATAGATGAAGATAAAGAAATTACACGTAAAATAGATGCAGCAAACGAAGAAGCTAGAAAACACCACGAAGGAGAATAAAAAAGAATGAAAGGATGATGACCTATGGCGAAATATAGACAGATAATTAGAGTTATTTGTTTTGTATTGTTGTTAGTAGGTTTAATTTTAAAAGCAATTCTATTCCTAGATAATAATCTTGTAACGAATGTTATCTATCCTTTTTCCCTTATTGCTCTCTGGCTTATGCTGGATCGCTATGTTTTAAAAGATCATACAAAACATACTAAGCTAACAAATATAAAGCTAACAAAACATGCTAAAGTTATGTATTGGACAATATATATAATTGGTTTTGTGATTTTTGAAACCGTGAAGTTTTTTAAAATAAATTTGTATAATATCCCATTTGCTTTTATTATCTGTGGGGCTGAATTTAAAGAAGAAATAATTACATGGCTATATAAAAAACTGTCTATTAAGAAAACAAATTAGTTTTAAAAAAAAGATGACGATGAAGATCAAAAACAAGCCTAGGAATAATTCCTAGGCTTGCGTGCCAAAGAAGGTGTAGAAATACAATTCCCTGCAGACTCGAGAACAATCGTCAAAGACTTCAAAATACCTGCAACCTAAGGAGATAACAAATGAAATATGATGAAAACAAAATAAAATATTACCTTTGGTTAGAATCACATGTACTTCTTTGCATTTGTTTATTCTTCGCTTCAGCAATTGTAAGGCAAAAAAGAGATGCGGTAATATATGCATATGCATTAGGCGAAACCTTCAGCAAAGTAAGGAGATTTTTTGAAAATAGTGCTAATGTTTTAGAGAAAGTATCTTTAAAGCTTTGTGTGCTTAAAGCAATTTTTCTACATATACTTTGTGTTATAGGAATTCTCATCTTGCTATAGATATAAGAAGCCAGAAGATTGTTTGGGGTGTAACAATTGCAAAAAGATAAAAACAAAACAAAAAATTTATTCGGGCTATTTCTCCAAGCAACTTTTTTCTGTGTGTGTATACTATCTATAGTTCTTGGAACTTTAGGTATAATTATAACTATTTTGGATTCTAAAATATATGGTGTTATTTTTTGCAGCTATCTAACTCTGCGTATGATTTGTAGAATTCGCGGGGCGTATAACAATTATAAAAACGCTTTGCAGAACTACCGCGAAAACAAACCGAACAATAATAGTTTGGCAAGCAATATAATAGTTTTTATCTTCTTTTTGCTCCTTTTTGGAACTTTTATCTCTCTCGCTTTTTATTATTGTGTTCGTTACATATTCTTTGAATTTCATTAAAAACTTCAAATATAATAAATATCCACCCCTTGGCTTTAAACAGCTAAGGGGTGGTTTTTATTGGTAAGCAAATTTGTTTTTATTGTATTTCTCTTTGCTTATTTTCGAACTTACCTACAATTAAAAGTGCAGCTAAGCCGCAAGCCACACCAAGTAAAATTCCTGCAACAACGTCCGATGGATAATGTAAATAATTATATAATCTTGAAAAAATAATGGTTATTGCCATGCAAATTAAAGGTATTCTGCCTAATTTATTAAGTTTTGCAATTGCAACTGTGGTTATAGCTGCCGCAAACGCACTATGAGTTGACGGAAAACTTGATCCACTTGGAACACTAACTTTTAAAATAAAATCCGGGTTGTCAATAAACGGCCTTGAACGCATAATAAAGTGTTTCAACCCAACATCACCAATTAAAAAACTTAACGTTAACGCAATCAAGAACGCAAAGCCTATGACACGCGTTCTTTTAAAAAATAATAAAGTTACGCCCAAAATGATCCATATAACTCCTTGGTACGCCAGATAATTTACTAATACCATAAACTTATCCATAAAAGCACAATGGAATGTATTGTACATAAAATTAAGAACAGCTAAGTCTATCGGCTGCAGCATTTTAAAAATTGCCGTCATCATTCTCTCTCCTCATGTTTTTATAGCTTTTCTTTTATGTTAATTATTACATCCAAACTTCTTTTTATAGTTTTCTAATGCTTTTTTAATCACATTTTTAGCTGTGTTTGCACCTTCAACGTTCTTAACCTCGGTTTCTTTATTTTCTAGCGCTTTATAAGCTGCAAAAAAGTGTTTAATTTCATCTATATAATGGCTAGGTAGTTCGCTAACATCATTTACTTTATTAAAAAACGGATCTTTTTTAGGCACTGCTAATATCTTTTCATCTTTTTCTCCACCGTCTATCATGTAAAGCACACCAATTGGTTTGCAATTCACCAAAGCAAGCGGTTCTATCTTCTCTGAACAAAAGACCAAAACATCCAGCGGGTCGTTATCTTCGCTATAGGTTCTAGGAATAAACCCATAATTCGTTGGGTATACCATAGATGTATGCAATACTCTATCTAATACAAGCATCCCCGTCTCTTTTTCTAGTTCATATTTATTTTTACTGCCTTTGCTGATCTCTATTACAGCATAAAACTCTTCTTCTTTAACTTTATTTTCGTTAATATCATGCCATATATTCATATCTATTCTTTCTCCTATTCTTGTTTTTTTATTATCTCGCCGTAAACATTGCCCACACAACCTGCTGCGTTGGCTTCATCGGTATCTATATGCATAGAAAGCACATAATTATAACCAACCCTAACCAACACATCGTCAAAAATCAACGCTCTTTCTTTTGTTTGAACTTTAACCATTACTGTGTCTTTATCTTTAATCCCAAGAGATCTCGCTTCATCAACCGGCATATGAATATGCCTTTGCGAAACAATAACCCCCTGAGCAAGTTCAAGTTCGCCAACAGGGCCAATTAATTTACAACCCTCTGAGCCCTCTAAATCTCCCGATGCTCTTACCGGAGGAGTAAGCCCTAAAATTTTAGCGTCACTAAAAGATATCTCTAGCTGCGTTTTGCTCCTAAACGGACCTACAACTGTAACGTTTTTAAAACTGCCTTTCGGGCCTTTAACTTCAACTTTTTCTGCCGCTTTAAATTCGCCCGGTTGCAAAAGTGACCGCTTGGGTGTTAAATTAGCCTCTTTGCCAAATAAAATTTTAAAATGGTCCTCTTGCAGATGAATGTGCCTTGCCGAAACTTCTATGTTCACTATTTTAGCCATTGCTGTTCCTTCGTTTCTATATTTGTTGTTTTGTTTATTACTCCGTTTTTGCCATGTGCTGTATTAAATCTAAAATCTTGTTGCTATAACCCCATTCGTTATCATACCAAGCAACAAGTTTAACAAACTTGTTGTTTAGCATTATTCCTGCTGCTGCATCAAAAATAGAGGTACGTGTATCTCCAGCAAAGTCCGAAGATACTACACTTTCTTCTGTGTAGCCTAAAACTCCGTTCATATCGGTTTGCGAAACTTCTTTAACCGTTTCGCAAATCTCTTTATATGTGGTTTCTTTTGCTAGCCTCACCGTTAAATCTACCACCGAAACATCGAGTGTTGGCACTCTAAAAGCCATTCCCGTTAATTTGCCTTCTAGTTCTGGAATAACCAAGCTGCAAGCTACCGCTGCCCCTGTTGATGACGGAATTATATTGCCAAACGCTGCCCGCCCTAACCGCCAATCCTTTGCAGAAATTCCATCCACAACTTTTTGGGTTGCCGTTGCGGCATGGATTGTTGTCATCAATCCTTCTTCTATACCGAATTTATTGTTTATTACTTTTGCCAAGGGTGCCAGGCAGTTTGTGGTACAAGAAGCATTTGATACGATATCCATATCTTTTGTGTATTTGCTATGGTTAACACCAAACACAAATGTTGGTGTAATTTTATCTTTTGCCGGGGCGGAAATTACTACTTTTTTTGCACCGGCTTTAATATGAGCTGCTGCTTTTTCTGTTGTTGTAAACACTCCGGTTGATTCAACAATATAATCTGCAGTCACATTCTTCCATGGAATTTCTTCCGGGTTTTTGCAGTTGAATACCTTTATTGTTTTTCCGTTTACAATTAGGCTATCTTCCGTGTATTTAATATCTTGCTTTAAGCCTTTGTGTACGGTATCGTATTTTAATAGGTATACCATATAATTTGGCTGGAGGAATGGGTCGTTAATTCCAACTACTTCAAAAACATCTGGTTTTTGCGTTGCTGCTTTAAAAACCAGTTTGCCAATTCTTCCAAAGCCGTTTATACCAATTTTTATTTTCATTATAAATCTCCTTTCTAAAAAAGTTTCATAAATCTATAATATTAATAATTTAATATAGTATTAGTAGTAGAGCCTGTTTAAAATATTGAAAACAGAATAAACACGCATTATAATAATAAAAATAGAGATTGAATTTATGTTAAAACTTTTTATAAAATTTTGTTGAAACTTTTTGCAAATTGCTATATGATCTTGAAAATGTTGAAAACAGTGTGGAAAATGTTGAAAATTATGTTAAAAACTCACACATAAAAGGTACGAGTTATAGCGATAAATTTTATGAAAAAAATAAAGTTTAACAAAACTAACAGAGTTTTAACATAAGTGCAAAAAAAACCAAAATAGCCACCTAATTCAGTGGCTAAAAAGGTTAATTAAGTTTGTTATTTATAGCCGAAACATTTTCACATTCTTGGTTTGCAACGGTGCAAGAGGTTTTGCAAGCAGATTGGCAAGATGCCTGGCATTCCCCGCAACCGGTTTTGTTGCAGTTGTTTATAGTGCTGTTTATTAATGTTTTTATATGCTTCATGATTTTACTTCTCCTTTTTTGATTTTTGTGCGGCGGCACGTTCATTGGCTGTTATATTAGATTGAATTGCCCATTTTTGCAGCCTTAGTTTAGAGCGATCGCTGCTGGTTTCTAGTGTAATAACTTCGTCTTTAATACCAACAACAATTCCTACAATACCGCCAATTGTAACAATCTCGTCGCCAATTTCTATATTCTTTTTAAGTTCAGCAGCTTCTTTTTCGCGCTTTTTTTGATTTCTTCCGGCAAAGAACCACATAAAAATAAGAATGCCGAAAAGAACAAGCATAGAAAAAGAAGAACTTAAGTTTGGAACAGCAGTATTTGTTGGAGCTGGCTCTGCAGCGGTTGTAGAGGATGTAGAAGTGTTGGGCATAAAACCCCTCCTTTATAATAGGTTTTTTAATACAAAATTCATTATACATTAAATGAGCCGCTTTGTCAAATTTAAGTGAAGATAAAAAGAAAACAGTTATCAACAAATCAGGGGCAGGAATTGCCATTAAGATAAGTTTACTCGTATCATAATCCCGTTGAAGCACCACAAAAAGAACGCGCTACTAACGGATATATTTATGTAGCATTTATTGCAATTTTATTAACGGTTATATTAATGCTCATGCTTGCTGAAGGAGATAGGAACACCGAAAAAGTTAGAAGTTTTAACTCAGAAAATGCAGAATTTTGAAAGATTTGAAAGGATATAGGACATGAAAATTTTTAGGTGATGCAATTTGTTAACAAAATACAATCAGCTATTGACCTGGAACGGTAAACGGATTAGAAAAAAGCGGTTGACGGTATGGTATATGTTGCTGATTTTTTGTTTAAGAGAAAGATGATGAAAAGCGAATTTATAAAAAAATTAGACGATTTTTTCTACATCAAGGTATAGTATCTCTAAAGGAATGAAATATATTAACAACTTTCTTGTATACAATTAAAGAAAGAACGAAAATGTTATTAAAAAATAATATTATCGACGTTTATAAAAATTTAAGAATAAAAAGCAATCAAAATTTAAAAATTAAAATTCGACAAAGTTCGACAAAAATGGGGGGTATTGAGAATTTTATTGTGAGGTTTATACTGAGAACCACAAGATTAAGAAATAAAAAAGGATGGTGAGCAATAAAAAGTCGTTTTAATTAGTTTATATTTATATAAATGATAAATGGAAAGGAGGTGAAACAAATGAAGAATACAAACATGGGCTTTAACCCAGAGGGTGTAGCATCCCTGAATGAGTTGCTGGAAGCAAGAGAGTTAACGGGGCAAATACCAGAAACTATGCCTATTGGTATTAAAGCAAAGAATAGAGAACACAACAGCAGTAACGCAGATTGTGGCTATGATTGCATTGATTTTTGTAACGAAAATTGCAACTGCGACTGCGACTGTGATCCAGATGACCCACAATGCGACTGTGAATGCGAGTGCGGAGGGTTCTGCCAATGTGACTGCGACTCAGACTGCAGCACGGACGGTTAGGAGTATATTACTGAATTAAGGTAGTATATAAAACAGTATACAAAGATGTAAAAAGAATGAGGAGCGATATATCGCAAAACTTAATTTAACAGGTATCTCGTTCCTCATGTGTTAGTTACAAAAAATATTAGATTTGTTACAAAAGGAGTTTTATTATGATAACAGGTATGTGGCTCACTTTAAATAGGGCTTGTAATTTCAGATGCCCTTGGTGCTATGCACAGAATACGGAGTATGAAAAAAATAAAACAATGTCATTAGATTTAGCACAACAACTAATTAAGTTTGCAAAGCTGATGGATGTAAAAACTATACTTTTAATTGGAGGTGAACCAACTTATCACCCACATATAATTGAAATTCTTGAATTAATTAAGAGGCAAAAGATATATACTACTATTGTTACAAATGGATATAGACTACATGACAAAAATTTTGCAAAAGAACTAAAGAATTTAAATCACGGCGCATTGGGATTTTCAATTAAGGCAGCAAATAGAGAACAGCATAAGGAACTCACAGGCACAGATACCTTTGAAGAGATATTAGAAGCAATGGCTAACATAAGAGAAGCTAAATTAAAAGTAGGGTATACTACAGTTATAAGCCGAGGAACGATTGATAATTTAGAAGAGTTTGCATATATGCTCAAAAAGCATGCGCCGGGTAAGAGTTTACGTTATAGCTTATGTAATCCGGCGATTTCCAACCCTGGTATAATTAATCGTGACTATGTTGTTCCAGCGAAAGAAATTACAAGAAAAGTAGCCGCTAAATGGGGATTACTTTCTGAAATTTTAGAATGTAGAGTTAGATTAGAGCAATCGTTGCCACAATGTGTATGGCCTGTTGGTTTTATAGATATGTTGAAAAAGAAAAAACAAGTTTCATTTGGTTGTCATATAATGTCTAGAAAGGGTATGATCTTCGACACAGAAGGGAAACTATTGGTGTGTAACTCTTTAACAGACTATCCAATTGCAGAATTTGGCAAAACATTTGATGATAAGGAAAGCTTTGAGAAGTTTTGGGAAAATGAAGAATTGAAAGACCTCTATAAGAAATTTTATGAATATCCCATGTTAAAATGTGAAACTTGTGATGTTTATAGTGAATGTGGTGGTGGTTGTCCTTTAAAACACTTTGAAAAAGTAAATAGCAAGGTGAAGTAAGCGAGCAATGAAAAAGTTAATAAAAAATTATCTTTTTATCTTTAAAGAACTCAGGAAATCTAGCCGACTTTTACCATTTTTTCTATTGCTAACTACAACAGTAACAGGGCTTGCTTCAATAATTACAAAATATATTCTCAAAATAATAGTAACAAAATTAGGAAAGGAAATACTTTGGAGTAATTTCTTGTTTTTAGTTTTTGCTTATACGTTTATTTTGGTTTTTAGTAATGTTATTAATAATTACCAGAATTATCTTAGTAATATAGCAAATCGTAGATTCTCATATAATATGCAAACTAAATTAATGGAGAAGATTAGAACAACAAGATATGATGCTTTCTTTTCTCCTGAGTTTCAAAATTTATATACAACAGTACAACAAAGTGTACAAACTGAATCGTCATCATTAGTTTTTGTTTCAGTCTTAATAATACGTTTGCTGGTGCGACTAGTTAGTAATTATATAGTACTTGCGCAAACTAGTTTGAACTTATCAATCATTCTGACAATTTGCATTATACCTAGCTTAATTATACAGTTACATATTAAAAAAGCACAATTAAAAGTTGTAGAGAGCCGAATGCTTAATGTGAGAAAAATTAATTATTCATTTATGGTATCAACCGAGAAAGCTTATGTAAATGAATTCAGACTATTTAATTTACATAAGTTATTCTTAGCAATCAGGGAAAAAGAATTTGCAAAGCACATAAAATCTTGGGTAGATTTCGGAAGGAAAGAGTTTATTGCGAATGTTTTTTCTTGCATTTTGCCTTGCATAGGAGTATTTATTTCAATTTTATGGATGATTGCCCAAGTACAATGCAAAAGATATTCAATTGCAGATTTTATATTTTATAGTTCTATTGTTTTTACCCTACAGGGACTTCTACAATCATTAGTATCAGATATTTCTCAGAGTTATAAGAGTATAATTTTCTTTAATAAATTTTTTGAATTTTTAGAGTTTAATTGTGAAATAAAATCTGGCACAAAGAATATTCAAAAGGATTTAAAAAAACATGTATTAGAATTTAGAAATGTTTATTTTAGTTACCCATACAGCAAAAAATTAGCACTTAAAGATGTTAGTTTTATAATAGGAACAAATGAAATGGTTGCTTTTGTGGGTCAGAATGGTTGTGGTAAAACAAGTATAGTTAATTTAATGTTAAGAATTTATACTCCGACATCGGGAACAATTTTGTTAGATGGTATAGATATAAATGAATATGAATATGAGGAATATTTGCAGTTTTTCTCAGCGGTTTTCCAAGATTATCAAAAATATTCAGTAAAGATACGAAATTATATTATGCCTATAGAAGAAGTAAAAACGGATAATTATCTTAAAATAGAACAAGCTATTAGAGATACAACAGCAACAGAAATCGTTAAAAAAACCCCTTATGGTATAGAAAGCGAACTTACTACACGGTTTAATAAAGAAGGTATTGGACTTTCTGGTGGCCAATGGCAGAAGCTGGTAATTGCTCGTACTCTTTGTTCAGATGCGCATATATTAATTTTTGACGAAGCCACCTCTGCTATAGATAGAATGGCAGAGAATGAAATATGTAATAATTTAATAAGCCGTTGTAAAAATAAAATATCTATTTTTATTTCTCATAGAATATATATAACTAAATATGTGCATAAAATAATATATATGGAAGAAGGAAAGATTAAAGATATTGGCTCTCATGAAGAATTGATAAGGAGAAATGAAGGATATAAGAAACTTTTTTACGGTAGGGCAAATAAACAAAATTCATAGTTATTTTTTTGTACAATCATGGTAATATTACCTCCACTGTATAGCGAATGCGATTTACCTGTATTACTATTTGCTAGTCAAATGGCCGTTTTGGGATCCGTCTTTATAGACTTTAATTATAAAAAAGAGAATTAATTATTCGAATCTATAAGATTCTGGCAATTAATTCTCTTTTTATCTTAGCTTATCTACTTTTTAGAGAATCTTTTGCAATCGTATTTTCAAAAAAACATATACAGATCTAAATCTATACTTTTTGTGGGATATTGGTCACCTGCCAACTCTCATGTAACTGTTATTATCCCCTTAAATATTTCTATGTTCATAGTAGTTCAAATATCGTGTTCCATTTCAACGGAGGCTTTGCATCAAAAAAATGTAATAACCATCCTTCATACACACATAAATTTCCAAATTGTCCATAGCGTACAGTTTATATTATTATATCTATTTATCACTCTAATTTAATGGTTTTATTCTGTTTGGTTATTTACGGTTTTTCGTTAATTTTCAATTCTGCGTTAACGCATTTTAATTTATTTAGCTTCAGACTATATTATCTTTAACTGTTTATTTGGTAAGAAAACATTTAATACAGAAGAATCCAAAATGGAAATTACAGTGTTAAAATCGGTTATTTAGTAAAGAAATGAACTACGTTCAAAATATGACACAATTAGGAAGTAATATTGTTTCTGAAATCTATATGTAGTAATATATAAATATTATCTTAACAGTTAGCTGGGTCGTTATGAAAAAACTGTGCCTGTTCGTACAAAGATATTAACCTTCCTTTGTCCGGAGGTCGAGGTGCTTCCGATTAATAACAAAGAGTGCCAACAAAAGATCGAAACATACAAACGAAATTTTATGCATAACTTTGATACAGTTATAGAAGAAATGAAGAAAATTTTTTAAATAGGCATTGTAAAATCAGCAGAAACCCAGAGATTCTGAGCACTAATATCAAGTAATTTCCCAAGTTGAAAAATTTTTTTATCTTCTATTAACGGAAACTGAAAATAAATTCCCAAATACAAAAGCTTTTGGAAAGGATATAAAGCAATAAAACCTGCTTCAAAAAAAACACCTTAGCGATAGATTTATTAGGAGGACATGATATACCATAAATTATATCAAGCTATTTGAAGACGAACAACAAAAAATACATGCTATAATCCGGAGATGCTCAATGGTGCAACAACATAGAACAATTATGTAGATTATCATTTGTTTACAGATTGCACCTATAATTTATACTGTTCCTCCAAATTCCGAGACGATTGCTGCAATAAAGAGATACTCCGCATCAAAGCCGCTGCCTCTAAAGTGATCGGTTTTATCTCTCTCTGCTTTGCAGGCTTCTATATATTCTCGTTTAGCTCTTTGCATGCAAATTTGGTATTTTATAGTATGTGGCATAAGTTATTTAGGGGTATTTTCACAGCTTTGGGTATTTTGCTTTTTTCGATATGGATTGTTTGCTTATACAAAAAATAAAAGAATCTGCGACAAAAATGGGGGATATTAGGAAGAATGCGGATTCAGTTTACTCTAAGAAATGTAGTATTTAAAAGATTTTTCGTGTCTCTTAAATAACAAAATAGACAAGGGAAGAGATGAAATGTTTTTGTTTCGATTTTATAAGGTAAGCAAACTACTCTGACTTATAAAGGTCAGAGTAGTTTGCTTACTAAATCTAGAGACTAATGCCTCCCTGTCACTTTTAATTTATTAGATTTATCAAAATTTGTTAATATATAAATATATATCTTATATATAACTAAAGAACTACCGTTGCAATAATTACTTCTTTATCAATAAATGTGAAACAACCAGCTTTTTTAAAAGCTTTAAATATTTCACTTCTTTCGGTTTCTTCTTCAAGTATATCTTTTAATTTAACTGTTTTTTCTATTTTTAACGGAACCTCATAATCTATTAGTACTTCTAATTCTCCTGGCCCACTTGAAGAAATTGGTGAAATATCAACTGCACATGTCCCTTCGGACAAAAGGATTAATAATATTGTGTCTCTACCTAAAAAGTTTCCTGCTTGATGGGTGTTTTCCAAGTAATAAAATTTATCATTTACATATCCTCTACACATCATATTGTTTGGAATTTTCTTTGATTTTCGTTCCCCCTCGCTTAAAAATAGTTCATGCGGTTGGCGTATTGTACTTAAAAATCCATGTTTATCGATTATTTTACCTTGTTGAGATTCGTAGTATTTGGCTTCTTCTTCAGATATTCCTCTTATAACATATATTGGAGCACTTAATTTATTCTCCATGAGATACCCATGAATTAATTTTATATATTTTTCATTTTCCTCTTTAATCTCGGTACTTGCTCCTCTTAAATATCTATTTATATTTAAATAAATATCATTAGATTCAGTATATCTTTTTATGGCTTTCTTTACTTCTTCGTTCGGCGGTTGAGCATTCGTTACAAAGTACAGATTATTAAACATGCAACTAAACGAAACAATTAAATATATAGCCATTTTTCTAGTCTTAACCATTATCTATCACTCCATTTCTATAGATAGACTCTAGTTTTAGAATAAATCTGGCATCATATATTTGCTTAAATACTCCCCATTTTTGTCGAACTTTGTCGATGCTTTTAGATTTCTAAATGTCTTTGATTGCTTTTTATTCGCTTCCAAAAAGTATACCCTTTAACTCTATATTTTATGTTCCCTAATTCTATACTCTTCATGTATTTCGGGCACTACCAATTGAAACGAATTGCTTTTAGTTCGATTCTATATTGAACTAGTAATTGATATATTCGGGAGGTTATTGATGAAACAGATCGCCTTTTACTACAATGCTGAGAAGCAAGATAAAAAACGGCCTTTTCAGTTAATGCATGATTAAAGATGACCAGAACTACCTTCTATCGCTACATACACGAATTGAAGCATAGTGCCATTTCTATTGACAATTGAGAGACAAATGGGCATATTTTATTAGAGATTATAATTATGCGAATTTATACAACAAGAGATTTTAAGTACAATATCCAAAAACTTGTTGGCTAGCTTTTTTTCTTATAGTAAAATATAATAACAAATAAAAGGATCCAAATGCAATTTTACTCAATATTACTACTAAAAATTTTGAAAACGTTTTTTAAAACAATGCAAACATAACATTATAGGCATCAACATTTTATGTTGATGCCTATAAAACAATTATATTTTTTCTCTATTTTAAACCCAACGTGTGTACCAACTGCTTATACCCGTTGTTCTCTCTTTATACTCTTTATAAGCATTTAATACATCTGCAAGTTTATAAAATTTTCCTTTCTCAAATTCATTTGCCGCTTTGCAGCACCAGAACAGCCTTCTGCTTTGATCATCTTCAAGAATATAACCATATGTATAAGTGTCCATATTTACTTGATATATTTTTGTTGCGGCATTAAAAGTAAACTCTTCTTCGGAAACATTTCCTTGCTCTCCTTCCATAGCTGCGATCTCGTGATCATATGCACCTAAGCTAGAACCAGAATTATAGAGTTCTATTCTACAATTTCCACCTTCTGCTGGTTGCTCTTCCGCACCAATCGTTTCTACAATGTCATCAATCTCATAAGGCTTTTCAAATTCTACCCCAGCATATAACTCTGTTTCAGGCCATCCTTCCTCTTCTTGTAATGGTACGAATAACCCTATACCCCGGCTATTCTGAATAACGGAACTCATTGTTTCTATAGTAGGGGCTCCAGAATCTACACAAGTGTAACCAACCGAAATTTTATTTTGCCAGTCTTCTGCTGGCTCATAGTGTGCTGCATCCATCTTTTCTTGTAATTTTGCTACCACCCAACTATTATGTGGCAAATACATACTATTTTTTGTTTGTTCTGCAATTGCGCCATAACTAATTGTTGAGGCGCTAGCCAGCATTCCTAATGCTAATATTAAAGTTGTTGTCTTTTTCATAATAATCACCCTTTCTTTATAATTTTAATAATTAAATGTAACATATCGGTTTAAAAGCCAACTTCTAGGAGCTACTGGGGTAGGAGTTATGTTAAACAGTGGGCCATGATCAGTTTGAGTCATATTTATCAAATTCCCCCATGGATTAAAAACGTTTATTTCTTGTCCATTATGCAAAGGTGTATCATCCCTTTTAGTTGCATACGCAACACACGCATGTGATTCCTGACGATTATTCATATTTTGGAAGACTAATATAACCATCCTATTATTTGTTTCTATCTCAGTTACAATATTGTTTAAAGCTGCTTCATATTCTGCCTGGCTTGTTATATTATGTATGTTCCCTATTATCCCTGTATCCTGTTGAATGCGGTTTAGCACAGCCTGAGCAGAGTCTTGTACAATCATTTTCCTCGTATTTGCATCCAAATGCTGCCACAAATCATCCATTTCATCTTCTAAAGCCACCCCTAACAAACCGTTTAATAAATTAAATTTTCTGCTATTGTCTACGACTGCTATTCTACCATGAACTGTTCGATTTCCTAAATAATAATCAAAAAAATTTGTTATATGTCCTACAAAAGCCTGGTAATGTTCTGCCGGAGCATTGTTTATTGTTCCAGCTTCACCAATTGCATGATTACTTAAGAGTACTCTATGAACAATTTCTTCTTCTGGTACTAGTGCTCCTACTATTGCATTTATATTTGGTATATTAAACCCTTCACCTAAAGGATGTGATAAATTCTTTTGTTGAGCATCCTTTAAAACTATCTTCATACAACTATCAAAACACCAAGGAGCTCTTTGTGGTTGCAAAGCCCATGGATCTGCAAATAGTAAATAAGGTTGATATGACGTATGATGGACAACTGCAAATATAAAGTTTGTAGAGGTAAATGTACATAATATTGCTAAAAATAAAGTTAAAAATTTTTTCTTCAATTTAATCCTCCTTTCCATATATAAATTTTAACATCTTTTTACCAATTTGTCAACATAAATAATTTGGGAGCCAGCGATTTTTAACACATATTTTTTAGCATCTATAATTTTTTGTCTAATAAAAAGCAAGATGTAAACTATTTACAAGTTTCTCCATTCTTTTGTTATCTTTATTGTCTATATTATCTATTGTTTTTAAATTTATTTTACCACTTTATTTGTCTCGGTAATGAAAGCTACATTGTACAATCTTTAATATGTTCAATCGTTAATCATTTAGAGTTACCTAGTGACGGTACCGCCAGTAACTTTAAACCTATCTATATTTTCATCTTTTCATCTGGGTAGAATAGACTTACAGATACTACAGATACTTCAAAAAGCTATCTTTTTTCCCGTGTCATTCTTTTGGCAAGAAGGAAAAACAAGCGAATCTAGGATTCTATTTGTTAAACCGTAACAAGTCATATTAAATAATAGATGACTTTGTGTTTCCGCAGCCATTGACAGGAGATAATTCTGTTGTTATGCTACAAAGAGAAATAGGACAAACACAAATAAATTTGTCTATGCTAAAAGAATTGATTTTGAAAACTTTGATTGCAGATTTTTCGTATTCAGAGAGTGCAGAAGAACAACCATTAATAAATAATTTTGGCGCTTTATATACATATTCTCTTAATCCATACCATAATAGGGGCAAACATAAAGCTTGGGTTCTTTGGACGAAATTAGGATTTACTAGAGAAGATGCTGGTATTTTAGAGACTAAGCTGCGTCTAGCATTAATAAAGACAAAGGGAACCAAGACAACAGGCAAGAAAAGAGGTGATAATAATTTTGGGGAAAAGTATACAGTATTTCCCAAGGTAATTGGTGTTAACTTGCAAGAGGGAGAGCTTGAAACAGCTTGGATTTATGCAAAGATACCAAGTGGGCAATTTAATGGTTTACCAGAGTGTGCAACTATATATTTTAAATAGGAGTGATTGAAATGAAAAAATTAGGAAAGAATCTGTTAATTTGTTTATTGGTAGTAGGATGTTTTGGAGGAGTGATCAATGCAATGGGACCGCTTTATACTATGAAAACAAAAGCCGGGAGTAGATTAGTTAAAGTAAATGATTGTGTTAAAATGATAGGAGATGCAGAGCATGGCCCTAGAGTAGGAGCAATTATGGATATTAACAGCTCGGAAGACACAGATGAAGATGCAGTTTTTACAATAGACGTTGATGATGTAACAGGTCAACATAGCGAATTAATAGATATACCGGCGGACGAGACAGAGCAATACATAATAGATGTATATTAAACATAAATCACTCTGGGAAACCGAATAAAAAGGATATAACTTGTTCACTTATTTATAAAAAATTAAATGTGTAGGATCCCATGGTTTTAACCATGGAATCTCATATTGAATAGGGACTGCTGGCAAATCATTATTCACCGTTCCGAAACCAGTAATAAAATTAAAATAATGCACCACATATATAGTCTCTTAACACGGGAAGAACATTAAGAAATATGAATACTAGAAGATGACAAAAGAATTAGTAAAGAAGCAGCCTGAAAATGCTGCTTCTTTCTATATTATATAAAACACCAGATAGCATACACAATGTAAACACAGAATGATTAGTTTTAATTTACTCCATATTGCTTCAATTCGTGTATGTAGCGATAAGGTGTAATCTAACCATTTAAAATTCATACATTAACTGAAAACGCCGTTTTTTGCCTTGCTCCACAACACTGTAGTAAAAGATGATGTGTTTCATAAAGAACCTCTTAGGAATATTACTACTAATTTAGTATAACAGAGAATAGAGCCAAAAGTAATTCACTTCAAGGTAATGCCCGAACATATGAAGAGTATAGAAAATAGAAATAGGGAATATAAAATATAGGATTCTAAAGGGTATACTTTTTGGAATTCATTGTATAATTTATCTGTGGACACCTTAAATGTTTTAAATTTGACAGAAATTAACATTTAAGTATAATGCTACTTGCCTACATAGTAAATATTCATGTTGATATTACAATATAAACATGGTATAATATTGTAAAATAAGGAGAGGAAAATATTATGGCTAAAACAAGTGCTATTAATGTTAATGTACCTGCAAATGTAAAAGAAGAAGCTAAAGTTTGTTTAATAACTTAGGATTGAAAATGAGTGGAGCAATAAATATCTTTTTTAAAAAAGACTGTAGAGATAAGAACGCATGATGGCTTATTCAAATAAATATCTTATTTAAGAAATTTTTAAATGCAACTCATAATGTTAAAAATATTTCAATATATAACCCTTGGGGCTGTGAAATAAATCTTAAAGCTAATCGTCCAGGGAATCCATTAGTTAATATTAAAAATCAATTTGACATAGATAATAACATATGGCAGTTACAAGGATATTTTACGTTTAACTATTAATAAATATAAAATTATATGAAGAAAGGAAGTATAAATATGAAAACGAAAAAATTTGTGAGTATGTTATTAGTATTAACTACATTAATTCATCTAAATGCCAGATTTTATACATACGCACTTACTGCGAACTCGTTGAAGAGTGCGTACATTAATAAAAATAGCTGGCTTATTAAAGAATTGGAAGAAAAAATGGAAGCGGAAGAAGAAGCCTCTGAAGATGGAGATTGGAAGGAAAAGGTAGTGGCGATATACAAATGTGTAGATGGGGAATTCCCAGCAAGTGGAGACATGGTAGATATATTAAAGAAAGATGATATGGTTGCACTAAGCATACCGATGGGTGAAGATAGCCTTTTAGGGAAAGGCACTGAATTAGGAGCCGCAGTAAAGTTTAGTAAACCTGTTAGCGATGTGGAAAAAGTCCTTAATAGTGATAAGCTTGAAGAGGGTCTACAATGTGAAATAGAGTTATATAATTTAGTAAACAGCACAGACAAATATATGGATGAAATAAAAAAAATAGAAGAAGTAGTTGCTAAAGATAAAAGTACAACTGAAGATGAACGTGATCCAACTTTGAAAGATTTTGATTTTGAAAACGATGTAAGAATATATGCTGTCACTATAAAACGTTACACTTATGGATTTATACTAGTAGATAAAGATGATAAAAAACTATTTTGGTGCCGCAAAACAGTGAGAGAATTTGAGAAAAACAAGCTTTACAAATTAAAAGATGTTTTGGATGCACATGCAACGTTCGCTCGAAATCTTGCAGAAATGCTGAGTGGACATAGAGGTTGGTTTTAGTTAAAAAGTTAAATTTTCTAATTCAAAAGAACCTGTATTAAATCCACCATTGTATGCGAAATTAATTGGGTTTTATGGGGTAATTTCAGACGTTAGTATAAGATATAGGCAGTATATAAGATTTTGGACGCAGAGAAGATTGTGAAAGTATTAAGCGGGAGGCTTCATTATGAGCAGTAAAATAAAAAAGAGAACACATCTAAACAATGTGTTCTCTTTTTTATTATATTTGAAGAAGATCCATATTTTTATATTAAAGCAATTTAGACTTTACAATACAGAAAATCAAAACTATATGCACTATAGTGCAAAAACAAGCATTCGCGGTTATTGTAGAGATAGTTGCAATTCTCGTTGTACAAACGCGGCATCTATGATGTGAGGCTTCTAACAGAAAAGTTTATAAAAAAAAGGCTCTCTTTTAAGGGCTCTTTTTTGCGTTTATTTTATTAACATAAAGCAAATTTGCATTTTAAGCTGTGGTATGGTAAACTAAAGCCTAAGGAGATGAGGCGGCCTTATGTTAACTTTTATTGAAGGCAGAGCAGGTTTTGGTAAAACAACAAAATTATGGCAGCAACTTCAAAAAGATATAACAGCACGTAAGGCAAAGCGTTATCTTATATTAGTTCCAGAGCAATTTTCTTTTAGTGCAGAAAAAGAGCTAGCTCAATTTTTAGCGGGTAGGCTTGCAATAAATGTTGAAGTAACCAGTTTTAAAAAGCTAGCAAGAGAGATATTACAAAGATTTGAACGTGAATCAGCTGAGCTCCCAAATGATATTACAGAAAAAGCACTGGTTTTATTAGCAATTCATAATGTGCAGAACACATTAAAATTCTATAAAGGGCTAGATTATAACTCTGGCATAGAAAATATTATAGCAAAATTTATAAAAAACATAAAAACAACCGCACTAACCAAAGCAGATTTTAAAGAGGAAATAAAGAATCAAACCGGAACTCTTAAAGCAAAACTCAGTGATCTTTATGCAATGTATAATGAATATGATACTTTAGCAACTAAAGAGTTGCAAGTTTATAACTCTCTAACTAGAGCAAACAAATTACTTGAAAAACATTTGACGTTTTTTGAAGAGACTAATTTTTATATAGATGCATTTTATTCTTTCTCTTTAGCGGAACTTAACTTTTTAAAAACTTTGTTAGCGAGCTGCAATTTGTTTTTAACTATTCAGGCTGATGATTCAGAAGCCGAACCGGATGTATTTTACACAGCAAAATATACACAAGATATTTTAACAGAGTGTGCAAAAAAGCAAGGAGTATTGTTGAGGCACGTAAAACTTTTGGCACCACAAAGATTCAAATCTCCGGAGCTTACACACATTGAGCAGAATTTGCTTAAATTTAAGCCGAACAAATTCAAAGATAAAATTGATAATTTTAAAATCGTGCAAGCGCAAGATTACTACGAAGAGATTAAATATGTGGCAGCAGAAATATTAAAATTAATAAAAGAAGAAAATTATAGATTTAAAGATATCTTAATTATTGCCAGAGACACATCAGCTTATAGCAACGTTATTAAAGCGCAGTTTGGCAAATGCGGTATAGAGTATTTTGAAGATTCTAAGCAACCAACTAAAAACACAGCGCTTATAAAACTGGTTTTGAATTTAATTTTGGTTTTGCAAACTAACTTTGACACAAACGCAGTGCTTAATTTAGCCAAAAACCCGTTGCTGGGTTTTAATCTCGAAGAGTTGGGGCAGTTAGAAAGATACTGCAAAACATGTGAAGTAAACAGTGACGATTGGAGTTTAGAATTCACTCAAAAGCTGTTGCTAGAGAGTTTTAGCGGACAACCAGATGATCAGCTAGCTAAACTAAACGAAATAAGGTCAAAATTAATTGCGCCGATTTTAAAATTTAAAGAAACCGAAATAAACCTAAAAGATAGCAAACAGTTAGCGGCTATGATCTTTGAATATGTTTTAGAATCCGGAGCAAAACAAAGGTTAGAAGAATTGTCCACAGCTTCGGCGCAAAAAACTGCGGAGGGCACGGCAGCGTGGGAACAGTTTGTGTTTTTATTAGATAAATTTGTAGATTTTTGCGAAAGATTTAGCGTTAGTTCTTATAAATTAAACCTTGCACTGCTTAATGTGTTTTTTGAGGATGCCTGCTTTGAATTTGCGCAACAAGGGTTAGATCAAGTGCTTGTTAGTTCGGCAGAAAAGGCCAGACCGTTTAACCCAAAAGCCGTGTTTATAATAGGTGCCAACTCTTGTAACTTCCCTAAATTTGAAGGGCAAAATGATATCTTTAGCTGGGCGGAAAAAAATAAGTTTAAGAGTTTAGCATTTAACCGTTTGTTTGATGTTTGTTCAGGTAAGAACAATGATTTTGCAGACCAAAAAATAAATATGGCAAATGACGAGAAGCTGATTTTTTATAATAGCATAACAGCTGCCAGCGATATGGTTTTTGTTTCGTTTGTTAAGAATAGCATTACCGGAGCGAAGCTTAATCCCTCTGTTTTTGTTGAAAAATTGCAGAGCATGTTTGAAGGTTTAGAATATCAGGAAGCGAAAGATATTATTAAAGATGAAGAACTTATCTGCAACAAACAAACCGCAATAGAAGCGCTGGGCGAATGTTATGGCACTAACACAGGATTAGAGGCAGCACTGCTTGAACTTTTGGCAGCAGATGAAAATTTTGCGCAGATTAAATCTCGCTTAACATTTAAACATGTACCTAATGCTCAGCGGTTTAAAATAACAGAGAATCAACTTTTAAAAGAGCTGCAATCAAAAAAATGGAAGATTTCACCTACTGGTTTAGAGAACTTTACAATATGCCGCTTTAAATATTTTTGCCGAGATGTTTTAAATTTAAATGCAGAAAAAGAGCTTAAAATCCAAAAGAAAGATATTGGTTCAATTTTGCATTTTGTACTTTATTTTGTGTTTAAAAAGTATTATAAGAACAATATTAATTTAACAGGAAAACTTGATTTTTTAAATTTATTAAATGCAAAAAAACAGCTTATTTTAGATTCAGAGCAAACAGAAGAGCTTAAAAAGTTAGTAAAGCTAGCAATAAATAACTATTTTAAAAACACAGTCGGGCGAGCATTTAATAAAACCGCACACGAAGAATATATTTGCGCTCAAATTGAAAATATAGCGCTCATTGTTTTATATAATGTAATAGAAGAACTAAAACATAGCAATTTTTTGCCTTGTGTGTTTGAAGTAAAATTAAACGAAGACTATAAATACAAAGATTTTGATATAACTTTAGAAGGCAAAATAGACCGAGTGGATTTATTACAAACAAATAAAGAACTTTGGGTCCGAGTTATAGATTATAAATCCGGCAAAAAAAGGTTCGGCTTAGTTGATATTTATAATGGTTTATATTACCAGGTCTTGTTTTATATGAAGTTACTTTTAAATTTAAAAACGCAGGTTAACATGTTGCCGGCAGGGGCACTTTATATACCAATTAAAAGTGAACTGCTTGCACAGGAAGTAGGTGAATTTGCCGAAGCAGAGCAAATTTTTAAAGCACCTAAAATGTATGGTGTAGTTATAGATAACCAAGAAGTTTTAAAACATATGGAAGAAAACTTAAGTGGTAAAATAATTCCGGCGGCAGTAAATAAAGATGGTGAATTTAAGAGCTCGTCTTGTGTGTTTACAATAAAGCAGTTTAATTTAGTGTTTAATTATATAGAAAAGCTTATAAAAAAACATTTTGATTTTATAGAAGATGGTGATTTTAGACCGATCCCTTTAAAGTTTAACGATTACGATGTTTGCAAAACCTGTGAATATCGCAGTATATGTGGTTTTGAAGAAGATGATGAAAAAAGAGCAAAAAAATATATTCCAGAAGAAGAATTTTGGAGTGCTTTAATGGTGGAGTGAAGGAAAGAAATTTTATGAACGAAAGCGATGAATTGCTAAAAGAATCTACAATTATAAATGATTTAAAAATGGCAGAACAAACTAATATGCCAAACGCTATTTTAAATTCAGAACAGGGCCTTTTAGATTTTGAAGTGGAGCAGCGTAAAAAAGCAGGTTTAGTTAACAAAACAAAAGATTTTACAGAAAGAAAGATCCGGCATATTATAATGAAGAATGTATTTTCTTTGTTTAATATTCTGCATATTGCAATTGCTGCTAGCCTGCTTTATGTTGGGTCTTATAAAAATACCCTCTTTTTGGGTGTGGTTTTTTGTAATATGATAATTGGAATAGTGCAAGAGATAAGAGCCAAAAAGATATTAGATAAACTTTTAATTGTAAACCAACAGAACGAAGTGGTAATAAGAAATGGTAGGTTCACCTCTGTTACATCCAAAGAGTTGGTGAAGGATGATATCATAATCTTACGGGCAGGTTGCAATGTTTCTGCAGATTGTGTTATAAAATACGGCAAGGTAGAAGTTAACGAGGCTATGATAACAGGCGAATCTGACTGCGTTACCAAAGGCGAAGGGGAACAATTGCTTTCGGGCAGTTTTATCACATCAGACACCTGCTATGCCAAGGTGCAAAATGTGGGTGAAGAAAGCTATATTAACAAACTCACAAAAAAGGCGCGGCAATATAAAAAATACAATTCAGAGATGATAGATGCTATAAGACTAGTTATAAAATGGATCAGTTTTATTATAATACCATTATGCGGCCTGCTATTCTGGCGTCAGTTTTCTATCAATTCAGAGCTTAAGCTAGCGGTAGAACGAACATCTGCGGCAATGCTTTCTATGATTCCAGAGGGTCTGGTGTTGCTTACAAGTGTAGCTTTAACAGTGGGAGCTTTAAAACTTGCCCGCGAGAAAGTGTTAGTTCAAGAGCTTTATGGGTTAGAGAATCTTGCTAAAATTGGCGTGGTGTGTATGGATAAAACCGGCACAATTACGCAAAACAAATTAAAAATAGAAGAAATAAAACCATGCAGTGCTCAATTTGTGCAAAAAGATATAAATGCTATTTTAGCAAGTATGGTATGTGAATTAAACGATGTTTCGAACAGAACGTTTAATGTGCTAAAAGATTATACAAAAAAGAATGATGTAGAGCCACTTAAAGAGCCAGCAACAAATGTAGTAAAATTTTCATCGGCAAGAAAATGGAGCGGAGTTGAATTTAAACGCAAAGAAAGCTTTGTGCTAGGGGCGCCAGAAGTTATTTTAAAAAATAGATATAGTGAGTTTAAAACACAGATTGAAAAAGCCATTGCAGATGGGAATAGAGTGGTTTTGTTAGCGTATACTCAGCAGAAGTTAGAAGAGATAGATTTTGAAAAGGCAGTTACACCTGTTGCTTTGCTGGTTTTGAGCGATTTAATTAGAGAAAGAGCTCGCAATGTAATTTCTCTTTTGCAGGAGCGGGATGCGCAGATAAAGATAATTTCTGGTGATAATCCGTTAGCGGTTTCTAAAATTGCAAAAAAAGTTGGAGTTTTAGACTATGAAAATTATATAGATGCATCTACATTAAAAAGCAAAGAGGAGTTAAGAGAAGCCGCTTTTAAATATACAATTTTTGGCCGGGTTTCTCCTGACCAAAAACAAGAACTGGTTAATATTCTAAAAGAAAAAACCACAGTTGCAATGATTGGCGATGGAATTAATGATGTTTTAGCGCTTAAACATGCAGACTGCAGCATTGCCTTGGGTAGTGGAAGCGCTGCGGCAAGGCAGGTGGCGCAAATTGTTTTAATGAATAACGATTTTAGCATGATTTCGAATATTATTTTTGAAGGGCAGCGGATAATAAATAATATTCAGCGTTCTGGTTCTATGTTTTTGGGCAAAACGTTTTTTGCGATCTTACTCGCTGTTATTTTGCTGTTTTGGGCACAAAATTACCCATTAGAGCCAATTCAACTAACACTAATCAACACCTTTACAGTAGGTTTGCCGTCGTTTGTTTTAAGCTTCGAAAAAAGCAGAGGGTTAGCAGAAGGTGGGTTTTTAAAGAATATTATAGTTAGATCTTTACCGAGTGCAATGGTTATGGTGCTAGATATTATTATAGTAAATATAATTGGCAATGTTATAGATTTAACAAACAAAGAGATATCTACACTGAGCGCGTTTTGCGTAGCTTTGGTGAATTTGCTATTGCTGTATTATATTTCGCTACCGTTAGATAAATTAAGAAAAAGACTATGGCTTGCTATGATTGTGGCATTTTTAGTGTGTGCAATAGGTTTTAGAGCAACTTTTGAATTTGAGTATAGTTTTAAGATCTTTGTTATTTTAATACCACTTTGTATAGCAACTTACAAATTGTTTAATTTTATGCATAAAATTACAGATAAAATCTCAAAAAGGAAAATGGGAAAGAATTAACAGAAAAATGAATTATTATTCCTAAAAAGATTTTATATTTTTGTATTGTAGAATTTATATTTTTTAATGAACTTTTAGTGAACTTTAAAAGTTCGATTAAAACCACAAAAAAGAACCATAGATCAGATATTAGCACAAAAATATGTGCAAAATGCCATAGTGCACAAATCACAAAAGTAAAGAGAGCAAATGCAATATAATTACTAATGGGCTGGCAATGTGCGAAATTTTTTTAATTGAGTTAGAAAAAAATCACGAATAAGCCTCTTGACTTTTTGCGAAAAAAAGTAGAAAATATATCTAGAGTATTAAATTTAAATAAATTATTATGTTTTTTAAAACTAAGGGGGAACTTTCAAGATGCTCACAAAGATTAAAAAAAGAGACGGAAAACTGGTTCCGTTTATGAGAGATAAAATAACTTGGGCTATTTTTAAAGCTGCAAGTAATGTTGGAGGAGACGATTGGGAGTTAGCCTCTAAATTATGCGACAAAGTTATTGAACTAGCAGAGGAAGAATACCCAGATTCAATTGCAGAGGTTGAAGGAGTCCAAGATATTGTAGAAAAGGTGCTTATTAAAAACGGGCACGCTAAAACCGCAAAAGCATTTATTCTTTACCGTGAAAAGCGTAAAACAATTAGAGAAAATAACGCTTTGGTGGATGCTACAGCAGATATGTTTACACAATATTTAGATGATGAAAGCTGGGAAATTAAAGAAAACTCTAATATGCAAAAATCTATAAACGGTATGAACAACTATATTAGAGAAGCATTTACCAAACAATATTGGCTAAATGAAGTCTATTCGGCAGATATTAGAGAAGCTCATAATTCAGGCGATATTCATATTCACGATTTAGGATTTTTTGGTGCATATTGTGCCGGATGGGATCTTTCGCAACTCTTAACAAACGGGTTTGGCGGAGTTAACGGTAAGGTTGAATCAAAGCCGGCAAGGCATCTGCGTTCGTTTTTAGGTCAGGTTGTAAATTCAACTTTTGTAACTCAAGGCGAAACTGCTGGCGCTCAAGCTTGGTCTTCGTTCGATACTTATTGCGCACCGTTTATAAGGTACGACCACATGGGCTATGAAGCAGTGAAACAAGCCTTGCAAGAGTTTATTTTTAACTTAAATGTGCCCACAAGAGTAGGGTTCCAATGCCCGTTTTCTAACATAACATTAGATGTAGTAGTGCCTTCTACACTCAAAGACCGCCATGTTATTTGGGGCGGGCAGATAATGGACGATACATATGGTGACTTTCAGGAAGAAATGAACATGTTTAACATGGCTTTTTGCGATGTTATGATGGCAGGAGATTCTAAAGGTCGTGTGTTTACATTCCCGATTCCAACAATTAATGTTACAAGAGATTTTGACTGGGATAGTCCGGTTGTTAATAAGTTGATGGAAATAACCTGCAAGTATGGTATTCCTTATTTTTCAAACTATATAAATTCAGATCTTTCACCAGAAGATGCACTTTCTATGTGCTGCAGATTAAGACTCAACACAAAAGAGCTGCGTAAGCGTGGTGGCGGGCTATTTGGCTCTAACCCGTTAACCGGTTCGATTGGTGTGGTAACAATCAATCTGCCAAGAGCAGCATTTTTATCTAAAACCAAAACAGAATATAAAGAACGTATTGCACGTTTAATAAATATTGCAAAATCTAGCTTAGAGATGAAGCGCAAGATTGTTGAAGAGCAAACAAAGAGAGGGCTTTACCCATATTCTGCAAATTATTTAAAAGGGCTTTACGACCGCACAGGGCAGTATTGGTTCAACCACTTTAACACAATAGGTTTGGTTGGAATGAATGAAGCTTGTGAAAACTTTTTAGGTCTGGGGCATGACTTAACTACCAAAGAAGGTCAAGAGTTTGCAATAGAAACTCTGAGCTTTATGCGTGAAAAGATAAAAATATTACAGGAAGAAACTGGGCATTACTATAATCTAGAGGCAACTCCGGCAGAGGCAACAAGTTACCGTTTGGCTAAGAAAGATGTTGAAAAATATCCAAATATTATTACTGCGGGCGATGAAGTGCCATATTACACAAATTCGTCGCAATTGCCGGTTGGGTTTACAGATGATATATTCGAAACTTTAGAACTTCAAGATGATCTGCAGAGCATGTATACAGGCGGAACTGTGCTGCACTTCTATTTGGGCGAAAGTATTCAGGATATAGAAATTGCAAAAACATTGATCAAAAAGATATTTACTAATTATAAACTACCGTATATTTCATTAACGCCAACATTTTCCGTTTGCCCAGACCATGGCTATATTTCTGGTGAACATTTTAACTGCCCGGATTGTGGTAAAGAAGCAGAGGTTTGGAGCCGTGTTGTTGGTTATTTAAGGCCGGTTCAGAATTACAACAAGGGCAAGTATGCAGAATATATGGATCGTAAGAAGTATAAAATTAAATGCGACAAGCAAAAAAACAAAGATGAAGTAATTGCGTAAGTGAATTAGAATAAGCATAAAAGCCCTGCAAAGCAGGGCTTTTTAGTTAACAATTTAATAAAAAAATATAAAAAAGTATGTTTTGCGGATTTATAAATTTAAATATAAATATTCTCCCGTGAAGCGAGGGATAATTAATTTACTAATTTTCAAAAAAGCACAAAAAAAGTGGGGGTTGCGGCTTTATTAAAGCGTTTTTTTAATTTTGTTCCACGTGGAACAAATGTTGATAACTTTTTTGTGCGTAATTTAGGAGGGGAATTTTGATGAATAAATGGCAGAAAGTAGTTGAGGAGTTTATAAAACAAGATTTAACAATTAGCACAGTTGAATCTTGCACGGGCGGGCTTTTAGCAGGTGAGATTACAAAAATACCGGGGGCTTCTAAAGTTTTTTTTGGCGGGCTTGTAACATATTCAAACGAACTAAAAAGCAGGCTACTTAATATAGACATGGAAATTATAAATAAGTATACTGCTGTTAGTTCACAGGCTGCAACGCTGATGGCAGAGAATGGCCGCAAGTTGATGCAAACTGATTTTTGCATTGCAGTAACCGGTTATGCAGGACCTTGGGCGCCAGAGGCTGCTTTGGTGGGGCAGGTATTTATTGCAATTTCTAAAGAGGGTGCAACAGAAGTGTGGGACCTAGCGAAAATGGGCAGTTTACATGAGTTAAGCCGAGATGAAATTAGATTGAAAACTATTAGTGCTGCGGCAGATTTCTTATCAGATTTTTACAATTTATAATCGGGTTTTATGGAAAATCAACCAAAAAATCATGTTGTTTATGAAACGGGACTAGCTAAGAAATTTCGGTTAAGTGCACAGTTAATTTATGTAAATAAAGCAAGTAGATCAATAAAAACAAAAGGATGTACAATAAAATTTGATAAATAATTAGCAAAAGCAACAAAAATATCCTGCATTATCATGAATGGAGGAATATTTGGCGGTTTGACAAATTGGAGATTTTTTTATATAATATAAATGTTGTGACTATAAGGTGATTGCAACACAATAAATAAAACTTAATTTATTGGCATATCTGTTTTCGGTTAGATTTCTTGCAAAAAAATGATTTTAAGTTGGCTTTGCAAGAAGACAAAGGGGGCATTTATATTTTAAAAAAGCAGATGAGTTTGTTTGCATTACTTATTTGTAGCTTTGCTTTATTTGTAATCTGCCAAACAAAAACTTTTGCTTATAAAAGGGATGCAAAATCTTTTGTTATGAGCATGGATGAGTATACGGATTGGCGCATAGAAAATGATCAAACATATGCGCAAGGCTCAATGCAAACAGTAACCATAAACATAGATGGAGAAGAATATACAAAAACTTTCCATGGAGATAAAGTTAAAGACGCTATATATCTTTTTGGAATAGACCTTGAGGATACTGATGAAGTTAATTTAGATGTAGAAAAGCCACTAGAAGATGGTGACACAATTATTATTACCAGCAAAGAGGGCAATGGAGAAAAAAGTTTTATTCATTTTACACCTCTTTTGCCAGACGGAAAAAAACGTATAATTTTCACGAATGGTAGTCCGAATCCTCAAAGAAAGATTTATGACTTTGATGAAAATACTTCTATTGATATAGATTTTTTAAAAAATCTTGTGGAAAAAGAAGGTTTAAAGGATTATAAACGTATTTGGGTCTATGTTGGTAAGACGGGTACACCGCTTTCTGCATTAACCAAAGGCTTTGAAGATGTGGAATTAGATTCGAATAACAAACCTAAAAAATATTTAAAGAAGTTAGACAATATGAACTCGGTAGCCTATTCTGCAAATAATAGGAGAACTAGAGTTAGCTGGGATAATAGAACCACAATACCAGGTTATGTTGCAGTGGATCCAGATAAAATTCCTTATGGAACCAAACTATTTATTGTGAGTGAAGATGGAAGTTTTGTTTATGGCAATGCAATAGCTGCAGATACAGGGAAAGGGCTTAAAGCTGGAACGTGTGACTTTGATCTGATTATAGATAGTTATGAAGAATCATGTTGGTTTGGAAGAAAGTATTTAGAAGCATATATTGTTGGTTAGAGTAAATGTATTGAATTTAAGAAGATAGATTTTGCCATAAGGCTAGCACTTTTTAAAAAGTGCTAGCCTTTATTTTTTTGCTGGCAAAAATTATGTTTTTTGAAATTTTTGCAGAAAACTTTTTTGCCGAACTCAAAAGAGTTCGACAAAAAACGACACCGGGGGGGGTAGTATTGAAATTGGCGCTTGGGAACTATATAATTAACGAAAAACATGAAAAAGTAGGGTATAAACTTTTAACCAATAGAAAAATTCTAGACGTAAATTTTATAAATATGGAGGAGGATTATAGCTAAAATGTTAAAAGAGAGTACTATTAAATTTGGGAAATTATATCCATCGTTCGAACATGGGCATGCAAATAATATTACATTTTGTGTAACAGAAGAATGCAATTTAAGGTGTAAATATTGTTATCTTGTTAGTAAGAATAATAAAAAGAAGATGACTTTTGATATTGCAAAAAAAGCAGTTGATTATTTTTTATCTGCGCGGGGTATTTATGATGAACCCTCTATTGTTTGGGATTTTATTGGTGGGGAACCGTTTTTGGAAATTGATCTTATTGATAAGATAAGTGATTACATATGCTTAAAAATGTATGAAATGAAATCACCTTGGTTTGACAATTACATGTTCAATTTCTCTACTAACGGTTTGAATTATGATGATGAAAAAGTGCAAAATTACATTAAAAAAAATATTAAACATATGTCTGTGGGGTTTAGTGTTGATGGTAATAAAATAAAACATGATACACAAAGAATATACCCAGACGGTAGGGGCTCTTATGATGATGTTGTTAAAAATGTTCCTTTATGGCTGAGCCAAATTAAAAACACATCAACAAAAGCAACTTTTTCTCATGATGATCTACCTTATTTGAAAGATAGCATAATTAGTCTTTGGGATTTAGGTATTAAAAATATTAGTGCTAATGTTGTGTTTGAAAATGTTTGGTCTGAAGATGATCCGTTAATTTTTGAAGAGCAGTTAAAATCTTTAGCTGACTATATAATTGAGAATGATATCTTTGAGAAAGAAGGATATAGTGTTAGATTTTTTGACCCTAACACCGGGTTGCCAATGTCGGATGTTCGTAATAAACATAGGTATTGCGGATCTGGAAAAGCAGCAGCTGTAGATTGCGATGGGAATATTTTACCGTGTATTCGGTTTACTGATTTTTCTTTGAATAATAAAAAGAAATTAGCAATTGGAAATGTTTTTGATGGAGTATCTTTAGATAAATTAAAGCCTTTTAAAGCTCTCTCTATTAATCGAATTAATGATGATGAATGTAAAGATTGTAAAGTGGCTAGTGGTTGCACCACTTGCATAGGGCTTTGTTACGATGATTCTCCTTCGGGGAGTATATTAAAAAAACGTGTTAAATACAACTGTGAGATGCATAAAGCTAATGTTAGAGCAATTGATTATTTTTGGGATAAAATAGAAAGCAAACTTAATGGCAGGGCAAACCCAAGGAAGGTGCTAAAAGAACAATATTACGCCGGATTGCAATATTTTTTAGTTATATATACAGATGAAAAAGCTGTCCCTCACTGTAGTTATTCTAATGTAAAAAAAGATAATAAATATAGTTGTATGGACAAATCTACTATAGACAAAGCGTTATCTTTTGCTGAAAAAAATCTGATGCAACCAATTTTTATTGGTAGTGCACCGCAGGAATATGCAAATTATGCTCAAGTTATATCACATAAATTTTCTCAGTCTAAATCAAGTGAGATATTAGTTGTGAAAAACGATGAAAAGGTTGATAAATTTTCAAATGTATTTATTTTACACATTGAAAATGCTTTTTTAGGCAAATTATTTGAAATTGTTAAAAATTTATTCGAAGTAAATCATGCAAGAAGAGTAAATATTATTCTTGATGAATTAGAGTATATGAAAAAGTATGATTTAAACGAATATGAAAATCAGCTGAAGAAAATAGGGGATTATATATTAAATTCAAATAAGGTTCTAAAAGTAAACGTTTTAAACGGGGCAGAGGGTATTCATGAAGAGGAAACAAATTTTGTAGATGGCTGTGGCTGTGGAGTAAAAACATTTGCGGTTATGCCAAATGGTAAATTGTATGTTTGTCCGGCATTTTATTTCGAAGATCCCAATTTATCTGTGGGAGATCTTGACAATGGTATAACGTTTAATTACAAAGATGAATTTGATGTAAAGAATTTTTTAGATTGTAATATTTGTAAAAATTACAATTGTAAACGCTGTGTATACTTGAACAAAAAAATGACAAACGAGTATACAATTCCACCGGAGATACAGTGCACAGTGAGTAAAATTGAAACAGAAATCGGAGAGGAATTAAAAAAACAACTAGCTATTAAAGCGAAAGATTTACTTAAGGAGATGGATGAAATATGAGCAAAACAAACATTCAAATTTTAGGTGAAGAAAAAGATAAAATTTACAGGTTGAATCGCCGGTTAGATGCGTTAACTGAATTGCTAGAAAAAGTTAATAATGGAACGCTTAGCGTGGAGGTGAAGGATATAGATATTTTAACAAACAGTTTAAAAAATGATATAGAGCTTTGCAAAGCAAGGATTCAAAAGTGGTGGAATATAATAATTAAAAAATATAACCTTCCTCGCGATAAGAAATTTATGGTTTATTTTGAAGAAGGAGAAATTACTATTAGATAATATATAAATCCAAGTTACCAGCTTTTTATACGTACAGAAATAAGAAATGGAGGTGGGAAAAATATGAGTCATTTGGTGGGAAAGGAATTCTTTGAATATGATAATGAAGTAACAGATTGCAACAATAGTTGTTCCCACAGTTGTTCCAATAGTTGTTCTAATGATTGTTGGGGAATGTGTGTGGATGCTGTTACTGGTCCTTGCGGCGGCGGTCACAACGCATATTATTAGAAGCAAAAAGCAATAAACATATCAACTTATTGAAAGGAGGTGAAAATATGAACCATTTGGTAGAAGGCAAAGTTGCTGAGTATGATGAAGCTATGGATTGCAGTAGTGGTTGTGCTAATTCATGTTATGGCAACTGTGATGGTAGTTGTCAAGGCGGGAACAACAACTATTATTAGTGGTTTTAACCCCGGTTCTTTAGACCGGGGTTATTTTTTTGCTTAAAAATGATTTGTTATAATAAAATTTTCATCTTAATATTTAAAGTGGAGGGTGTAGGTATTTAGTTGTAAAAAAGACAATAAAACAATGCTAATTTACTTATTTTTTGGGTTTGCATTCCACATGTTTTTATGGTATAATTTTTTTAATATTAAAAGTTATATAATAATTAGAACTAGAGGTGGAGTGTTAATTGAAGCTGGGAATAGTAGGGCTACCTAACGTTGGCAAGAGCACATTGTTTAATGCAATAACCAATGCAGGAGCGCAAAGCGCGAATTATCCGTTTTGCACAATAGAGCCAAACATTGGTGTTGTGAGTGTGCCAGACAAGCGGCTGGATGTGCTTTGTGATATGTATAAAGCTCAAAATTTAGTGCGCGCAACCATTGAATTTTTAGATATTGCGGGCCTAGTCAAAGGGGCATCGCAAGGAGAAGGACTGGGTAATAAGTTTTTATCTCACATAAGAGAAGTGGATGCAGTAGTTCATGTGGTTAGGTGCTTTATAGACGACGATATTATCCACGTTAATGGCCAGGTTTCACCCGAAGATGATATTAATATAATTAATTTAGAGTTAGTGCTTTCGGATGTTGAACTGCTAGAGAAGCGAATAGAAAAAACAGAAAAGCTTATAAAAGCAGATAAAAAATATCAAAAAGAATTAGATTTTTTAAAAAAGTTAAAAGTGTTTTTAGAAGAGGGCAATCTGGCGCGCAATTATTTAGGAACAGAAGAAGAGCTAGAACTTCTTAAAAGTTTACCGTTGCTTTCTAACAAACCGGTTATTTATGCAGCAAACCTTTCTGAAAATGATTTTAAAAATGGTAATTGGCAGAATGAATATTTAAAACAAGTAAATGATATTGCAGCAAAAGAAGGGTCTGAAGTAGTACCAATCTCTGCAAGGTTAGAAGAAGAATTGGCAGAACTTTGCTACAGTGAAAAACAGGAATTTTTACACGATCTAGGCCTTATGGAATCGGGAGTAGATGCATTAATTAAAGCCGGCTACTCTTTGTTAGGGCTAATTTCTTTTTTAACTGCAGGGCCCAAAGAAGTGCGGGCCTGGCCTATAAAAAAAGGAACGTGTGCAAAAGAAGCTGCAGGCAAAATTCATTCTGATATTGAACGAGGCTTTATTAAAGCAGAAATTGTAAGTTATGAAGATTTAGTGAATTGCGGTGGGTTTAATTCAGCAAAAGAAGCAGGTTTAGTTAGAGCAGAAGGTAAAGAATATATTATGTGTGATGGCGATGTTGTTCTGTTCCGGTTTAATGTTTAGTTTAAAGGGCGAAGTTTAATGGCATTTGTTTCTATTGGAAATGTTAAAATAGAAAAAGCAGCAGCACTTGCTCCAATGGCAGGGGTTGCAAACTCTACGTTTAGATTAATCTGCAAAGAATTTGGAGCAGCTTTAGTTGTAAGCGAAATGATAAGTGCAAAGGCAGTTTGTTTTAAGGATAAAAAAACTAAAACATTGCTTAAATTCAGCAGAGATGAACGCCCGATTACAATTCAAATTTTTGGTTATGACCCTCAGGATATGAGTAAAGCGGCAAAAATAATAGAAGAATATGCACAGCCAGATATTATAGATATTAACATGGGTTGCCCTGCACCTAAGATTGCAGGTAATTTTAGCGGTTGTTCTTTAATGAAGGAACCTGTTTTAGTGGGCAAGATAATAGAAGCAGTCTGCAAGGCGGTACAAGTGCCGGTTACAGTTAAAATTAGAAAAGGCTGGAACAAAGATTTTGTTAACGCGGTAGAGATAGCAAAAATTGCACAGGAATCAGGAGCGGCGGCTATAACTGTTCACGGCCGCACAAAAGAAGAGCAATTTTCGGGTAAAGTTGATTTTAATATAATAAAACAGGTTAAAGATAGTGTAAAAATTCCGGTTATAGGCAATGGAGACATTACATGTGGCAAAGAGGCAGAGGAGATGTACCAAAAAACAGGCTGTGATCTTGTTATGGTAGGCAGAGGCGCATTGGGAAGACCTTGGGTATTTAAAGAGATAAATAATTACCTTTTAAACAAAGCGGGTTATATAGCTCCAACTTGGTACGAAATTACGAAAATTATGCTGAAACATGGCCAAATGTTGTGCACAGAATGTGGCGAATTGAATGGAATGAAGCAGATGCGCAAACATGTGATGTGGTACACCAAAAAGCTTGAAGGCGGAGCAAAAATTAGAAAGAAAGCAACCGAGTTAAAGACGTTGTTGCAGTTAAAAGATTTAACAGATGAGATATTGAATATAACTGGTGTGTAACTAAAAGTGGTTTAAAAATACTATTCTTAGTAGATTTGAAAGGTAGTATTGTAAGATATGGAAAAGATTTGTGGGATCAGTTTATCGGACGATATTTTATTTGGCAAGTGTGTGTATTTTGAACAAAATACATTAAGTAGCTACTTTGCGTTAGCGAAAGATATTGAAGTAGAGAAAAATAAACTGCAAGAAGCAATAAAAGAGACCAAAAATCAATTAAGAAAAATATATGAAGATAATGTTAATACCATAGGCAAAGCAAATGCAATGATTTTCAAATCACATGAAACTATTTTAGATGATGAAGAGCTTATAAAAAAGATAGAAGATATAATTAAAGAGTTAAAATGTAATGCAGAATATGCAATTTTTAAAGCAGCGGAATATTTTTCTAACATGCTAAAAAATGTAAAGAACGAATATATTCAAGCAAGAGCAAATGATGTTAAGGAAATCGGTTTGCTTTTAGTTGAAAATATGCATCGCAAAGAAAATAGCCATAAACTTTCAACGCTTTTAGCAGAAAGTAGAAATAGTTTGTTTAAAAACCAAGGGCTAATAGTAGCTGCTCCTGCTGTTTTTGTTTCAGATGTTCTTGCCTTCCCTAAATTAGGGGTAAAAGGATTTATTACACAAAACGGCTGCGAAACATCACATTCATCCATTTTAGCACAATCTTTAGGTTTGGTTGCACTGGTGGGAACAGGTTGTAATTTAGAATGGCTAATTAATAAAGAACTAATTATTTCGGGCCCAGAGGCTGCAGCTTTTGTTGAACCAGAAGAGCAAACCGTAAAGTTTTATTTAAAGCAACAACAGGAATATTATACTCTAAAACGGCGGCAGAAAAGTATTGCAGCAGAAGAGAAAAATTTAACAAAAGATAACGTTGAAATAAAGTTGATGGCAAATATTAATTCTGTTAGCGATATAAAAGAAGCGGAAAAGAATGGCGCTCAAGGAGTAGGGCTTTTTAGAAGTGAATACCTGTTTATAAATAGGGTTTTGCCACCGACTGAAGATGAGCAGTTTGAAGTATATAAACAATTGTTGCTCAGCAATAAAGGCAAGCCAGTGGTTATTAGAACACTGGATATTGGTTTTGATAAAATTCCAGATTATTATAAGAATATGTTTCCTGAAACACCCTCTGCTTTTGGAGTTAGAGGAATACGCTTTTGTTTGCAGCATATTGATATTTTTACCAGGCAATTGCGGGCACTTTTAAGAGCGAGTGTTTATGGCAGGTTAAGAATAATGTTACCTATGGTTAGCTTTTTAGATGAAGTGACAGCAACTAAAGAGCTTATTGATAAAATGAAACAGGAATTTATTAAAGCAGATATTCTTTTTGGTAAAGATATAAAATTAGGAGTTATGATAGAAACTCCGGCGGCGGTTATGATTGCGCCAGAATTAGCTAACCATGTTGATTTTTTTAGCATAGGCACAAACGATCTGCTACAGCTTGCATTCGCAATGAACAGAGACTCTGAAGATATGCGAAATGAAATAGCAAACAATAATGCAGTAATTAGAATGATAAAACTAGTAACAAGTGCTGCGAATAAAAAGAAAATTCCTGTGAGTGTGTGTGGTGCATGCGCAGGGGATATTAATTTTTTAGGCAGTTTAGTTGGTTTAGGTGTTAGCAGTTTATCGGTAACGCCAAGGCAAATTTTGGGTATTAAAGAAAAATTAAAAGAAATTATATTCGCAGAGGAGTTAAAAAAGATTGATAATAAACTAAATGCTTTTTTGGAAGGATAAAATGTTAATGAGATCGTTTATATATAAAAGATTTGAACATATATTTGTGGATTTGCAAAGGTTAGCGCAAGCTTTATTGCTGCCACTTGTGTTTGTGCAGATGATAATTATATTAGAATGGCTGGGTATGTATATTGAATCAATTAGTTTATTTGCTTGGCGGTTAGAAGAATATGTGCCTGTTATTTTTGCAGTGGGTGTTGCAATTGGAGTTTCGGAGCATAAAGATAGTTTAACTGGATTTTGCGCAGCTATTTTTTGTTTTGCTGGTATGTCGATAGCCTCAAGAAATAACTTTACAATGCAGAGTTTTTATGGTATATTTTGCGGGGTTTGTATAGCTAGGATTTATGATGGTTTAAAAGATGTGCGCATGCCGAAATGTTTTTTGTTTTTAAAACAAGAACATCTAATAGTTTTGATGACCATTGTGATGGGTTTAGTTGTTAATTTTTTAATATTGCCAGTTATACTTTATTTTGATCAGTTTGGAGCTACAGTGTGGGATTTAATAAATGGCAGGTATGAAGTTGCGGCTATGCTTAATGGTTTTTGCAATAGATTATTAATACCACTAGGGTTGCATCATCTGTTGTATGGTTTTGTATCGTTTCAGTTAGGGAGATATAATGGAGTTCAAGGTGAAGTTTTACGGTATACAAAAGGAGATAAAACAGCAGGGTTTATTATGTCTGGGCTTTACCCGGTTTCTATATTTGGATTGCCGGCTGCAGCTTTGGCTATTTTTTGCAGCTTACCAAAAGATGAAAGGAAGAAATATAAAGGAACATTTTTTACAACAACTTTAGCCACGTTAGTAACTGGAGTTACAGAACCGATTGAATATTTGTTCGTTTTCACCTCACCAGTTTTATATTTAATACATGCTGGTTTAGCGGGATTAACATGCTTTATATCTGCACAGCTTAAGGTAAGGATTATTTATAGTTATTTTCCAGGGCTTTTTAGTTATTTTATAAACTATGCTTCTGGAGAAAATACTCAATATATATTTTATATTGGAGCAGGACTGTTTGTGATTTATTTTATAATTTTTTATTGTGCAATAAAGTTTTTTCATGTTCCAGTTAATAAATATCTTAGCATTAACCGTAGAGCAACTTCTAAAAGAAATGAACAAGCTCGGATTAATTATATTGCCAGACGTTATATAGATGCTTTAGGAGGAAAAGAAAACATTTTAGAACTGTTTGCATGCACAACACGGCTAAGAATAGTTGTAAATAATACTAAACTAGTTAACCAGGAGCAAATAAAAGAGACAGGTGCGTTGGGAGTTAGTAAAATAGGAGATAGTTATGTTCAAATTGTTGTAGGTATGGGAGTAGATGATATATATAGAGAAATAGCATCAATATGCAATAAGGCATAAGAAAGAAGTGAAACTTAGTGCATTTGTTTTTTTCAAATAATTTTACAGTTTATTCTCCAATCTGCGGTGAAGTAATTTCGTTAGATGACGTTAATGATAGTGTTTTTAAAAACCGAATGCTTGGCAACGGTGTGGCGATTAAACCAACAAGTGGCAAGGTTTATGCTCCTTTTGACGGTAAAATTGTGCACATAGCAGATACCTTGCATTCGGTAATAATAAGGTCAAAACGTAAGCTAACGTTTATGATACATATGGGAATAGATACAGTCTATTTGAAAGGAGAGGGTTTTAAATGCTTTGTAACGGAGAATCAGCAGGTAAAACGCGGCGATTTAATCTTTGAGATGGATCTACAAAAGATTATTGAATGCGGCAAACAAACAGTAACTCCGGTTATTATTATGGATAAAAAAATAAACAAACTATTTATAACAGATAAAAAAGTTGTTACACAAGACGATAAACTATTTGAGATAAAATTGTAAAATAAGGAGGAGCAAAAATGAAAAAATTTTTATTCACATCAGAATCTGTTACAGAAGGGCATCCAGACAAAATATGTGATCAAATTTCCGATGCAGTGCTAGATGGGATATTAAAGAACGATCCAGAGGGCAGAGTGGCATGCGAAACTATTGCCACAACGGGTTTAATTTTAGTAATGGGAGAAATTAGCACAACAAGTTATGTTGACGTCCCAAAGATTGTTAGAAGAACGTTGAAAGAGATTGGTTATACAAATAAATTAGGCGGCTTCGATTGTGATAGTTGCGCTGTTATTACAACAATAGATGAGCAGTCTAACGATATTGCAATGGGAGTGGATAGTTCAGCTGAATCTAAAATAGATAGCGAACTAACGGAAGGAATTACAGGAGCAGGGGACCAAGGTATGATGTTTGGTTTTGCCTGCAATGAAACAAAAGAGTTTATGCCAATGCCAATTTCACTAGCACATGCTATAACCAAACGGCTGGCTAAGGTGCGCAAAGAAGGCATTTTGCCATATTTAGGGCCAGATGGCAAGGCACAGGTTACAGTAGCATACGAAGATGGCGCTCCGGCATATATAGATACAATAGTGGTTTCGGCACAGCATGCACCAGAAGTTTTGCAGGCACAGATAAAGCAAGATATTATAGAAAATGTGATAAATGTAGCGGTGCCTAATAAATTACTTACAAGTAAAACTAAATATCATATAAACCCAACTGGCCGATTTGTAATAGGCGGTCCACAGGGAGATAGCGGTTTAACAGGTAGAAAGATAATTGTGGATACTTATGGCGGTTATTCCAGGCATGGCGGAGGCGCATTTTCTGGTAAAGACCCGACAAAGGTAGATAGATCTGCAGCATATATGGCGCGCTATGCAGCAAAGAATATTGTGGCAAGCGGATTGGCTCAAAAATGTGAGATTCAAGTCTCTTATGCTATTGGAGTTGCAAAACCGGTTTCTATTATGGTAGATACATTTGGCACAGGCAAGCTGGCGGATGAGCAGATCAGTGAATTAGCAGCAAATGTTTTTGACTTTAGACCGGATATGATTATAAAAGAGCTAGATCTTAGAAAGCCTATTTATCGCCGTTTAGCTGCATATGGTCACATGGGCAGAGAAGATTTAAATGTAAGCTGGGAAAGACTCGATAAAGTAGAAAAAATTAAAGAGGCTGCGGCTAAATTGGGGTGTATTTTAAAATAGAAACAAACAACTTTGAAAAACTAAAAACAATTATTTTAACTACATTTTTAGCAGTGGTGGCGTGGCTACTTTTGTGGTTTAAGATTATCGTACCCGGCCCGTTGCATCTGCGGTTCGATTTCTCACTGGCAGTGGTATTATATACTACAATGCTAGAAGGGGTATGTTACGGTATTTATATTGAATTTATCTTGTGGCTTTTTAGCCTTTTAATGGGTGGCAGCACAATGGGCATTGGCCCAACCATAGATTTTGCAGTTGGGCTGTTTGCTGTTGTAACTTTTGCAGCTTTGCAGAGGGCTTTTAAAGGCAAAAGTATATATGCGTTACTTTTATGTTGCGCTTTTTTCTGTATGTTGTGGAGTGTTGGCATAAATTTTTTAATACGGCCTTTATATAACATTTTATTTGGCGAAGAGCTAGTAAAGAAAATATTTAAAGCGGCGGTTTTAGCAAGCGGAGCTTTTAGTTTTTTTAAAGTATTTATATGTGGGAGCATTGCTAATTTTATAAAGGATAGGTTACAAATCAATAAAGAGTAAGAAAATAGTTAGAAAAGAGGCAGGAAAGTTGAATAGAAAGAACATAACAGTAGATGGTAATACAGCAGCGGCACATGTGGCATATGCATTTTCGGAAGTTGCACCAATTTACCCAATCACACCGTCAACAACAATGGCGGAGTTAATGGATAAGTGGTCGGCAGAGGGTAAACTTAATTTGTTTGGCCACAGAGTAAAATTAGTGCAGATGCAATCGGAAGCTGGTGTTGCGGGAACTCTGCATGGCAACCTTGCAGCTGGTTTGCTTGCCTCTACATTCACAGCTTCGCAAGGGCTTTTGCTTATGATACCTAACATGTTTAAAATTGCAGGCGAACTCTTGCCAGCAGTGTTTTATGTTTCTGCAAGAACAGTTGCAACACACGCTCTTTCAATTTTCGGCGACCATTCAGATATATATAGCTGCCGTCAAACGGGCTGTGCAATCTTAGCAGAGGGCAATGTTCAAGAGGTAGCAGATCTCAGTGTGATTGCACATCTTGCAGCGGTTAAAGGTTCGCTGCCGTTTGTAAATTTCTTTGATGGTTTTAACACATCGCACGAACTGCAAAAGATTAAAATGTGGCAGGAATCCGATATTAAAGAGATGTTGGATTTAGAAGCCATAGAAAAATTTAGAGCTAGAGCATTAAATCCGCAAAAACCCACAGTGCGAGGAACAGCGCAAAACCCAGATACGTTTTTTCAGAATAGAGAAGCTGCAAACGGGTATTATAACGAACTGCCTAAAATTGTGCAGAATTATATGACAGAGTTTAATAACCGTTTTGGCACAAACTATTCGCTGTTTAATTACTATGGAGTACCAGATGCAACCAACGTGATAGTTGCTATGGGTTCGGTTTGCGATACCGTAGAAGAGGTTGTGGATTATTTAAATAAGCAAGGAAGAAAATGCGGGCTTATAAAGGTACGGCTCTTCAGACCTTTTTCTGTGCCTAATTTTATGGCAGCGTTGCCAAAAACCACAAAAACTCTCACGGTTTTAGATAGAACAAAAGAGCCAGGCGCTGTTGCAGACCCTCTGTTTTTGGATGTGGCAGCAGCTCTGCAGACAGCTGAACAGTTTAATATTAAAATGTATGGCGGCCGTTATGGCTTAAGCTCTAAAGATACCGGACCGGAACAGATAATTTCGGTTTTTGAAAATGCAGAGAAAAACAATAAAAAATTTTTTACAATTGGAATTTTAGATGACGTTACTAATCTATCTTTGCCGGAGCCGGAGATTAAATTTGAGCAACCAAACGAAGTTACTTGCTGCAAATTTTGGGGCTTTGGGTCAGATGGAACAGTGAGTGCATGCAAAAATATAATAAAGATTATTGGCGGGAGCACAAATAATTTTGTTAGAGGGTTTTTCTCTTACGATTCCAAAAAATCCGGTGGAGTTACAGTTTCTCACATAAGATTTAGTATACGGCCAATTAGATCTGCATATGCAATAAAAAGGGCGGATTTTATAGCTTGCCATCAAATAAAATACCTGCAAAAATATAAAATTGTAGAAGAATTAAAACCAAATGGCATACTGCTACTCAGCTGCAATTGGCCGGAATGGCAAGAAAAAATACCGAACCACGTTAAAAAATATATTGCGCAAAACAATATAAAACTGTTTGTAATCAATGCAGATCAACTTGCAAACAATTTAGGGCTTGCTAACAAACCCAGTGTAATACTGCAGGCAGCGTTTTTTAAATTAATAAATATTTTACCGGAAGCAGAAGCTAAAGACATGATGAAGAAAACAGTCAAACATTCATTTTCTGGCAAAGGAGAAGGTGTAGTTGAAAAAAACTATGCTGCAATAGATGCCGGGCTAACCGAAGTTGAAGAGATTGCTGTGCCACAAGAATGGTGTAATTTAACGGTAGAAGAGGCACAAAAGCAAAATAAAGATGATAATAGCTATTTTGAAACAATTGCAAAACCCGTTGGCCAATTTGAGGGCGGGAACATACCGGTTTCTGCATTTTTACCTTTTGCAGATGGAGCTATACCAACTGGTACATCAAAATACGAAAAGCGTGGAGTAGCGCAAACAGTACCACATTGGAAGAGTGAAAATTGTATCTCTTGCAACCTGTGTAGTCTGGTTTGCCCGCACGCTGCAATAAGGCCGGTGGTGTTAAACGCAGAGGAAGAGAAAGCCGCTCCACAGAATATGCAGCTAATTCCACTTGCAGGCTTTTCATATAAGTTTGGTATCACAGTTTCGGCTTTAGATTGTATGGGCTGTGGCTCTTGCATAAATGTTTGCCCTGGCAAGCAAGGAGCCAAAGCGCTGGAATTTAGACCAGCTTTAGAGGAATTAGATAAACAGCAATACTTTGACTATGGCACGCAAATTGCACCCAAAGCGGATGTACTAGAAAAATTACCAGCTACAAATGCAAGAAATAGTCAGTTTAGAACACCATTGCTTGAATTTTCTGGTGCATGCGCCGGCTGCGGCGAAACACCTTATGCCAAGTTAGTTACACAACTATTTGGCAGTAGATTGATAATTGCCAACGCAACGGGCTGCTCTTCAATTTGGGGCGCATCGTCACCAACAACACCATACACGCAAAACCACCAGGGTAAAGGGCCAGCTTGGGCGAACTCACTGTTTGAAGATAACGCCGAATTTGGTTATGGAATCTGGCTGGCGCAAAACGAAATGCGGCAGAATTTAATCTTTAAGTGCCAAACAATGGTTAATTCTCACGCGGCAGAAAAAGAGGCAATTTTAGAGTTTATAGATACAAAAAATAACGCAGAAGCCAATGAAATTGCAGCAAACAAACTAATTAACACACTAAAACAAGGTCATTGTAACGAATGCGACTATATCTTAAAGAACCAGCAGTATTTATCACCGAAATCAGTCTGGTTGTTTGGCGGAGACGGTTGGGCTTACGATATTGGTTTTAGCGGTTTAGATCATGTTATGTCTACCAATGCTAATATTAACGCACTGGTTTTCGATACCGAGGTTTATTCTAATACAGGTGGGCAGTCGTCAAAAGCAACGCCGCTAGGTGCATTTGTAAAATTTGCAGCAGGTGGTAAAAAGAGTTACAAAAAGAATCTGGCAGAGATGATAATTAACTATGGTCATGTTTATGTAGCTCAAATTGCACTGGGGGCAGATTATAATCAAGCGGTTAGGGCGCTGTGCGAGGCAGAAAGTTATAACGGTCCGTCACTTGTAATAGCTTATGCGCCGTGTATTAGCCATGGTATAAAAACTAGCATGGGTTCAGCACAAACAGAAACAAAATTAGCAGTAGAAGCTGGTTATTGGAACTTATTTAGATACGACCCAAGAAGAAAATCAAGCGGGCAAAATCCGTTCATGTTAGATAGCCGCGAACCAAAAATACCGCTAGAACAGTTTTTATCTAATGAACTGCGTTATTCTTTAATAAATAAAGAAGGCCCAGAACTGATGCAGAAGCTGCAGAATAATGTTTATGAACAATACAAAAAATTAAAACAACTAGCAGATGCAAACAGTTAGAATTTTAGCTATAATTAAATGCCGTAAAATAGCTTTTTAAAAAGACATTTTCAACATTTTAAATTTTTTGATATTTATAAAAAAATTCACTTTGAGTTATCTTGAACATATCTTTTTGTTGTGCTATAATTGTAATCGAAACTATATTTTATTTTAATGGAGGTATTATTTATGGCTTATAAAATAAACAACACATGTATAAATTGCGGAGCTTGTGCCAGCGCTTGCCCGGTCAGCGCAATTTCTCCGGGTGAGTTTATATATAGAATAGATCCGGATATTTGCGTTGGTTGCGGAGCTTGTGCTAGTGTATGCCCGGTTGGGGCACCTCAAGATTCATAAGCAAAGAGCTTTAACATTTTTATTACTACTCAACTAAAATGTACGGGAGGCTAAATGATGCCCTTGCGCAAAATAATGATAATAGACGAAGATAAAAATTCTTCTGAGCTGCTTAAAGTTCATCTTGAGCGCGAAAACAATAGTGTATTAATTGTACCAGATCCTAAACAATGGCGCGAAAAGTTTGTTGCATCTAACATAGACCTAGTGATAACAGATGTTGTGTTTCAAAACACAGACGGCTGGCAGATGTGCAAAGATATTCGAGCACTTTCTAACTGCCCAATTATAATTTCTAGCTATAAAAACGATATTTTTGCCAAGGTTTTAGGTTTTGAACTAGGAGTAGACGATTATATTACCAAGCCTTTTGATATAAAAGAATTTATCGCGCGCATCAAAGCGCAAATTCGGCGGTTTACTGTATACAATAATGTAAAGAGTACGCAAAAAAATAAAATAGATTTCGATAATTTACATATAGATATGGATAGCTACGAACTAATAGTAAAATCCAAACGCATATCTTTGCCGCCAAAAGAGATGGAACTGCTGTTTTTATTAGCCAGCAACCCAAATAAAGTTTATTCTAGAAACCAGTTGCTAGATGAAGTTTGGGGCTTTGAATATTACGGTGATTCACGCACGGTGGATGTACATATTAAACGCTTGCGAGAAAAAATAGAAAACATATCAAATAAATGGTCTTTAAAAACAATTTGGGGAGTAGGCTATAAATTTGAGGTACCAGAACATACAAATTCAGCCAATTAATTTAGGAGATGATATTTCTTGGAAGATTTAGAGGTTGAAATAAAAGGTGAGCAAAAGCCAGCCAATTTAGGATTTCGCGGATTCTTAATCACTTTGTTAATTTTCTTTGTGCTAATGGGCTTTTCCACATCATACAGTAACTCTGTGGCTGAACAAAAAAGTGTTACTTCAACAACAAGTAAAACAACAAAAACATCAATAACTAAAAGCACAACAACAAAATCAAAACTAACATCAATCCAGGTGGCAGAAAAAGTGTGCCCTTCTGTGGTGGGCATTTTAGTGCAGGGTAAAGTGGAGTTAGAATCAATATTTGGCACTTTAACACAAGATATTTCCGGCTCTGGTTCGGGTTTTGTGCTCAGCAAAGATGGCTATATTGCAACAAACGCTCACGTGGTTAAAGACGCAACTCAAATTGAAGTATTTTTAGAGAGCAATGCCAAATCTTCCTACCAGGCAGATATTGTTGCCCTAGATGAAGCCACAGATATTGCGGTAATTAAGCTTAAAGATGCACCAGATTTAACGCCGGTTTCTTTTGGTGATTCCAACACCATCTTGCGCGGAGAAAAAGTCTACGCAATTGGCAACCCGCTAGGGCTAACGTTTTATGGCTCCATTACAGAGGGGATTATTTCGGGGCTTAACCGCAGAGTTCCTTCTAAGGATGGACAATATGTATTTGACTATTATATTCAAACAGATGCTGCAATGGATCATGGTAATTCTGGCGGAGTGTTGGTTAACGAATACGGCGAGGTTTTAGGTATAGTTACTATGGGGTTTGGTTCCACAAGCACTCCTAAAATAGGGATTGCAATTCCAATTAACGAAGCACGTACAGTTATAAATGAGTTAATTAAGAATAAAAAAGTTACACGTTCCACATTGGGGGTTTCTTGCGCAGATATAAATGCCAGAATACAACAAATATATGGCATACCAGCTGGAGTAATGATCACAGAATTTACGGCAGATAGCAGTTTTAATAACACAGCGGTAGATAAAAACGATATTATCACGCAAATAGATTCTACAGAGATTTCATCAATATCTGAACTAAGAGGATTTTTAGCGCAAAAAAGCCCGGGCCGTCTTGTTACGGTAAAACTTTATAGACCAAGTACTCATAAATACTTCACAGTGCAAGTAACATTAAAGTAAAACAAATAACCCACATTTGTGGGCTATTTGTTTACAACAAGCAACACACGAAAACAGCTCAAAAAATACCCTAAAAGTATACTTTTCAACCCAAAAGCAACCGAAAATGTACAAGTTTTTCGCAATGTTAAAGCCATAAAAGCGCATAAGCAAAATGCACAAAGCATGCAATTAAAGGCTTTATTAAGCCAAAAATTACATACAAACAAACAAAAATCATAAAATCCCCTAAATTTTTAAAAAACGCAAAAAATTAGAGTGAATTTAAGCATAAAAATCCCCCACTTTAAGAGGGGATTTTAATTAACTAAAATTCAAAAAAGTACAAGAAACTTAAATTTACAGCTTTTAAATTAGAACATAGCTACACCCCGCGCAGCGGGGGCGTAGCTATTCTTAATTTTTAAAAGAGTGCAAGAAAAGTGAAGTTTGCGGCTTTGTTAAAGTATTTTTTTAATTTTGTTCCACGTGGAACAATTGCCCCTAACTTTTTAAGGTTTTATTTTTTGACTTTTCTTACGGTATAGGTTATAATGTATGTTGAGAACTTAAAAAGTACTTAATATTAAAAAAAGGTGAAGAAGATGTTTAAAGAAAACAAAAAATTTAATATTCAATTTGCCGGCAGGCCGCTTACCATAGAGGTTGGAGATATTTGCGGCTTTGCAAACGGCTCGTGTTTGGTGCGGTATGGAGACACGGTGATAATGGCAAATGCAGTTGCGTCTAAGGAGCCAAGGCAGGGCATAGATTTCTTTCCGCTTTCTGTTGATTTTGAAGAGAAGCTTTACTCGGTGGGTAAGATACCGGGTTCATTTTTTAAAAGAGAAGGTAGGCCGTCTGAGAGTGCAATTTTAACCTCTAGGCTTATTGACCGAGGAATTAGACCACTGTTCCCGCACGATATGCGCAACGACGTTACAGTTACAATTACCACACTTTCGGTAGATAAAGATTGCTTGCCAGAAGTAGCAGGAATTATTGGAGCTTCTGTTGCATTATCAATTTCCGATATCCCGTGGAATGGTCCTATTGCCGGAGTGGTTTTAGGTTACGCAAATGGTCAAACAATCATAAACCCAACGCAGGAGCAGCGCGAATATTCAGAGATGTTCACTACGGTTTCTGGCAGTTTTAAAAAGATTGTTATGATTGAATCTGGTGCTAAAGAGATACCGGAAGATGTGATGCTTGCATCTATTATTGAAGGGCATAAAGAGATTAAAAAAATTATTGAATTAATAAACCAAATCACAGAACAGGTGGGCAAGCCTAAATTTGCAATACAAAATGCAAACGGGCAGTTAACACCAGAAGTTGAGGAATTGTTACAACGAATTAAAAATATAGCGAAGCCAAAACTTATGGTTGCATTAGATAAACCGGATAAAATAGCTAGAGATAACAACGTGCGGCAGGTTATTGCAGAGATAAAAGAAGATTTGGCGGATGAATATGAAGAAAACAAGCTTTTTGTTGATGAGTGTTTGTATAAACTGCAAAAAGAGATAGTGCGAGCCTGGCTTGTGGCGGGCAAACGTGTGGATGGCAGAAAGCAAGACGAAATGCGGCCTCTTTTTGCCGAGGTTGGAGTTTTACCGCGAGTACATGGCTCTGGGCTTTTTGGCCGTGGCCGAACACAAATATTAACTATTGCCACATTAGGGCTTGTTAAAGAAGCTCAGATGTTAGATGGCATTGACGATGATGAAAGTAAAACTTATATCCACCACTATAATTTCCCCAGCTATTCAGTTGGTGAGACAAAACCCTCTAGGGGGCCCGGGCGGCGTGAGGTTGGGCATGGTGCGCTAGCTGAACGTGCGTTAGCTCCGGTTATCCCTTCTCCGGAGGAGTTCCCATATACTATCCGGCTAGTGTCGGAAGTGCTTTCTTCTAACGGCTCAACTTCTCAGGGTTCAGTTTGCGGTTCTACTTTAGCTTTAATGGATGCTGGGGTGCCGATAAAAGAACCGGTTGCAGGTATCTCTTGTGGGCTTATCTGTAACGGTGATGAGTTTATGACAATGGTAGATATTCAGGGCATTGAAGACTTTTTTGGCGATATGGACTTTAAAGTGGCCGGAACTAAAAATGGCATTACCGCCATCCAGGTGGATATTAAAACTGATGGCTTAAGCTACGATATTATTAAAGAAGCGTTCGAAAAGACCAGAAAGGCTAGATTGCATATATTAAACGAAGTAATTTTAAAAGCAATTGCAAAACCAAGAACAGATTTAAGTGAATTTGTGCCTAAGGTTTTAGTCACCAAAATTGATGTAAATAAAATTAGAGACGTTATTGGTGCAGGCGGCAAAGTAGTGCAAAAAATTGTTGCAGATTACGATGTGGATGTTGATATAAAAGAAGACGGCACAATTTTTGTATCATCGATAGATATAGAAAATGTTAAACAGGCTATTGAATATATCTCTTTAATTGTTTCTGAACCGGAAATTGGCCGAACTTATAAGGGTAAGATTGTAAAGCTTATGCCGTTTGGTGCTTTTGTAGAGATTTTGCCGGGCAAAGAGGGTCTTGTGCATATATCTAAATTTGCAAACAAAAGAGTAGAAAAGATAGAAAATGTGGCTAAAGAAGGCGAAGAGATCTGGGTTAAGCTTATAGGTATTGACGACCAAGGCAAGCTGATACTTTCTAAAAAAGATGCAGTTGTGTTAAATTAATTTGGGAAGATTAAGAGGGAAAGAGGCTTTCGGCAATGAATCAGGTGGAATTAAAAAGAGCTTGGGCAGAAATAAATTTAGATGGTCTTGCTTATAATCTGCAGCAGATAAAAGAGATAGTTGGCAATAAAACAAAGGTTATGGGTGTTATTAAAGCAGATGCTTATGGCCATGGCGATATTTTAATTGCAAAACAGCTTGCAGAATCTGGTGTTGATTGGCTGGGAGTTTCTAACCTTGTGGAGGCTTTGGGTGTAAGAACCAGTGGAATTACTACACCTATTTTAATCTTCGGTCCTACTCCTGCTAAATTTGTTAGCTTACTAGCAAAGAATAATATTTCACAAATTGTTCATTCGCTTGAGTATGCTAGAGAGCTCTCTAAAGCAGCACAAGAACTAAACATAAAAATCAAATGCCAGGTTAAAATAGAAACCGGCATGAATCGTTTAGGCTTTGGTGCATTAACAGAACCTGAACATAAAAACTTGCTGGAAGTTTATTCTCTGCCAAACCTAGAGTTTGAAGGAATTTTTACCCATTTATCTTCAGCAGATCAAATAACACAGGAGGCAATTGATTACACAAATAATCAGTTTAAAATATTTATAACAGTATGTGATTTTTTAAAAGGTAAGGGTATTAATGTAGGGCTACGGCACTGCTGTAATTCATCGGGCATGGTTAATTTTAAACACATGCATTTAGATATGGTGCGGCCTGGAATTATACTTTATGGCTTGCCAGAAAAACAGTGGGACGGCGGCAGAACATGGGTTCCGGTTATGACACTCAAATCAGTTATCACGTCAATAAAATCATTGCCGGCTGATCAGTTTGTTAGCTACGAAAGAACGTATAAAACTACAAAACAAACAAAAGTTGGAGTAGTCTCTATTGGTTATGCAGATGGCTTAAGGCGCAATCTTTCTAACTGTGCAAAGGTGCTATGCAAGGGGGAGCTTGTGCCGATAATTGGCAATATTTGTATGGACCAGATGATGATAGATTTAACAGATTGTAAAAATGTAAGCGTAGGCGATGAAGTGACTATTTTTGGCGATCATGATGTCTGCAATGCTAATGTTTTGGCAAAAGAGGCAGGAACAATTAACTGCGAAGTGGTTTGCGAAGTAGGTAGGCGGGTGCCAAGAGTTTATTTTAAAAATGGTTTAGAATATAAGTTTATAGATTATTGTGAAGTATTTTCTAATAGTGTGAACAAATAAAGTCGAATTAAAAATTTAAAAGCTTGACTTTTAAATTTTGTTATTATATAATAAACATAAGTAAAGTTAAATTTATGGGCTTTACTTAGCAGGCCCCAAACTCAATAGGCGTGTAGTTTGTTTTTAAGATTACGTTGCGGATTCTGTTGGCGGGCAAATTTTATCAAATATAGGAGAGATGTTTTTATGTACGAAGACAAAACATTAGTATGCAAAGATTGCGGAGCTGAATTTGTATTTACAGCAGGTGAGCAAGAGTTCTTTGCAGAGAAAGGATTTGTTAACGAGCCACAGAGATGCAAAGCATGCCGTGACGCTAAAAAGAGGAACAATAACGCAAGAAGAGAAATGTATGTTGCTGCTTGCGCTGCTTGTGGAGCAGAAGCTAGAGTTCCTTTTAAGCCAAGCGAGGGGCGCCCTGTTTATTGCAGCGAATGCTTTTCTAAAAGAAACGAAGAAAACTAATTTTTGAATTTAGTTAATAACAAAAAAGCCGGCTTGCAAATAAGCTGGCTTTTTTATTTGTTTGCAATCTAACTTTTTTCAAAAGATAAAAACTCTTTGATTTGCAGAGAATAGTTAATCAACTAAAATTCAAAAAAGTGCAAGAAGCTTGAATTTACAGCCTTTAAATTAAGAATAGCCATACCCCCCCGCACAGCGGGGAGATATTGTTAATTTTTCAAAAAAGTACAAAAAAAGTGAGGTTTGCGGCTTTATTAAAACCTTTTTTTAATTTTGTTCCACGTGGAACAAATGTTGAAAACTTTTTTGTGCGTAAAAGTTCCCCGGCATTGCTGGGGAACTTGGTGTTAATTTATGAAAAAACAATACTTTAAATCTGTTTAATTTTAGAAAAATATTCCTCTAAACAAAGCCCGGAATCTGTGATTTCTTGAGCTTTATCTCCAACAAATCTAAAATGCCAGGGCTCATAGTTCACGTGTGTAATATCTTTTTTATTTTTAGGGTAGCGCAATATAAAACCGTATTTGGGTGAATTTTTATAAAGCCAGGCAAATGCGTTGGTAGTCTCAAAATCATCATCTAAAGTTCTGTGACTAGGCGCAACAATATCTAATGCAAGCCCGGTGTGATGTTCGCTGCAACCGGGTTTGGCAACCCAAGAGGCGGCTTCTTCTATAGCTTGCTCTTTAGAAAGGCCACGGTTTAATTGTTCGTCTACCTTATTATTAAAGAGTTTTGTTTGATAATCAACCGAACGAAATGCTGAGCAGATGTATAATTCCACACCGTCTGCTTTAGCCGCAGAAAGCATTTGCTCTAGCTGTGGATAAATACGTTCATCCACCTTCAGCTGTGGTCCGTAACCTTCTGGAGTGTTAACAAGTTTTAAATTATCTATAAATTCTTGCGTAACAGGATGATCGTAGTTCACTAAAATGTATTGCCAGCTAGAGAGGTCAATTTGCTCAGGTTGTGAACTTGTGATGTTTTTTGTGTTTATTACAGGCGGTTGTAAATTTGCAGGTTTAGAAGAAACAGACTTAACAAGAAAATTGCGTTTAAAGAGTATGTATAGCATAAGACCGCTTAAGGTTAAGCCAATAAGTTTAATTAATAACGAAGAGAGCTTATTTAAAGTTAACGAACGAGATTTTGTTACCATAATCTGCAACTCCTTTATAATGTGGTTTAATTTTATGTTAATTTTAGCATATATTTTTATTATAATCAAATATTTAATTATTTGTTAAAAAAAGGACTTGCCAAGACACGAAGTGTTGTGTTAAAATAAATAAAGAAGCCCCCATAGTTAAAGGGATATAACTTTCCCCTCCTAAGGGAAGATTACAGGTTCGAGTCCTGTTGGGGGTGCCAAGCTTTATTATTTTGGCATTTGATGCAGATATTGAATTTTGGGGTTGCTTTATTATAAGTTTTGTGGTAGTATATTTTTATTAAAAAGTTTTAATAACACGAAAGGATGATAGTGTGGAAGAGAATAAAAAAGAAGAATTTAACGAAGAAGAATCTGATTTGGTTGTGTTTGTGGACGAAAACGGGAAAGAATACGAATTTGAAATTATTGACGAACTTAAAGAAGACGGTATTCAATATCTTGCTATGCTTTCTACCGAAGAAGCACAAGACAACGACGAAGAAGCTCCAGATTCCGATGAGTTAGTTGTTGCTAAAGTAATTGAAGAAAACGGCGAAGAAACATTAGTTTTGCTTGAAGATGAAGAGGAATTTGATAAAATATCTAAATTATTTACAGAAAGGCTTTCGGAATTCTTTGATTTTGTAGATGAAGATGAAGACGCAGAGAATCACTGTTGTTCAGAAGAAGGCTGCGAAGGCTGTTCTGGTTGCGGAGACTAACGAGCACATATTATTTTGAATTAACAAGGTTGTGTAATCCAACTTAATTGTAGCTTTAAAAGAGAGGTGGAAGGAAACCATGGAGCATTTGTTTGAAGAAGAATGTTATTACGAAGAGGCGGGTGAATGTAGTAAGAGTAATTGCAAGACGATATGTAATTATACATGTTTTTTTAGTAATTACCATACACCTTTATAACCGAAAGTTTGAGCCTGCAAACCCCTCGCTTTAGCTATGAGGAGTGTCAAAATTGGACATCTGGTATTTAGTTGTATAACAACCTGCTGTGTTCGATATTTGTGATCTTTATAAATCCAACATTTATTTATTGGGAATAATCTCTTGCTGTGGATGTAGATCTTTTAATAAAAATATGCTCTGCGGTAGCAGTGCTAATATTTTTATAATAAATAGGTGGCATTATTGTAAAAATATTTTAATCACATCCTTTCTTAGTTTAAAAATAGAAAGAGAACATGAAGCAGTAAGGTGCTTTCCGTTTTTTAAAACCTGCGGGTTTTATTTTTGATAACAAAACGGCATGGCGGGATTAGAATTTAATTAAGGCCTCGATTACGAGGCCTTTTGTGATATTTAATAATGGCAGATAAGGAGAAGCTTTATATGGCTTATAAAAGAATAATTTTAATAAAACCAGGAGAAATTGCACTAAAAGGGCTTAATAAAAAGAAATTTGAAGCAATACTAAAATCTAATTTAAAAAGAGCAATTACACCTTATGGCGAATTTAAAATAGAAGGAAGCCAATCTGTGTTTATTGTACAGGCAATATCTGCAGAGGCGGATATTGAAGTGGCGTATAGCAAAGCAAAAAATGTGTTTGGAATTTCTAAACTTTCTTTGGCTTATATATGTGAAAAAGATGTTGAAGAGATTAAAAAGTGTAGTATTGTAGCACTGCAAGAATATGGCGGATTTGAAACTTTTAAAATAGAGGCTAAACGTGCAGATAAAACTTTTAGACCAGATTCTATGACACTTTGCCCTATAATTGGCGACCATGTGCTGAATAAATTCCCAGAAGCAGTTGCAGATATGCACAACCCCGAAGTGAGAATTGGAATTGAAATTAGGGGACAGGGTGTTTATATATATTTAAATGAAGAGTTCGGTTTGGGCGGTATGCCAGTGGGCTGTTGCCAAACCGCAAATGTTTTACTTTCTGGTGGGATTGATAGCCCGGTGGCTGCTTTTATGATGGCAAAGCGTGGAATGAATATAAGTTGCACGCATTTTGCAAGCCCGCCTTATACTAGTGAGTTGGCAAAGGACAAAGTGAAGAAGTTAGTTAAAATTTTAGAAAACTATTGTGGTAAAATTAAATTTAGATGTGTGGAACTCACAAGAATTCAAGAAGCTATAAAAAAGTTATGCCCAGAAGAACTTTTTACGGTTTTGTTGCGAAGGATTATGTTTAGAATAGCACAAAGTATATCTAAGTTAAATGGAGAAAGTGCTATTGTTACCGGTGAAAGCTTAGGGCAGGTTGCTAGCCAAACAATGGAAGCGATTACCTGCACAGATGAAGTTTGCTTTATGCCAGTTTTTAGACCGCTTATTGGGCTGGACAAAACAGAGATAATTGAAAGGGCAAAAAAGATAGAAACATTCGACATTTCAATTCTGCCGTATGAAGATTGTTGCACGGTGTTTGTACCCAAGCATCCAAAAACAAATCCAGAGGTTGAAGCGATAAAACGCGCAGAAGAAAAGCTATATGGAATAATACTTGATACCGAAACCAGTGAAGTGCTGCCAGAGGTTTATAAAGTAGAAGAATGTTTGTATTAATATAAAAATTTGATTTGGCTGTAATTCTACGATTCTACAGTTTATGCAGAAAAATTATGCCTATAAATCTTAAAAAACACCAATATTTTTATATTGGTGTTTTTTGCTTGTTCAAAAATAGTATCATATGCTTTTTAAAAGAATAGAAAGCCATTATTTATCGACAAAATTCGACAAAAATAGGGGGGGTATTGCTTGACTCAAGTCAGTTTGATATTTTTTTAATGAAGAATTCATTGTAGAGGCGAATTGCTAAAAATTAAATAGAAAGGAAAACAATAAAAAATCTAGTGTAAAAAACAATTATATTATTGCAGGAGATATTATGGTGCAACTAGATTTTAAAGCACAAAGAATAGTTGATGCAAAACAAATGAATATACAATTCGATATGTTGTGCAAATTATTTGGGCAGCCAAAAGAAGATATATACATTTATATTTGTAGATCACAATACGAATTGAAAAAACGTTTACACATAGTTAATGTATTGTTACCAGATTGGGTAGTGGGCGCCAACCACAATGGAAAGATTGCAATTTTAAATAAAAAGCAATTAGATGCTAGAGGTTTTCATATAAACACTTTGTGTGCTCACGAAATGGTGCATGTTTTTGTAAATCAATTTGTAGCAAATTGCCCTTTGTGGTTAAATGAAGGTTTGGCCCAAAACCTTGTGCCAGAACCAAAAAATACAGCTAACGCTCGGGAACAGATAATTAGCCAAAAACTTTTGAATCCATATAAATTATCATATGATTCAGGGCTTTATTATGTTAGCAAGATAATAGTAGGGAAGTTATTTAAAATATATGGTAAAACACAAATTGTTACACTTTTAAAAAAATGCACAGATTTTGAAGACAATAATATCTTTGGTTACACAGCAATTGAAGCTCTATTATAAAATTTGAAAATACATATAAAATATCAAAAAAGGAGTTTTAGAATGAAAGCATCTAAATATAATATTGTTTTTGATTATAAAGGAAAAAAATTGGCATTTAATGGACTTTCTGCAGCGTTTGCGGAGATTGATGATAATTTTATTAGATTATTAGACAATATAAAAAATATTAAAGAAGATGAACTTAGTGAAAAAGATAAAGACCTATTAGAGGATATGAAGAGAGGTAGTTTTGTCCTAGATGATGATACGAACGAACTTAACATAATTAAATTGAATAGTTATCTTGGCAAATTTAGACCCTCTGTTTTGGGTTTAACTATAGCGCCAACTCTTCAGTGCAATTTTGCTTGCCCATATTGCTATGAGCAACGTCAAACCGGTATGATTTCTAAAGATGTTATAGATGCAATATATAAAAAAGTGCAAGATGCGGCAGAACACAAAAGTAATATATCTATTAATTGGTATGGTGGTGAGCCGTTGTTGGCAAAAGATGTTATTGCAGAAATGTCTCAAAAAATGATTGAAATTTGTGAGAAAAACAATGTTAAATACGATGCATATATTGTTACTAACGGCTATTTAATAAATGAAGAAACTGTAAAAATGTTTAAAAAAGCAAAAATAATGGGAGCACAAATCACAGTAGATGGTCCACCGGAGATTCATAATGCCAGAAGAAAATTGTGTGATCCAACGATAAAGACTTTTGATGTGATTATAAAAAATATTCAACTGTTAATGAAAAATGATATACCTGTACATATAAGAATTAATATTGATAGAACTAATATCGATAAATTAGAAGAATTATTGGAAATTTTAACTCAAAATGGATTGCAAAAATGCGGAATTGGTTTAGGGCATGTAAAAGATTACACATCAACATGCCAATCTGTTGCTCATGACTGTTTAAGTAATAAAGAATATGCTGAAGAAACTGTGAAACAACAAAAAATCCTTCTAAAGCATGGATTTCGTACAGTAGATTATCCATATTACCCGGGAGTAAAAGCAAACTATTGTTGTGCAGACAGATTAGACTCTTTTGTTGTGGGGCATGATGGAGAACTGTATAAATGTTGGAATGATGTTGGAGTGAAAAAGCATAGTGTGGGAAATATTAAAAATGATCTTGCTTTAACAAATAGCAACGTTTTACATCAAAAATATTTATTATGGTCTCCATTTAATTATACTGAATGTGTTGAATGTGAATATTTACCGATATGTATGGGTGGGTGCCCGTTTAATGGAATGAAGTCTGGGAAACCGGAATGTGAAAAATGGGTATACAATCTAATTGACATATTAAAAGTAAGATATGATGCCGAGCAGATGATTTATTCACAAAAAGAAAAAGTGAGTACACAAGTATGATATATGATTTTAAACTACTATATAATGAATCTGTTTTTGAGTTAACGAGAATAAATTTTGATGAAACAAAAGCAAAGGCAGAGATCGATGCGATCTTTAATTTTTGCTTTAAGGGTACAAACTGGAATAACGATAGAAAAATATTAAAACGAATACGATGTTGTGTTAGACAAAGAAAGAAACAAAAGCCTTTGGCATATATACTTGGCTCAGAAATGTGTTATGGTTTAGAGTTTTCGGTAGGACCTGGAGTATTAATTCCAAAGCCGGGGACAGATTCATATGTGGAAGAAGCACTTAAAAATTTAGAAGGCAAAAAGTCACCTGTGGTAGTAGATTTATGCAGTGGAAGCGGGTGTATGGGTATACCAATTGCATATCATAGGCAAGACGCCTTGGTGTATCTTGTAGAAAAAAGTAGAAAAGCGTTCTTTTATCTAGAGAAAAACACGCAAAAGTATAGTTTAAAAAATGCAAAACCAATTAAAGCAGATATATTTAAAGTAGAGTCGGTGCATAATATTGATTTGATTATTGCAAATCCGCCATATGCAGGAGAAGAAGATATGAAATTTTTACCTGAAGAAATGAGATATGAACCGCGTATGGCTTTTGATGGTGGCAAAGATGGTTTTGATTTTTATGAAAAAATATTAAAAAAATGGCTGCCAGAGCTTAAAAAAGATGGTACGATAATTTTAGGCGCGGCACGAAATACTGACCGAGTTTTAGACTTGCTTAAAATTAACGGACTAAAAACAAATAATTTTTTAGATTCTTATGAAAATTCCATGATAATTGTTGGGAAATTTGAGTAAAGATTTTTGGAGGTGAGAATATATGAAATATATAGTAAAACCAGAAGTAGAGTTTAAAGAGGGTTATTGCCATATATGTGGAGTACATTGTTGGGACAATAGGCCGTGTCAGAGATATTAATGTTAAACAATACTCTATTATTTTTAATTATGAATAAAAAACGAGGTGAGCAATAATGAAATATATAGTAGAACCCGAAGTAACATTTAAAGAGGGTTATTGTAAGTGTGGGGAATATTGTAGTAGAAATAGGTATTAAAATATTAAATATTATATTATATGTAAAGGAGGTAAAAAGAATGAAATATATAGTAAAGCCAGAAGTAGAGTTTAAAGAAGGTTATTGCCATTCAGGCGGCGGTTGCGGAGTTAATTGTAGTAGAAATGGCTAACAATGCGTAAGTAAATTGAATAATATTGCTTTAACAAAGGAGGTGGAAAGAATGAAGTATATAGTAGAACCAGAGCTAAATTTTAAAGAAGGTTATTGCTATACGGGTTGTAATAAATGTAATAAGTGTTTAAGTTTTTAGTTTGATAAACTAAAAAAGTAGAAAGAATTATATAATTTTGTATGGCAAGGAGGTGAAAAGTTATGAAATATATAGTAGAACCACAAATGGAATATCAATATGGATATTGCTTTAGAGGAGGAGGTAGACCACCACATGGTGGGCGACCGCCAGGTCCACCACCAGGCCCACCGCCATGTAATCATTGCACAAAATGCATGCATTGTACTGGTAATAGATAATTGTTTAACAAGCGACAAAGAAATTTATTATAGTGCCAGAGATAATTTGTGGAGCAAATTGCAAGAAAAACAAGTGAACCGGTTTGTGTATAATGCTACTTTAACAAAGGAGGTAAAAAGAATGAAATATATAGTAAAACCAGAAGTAGAATTTAAAGAAGGTTATTGCCATTCAGGCGGTGGCTGCGGAGTTAACTGTGGAAGCAATAAATAGAAAGCAACAAGCGAACGTTCAACTATTGCTGTTATAAATTGCAGGGAAATTAATATTTATTATAATAATTGTATTTTAGGGTAAGTTAGTTGAAAAAATGCAAAATATAAGGAGGGATAAACTATATGAACAGATCATTACCATCTCTTTTTATTGCTTTGTTAATGTTGTTTCCATCTGTATTTGTTGCAGAAGCTTCTGGCAGAGGCAGAGGAGGACGTACTAGTTTTACCTCTTCTAGTGCATCAGAAGTGCACACAGAAAAAATAGAGTTAGAAGCCAAACCATACAAATTAAACATCACGAGGCTTTCTTTACATGATTCACCCAATGTGATTGTTAATATTCATCCTGGAGAAGGTCCTTTTCTTACTGTAACTACTGATGCAGAGGCGTTTGGCAATATTGCATTAAATGTTAATAATGCTATGGGCACTATAGATATAAGCAGCCGTACTCAATGCAGAGTGGCTCAATTTGTTGTTGAATTAACAGTGCCGGTTAATGAACTTAATTGCTCCGGTGGATTTGAAATCAATGCTGTTATTGCAGCGGTACCGGACTTTGCAATGAATACTGAAGGGGAAATTAATGGCGCACTTCAGATTAATGCAGTCCATAATGTTGCGATTAACAGCGAGGGTGAGAGTAATTTGGTACTTAAAGGTTCGGCAGATAGTTTAACGTGTAAGTGTGAAGGTGAAGGCAATATTACTGCTCACGAATTGCAAACTCACGATTCAAAACTAGAATTGTCTGGAGAAGGAACAGTTAGTGTTTCTGCAGACAGAACGTTAAAGGCAGATGCAGAAGGCGAATGGAAGTGTAGCTATGCTGGGACTCCTGCAATAGATTTTAATCCATCGGGGGATTGCAAGTTACGGAAGATTTAACATTTTTTAAGATCAAATAATAAAAAATATCCTCCTTTGTGTGGTAAAAATTAATCACAGGGGAGGATATTATATGAATTTAAGAAGGGAATTCTCTGTGTATGCAGCACAATAAAAGCAACTTTGGTAAATATCTTTTTAAATTATTAAAACATTATATTAATGCCGAAACAATAGGTTTAATTTCTTCTGTATTGTTAAGTGTTACAGTTGTGATTACACCGTATATGTCTAAACGTTTAATTGATACAATTGTAAAAACAAAAATGCTTTCAAGTGTAAAAACAGACATGTTTATTTTTTTAGGTGCATGTTTTTTGCAGTCAGTTTTTATTTATCTTAATACCCGTGTTTTCTCGTATTTATCTAATAAAATGACATTTAGAATAAGAAACAAACTATTTTGCAAAATATTAAAAGCACCTTTAACGTTTTTTGAAAAGGTAACATCTGGGACGATTATTGCACGTTTAATGAATGACAGTGATGACTTTAGTTTATTTTTGAATGATTTTATGTTTTCGGTTTTTCAAAATATTCTATATGTTGCATTAATAGTTATTGGTATGTTGTTTATTTCTATGCCAATAACTTTAATGCTGGGTTGTATTTTGTTAATATTTATAATTTTTAACATATTAGTAGGAAAGCATATTGAAAGAGTTTCGGCTAAAATTTTAAAAGAAAAAGATAACTTGTTAACTGATATTAAACAAAATATAAATAATATTGAATCGGTAAAGACATTAACTATTGAAGATTATCTGAAGAAACACTTTTTTGAAGCCACGGCACATGTTTGTGATTTTAATATACAAAAAAGCAAGAGATATGCAATGATAGACAGTATAAATAATGCTATAATTGTTAGTGCTATGGTTATAATATATTGTTTTGGTTTTTATTTAATAACTAGAGATTATTTAACTATAGGCAGTGTAATTGCTTTTGATGTTTATTTTCAAATGATGATAAATCCGATTCAACAGTTAATTAATGCTAATATAAAATTTAGAGAGATAAAACCTACCTTAAAACGTTTAGCAGATTTTTTAGATATAGAAAATGAAAAATCTAATGAAATTATATTTAAAAGAAAAGAAAAACAAATATGCTTTAAAAATGTTAGCTTTCAATATGAAAATACAAATAACCTTGTTATTGACAATGTAAGTTTTTGTTTAAAAGGAAATGGTCTTTACGGAGTTGTAGGGGAGTCAGGTTCTGGCAAAAGCACACTGGCACGTTTAATTTTGGATTTATATAAACCAACGAATGGTAATATTAAAATTGAGCTGGAAACAGATATGAAACCAGAGAAGAGCAATGCTATAAGAGAATATGTAAGATACACATCACAGACAATGCAATTGTTTAATAAAACAGTTTTTCAAAATTTAAAATTAGATGAACCAAATATTTTAGATGAAGAAATTATGACAATATGCAAACGTTTAAACCTTCACAACAAAATAGAAAGCTTGCCGGAGAAATATAATACGGTTATAACAGAAAATATTAATTTTTCTGGTGGAGAAATTCAAAGACTTGTATTAGCTAGAACATATTTAAAACATGCAGAGATTAATATATTAGATGAAATTACATCTGCATTAGATAAAGATAATATGTTATTAGTGCAGAATGTTATTGAAGAGATGGCGAAAACAAGTTTGGTATTATTGATAACACATGATAAAGAAGTATTAAAAAATGCAAAATCAATTTTGCAAATTGAAAATGGAAAACTTTGCATAAAAGATATTAACATGTAATATAATAGAAGAGGTAAAGTCATCCTAAAAGTTATAGGGTGGCTTTTATTGTTGATTTAAACCGATTTTTAAAATAAGTTTTAAATTTTTTTAATGTTGAAATTACTAATAATGGAAATGAGAACCGACATTATGACTTTTGCATTTTAAGCGGTTGTATGATATAATATTTAAAAATACTCTATATATTATATGTTTAAATTTATTTGATGAAATGGAGGAATTAAAAATGGCTAAATATGTTTGCACAGTTTGTAATTGGGTGTATGATGAAGAAATTGGTTACCCAGAAGGTGGGATTGCACCGGGGACAAAATGGGAAGATGTACCAGAAGATTTTGGTTGCCCTTTATGCGGAGTAGGGAAAGATCTTTTTGTTAAACAAGAAGATTAAAATTTTTGGGGAGAGATGACTTACTTTGGAAATAAACTCAGTGTGCAGTAAAGAGGCAATTGAATTTGTGCAGGAATTAAACCATGCTAAAAGAGAACCGCTTAAATATTTCGTGAGATCTTATGGTTGCCAGCAGAATTTTGCAGACAGTGAAAGAATTGCAGGACTACTAGAATTAATGGGTTGTGCAGAAGCGGCAAATGTAACAGAAAGTGACATTATTATATTTAATACCTGTGGAGTAAGGCATACAGCAAATGAGCGAGTGTTTGGCAATATTGGCGCGTTAAAACTTTTAAAGCGTAAAAATAGAGCGTTAATTATTGGCGTGTGTGGTTGTATGGTTGAGCAGCAGGGAGTGGCAGATGGAATATTAAAGCGTTTTTCGTTTGTTGATATGGTATTTGGCACGAATTTAATTCACATGCTGCCGGAGTTTATTTTTAAGGTTATTACTAAGAAAGAGAAGATTTTACAGACTAAACTAAATGATGAAATTTTTGAAGGTTTGCCAGTTAAAAGGAGTGTTGGCCCTACATGCCAAATTCCTATTATGTATGGCTGTGATAATTTTTGCAGCTATTGTGTGGTGCCGTATGTTAGAGGGCACGAAAGAAGCCGGGAACCAGAGAATATTATTGCAGAAGTAAAAGAAGCAATTGCGCAGAATAAAAAAGAAATTTTACTTTTGGGGCAGAATGTTAATTCATATGGCAAAGGGCTTGCGGAGGATATTAATTTTGCAAAGCTATTGCAAAAGGTTGCAGAGCTTGACGGTGATTTTAGAATTCGCTTTTTAACTTCGCACCCTAAAGATATGTCTGACGAATTACTAGAGGTTATTGCTAAGAATAAAAAAATCTGCAGGCATATACACCTGCCGCTTCAAAGTGGGAGCAACGAAGTTTTAAAGAATATGAATCGGAAGTATACCAGAGAGAAGTATTTGGAGCTAATTAATAAGATTAAAGCAAAATTGCCGGATTGTTCGCTTAGTAGCGATGTAATTGTAGGGTTCCCAGGTGAAACAAGGCAAGATTTTGAACAAACGCTTGAACTGATAAAGCAAGTAGAATTTGCATTTTTATTTATGTTTTTATTTTCTAAGCGGCCGGGAACAGCTGCAGAAAAGTTGCCAGATGTGGTGCCTAGTTCTTTAAAAAAAGCTTGGTTTACTGAGCTTGTGAAGTCGCAAGAAGAAATTGGTGCAGAAAAACACAAAGAGCAGATAGGAAAAGAAAAGCAGGTGCTGCCGGACCATTTTAAGGTTGAAAATGGGGAAGTAATTCTTGCGGGCAAATGTGACCAGAATTTTTTAGTGGAATTTGAAGGTACAGAAAGCATGGTTAATAAATTTGTGAATGTTAAAATTACAAAAGCTCAGCGCAGAAGTTTATGGGGGCAAATAATTTAAAATTAGATAGGAGAAGAAGTTATGGAAATATTAGATTTATTTAGAGAATTTGCTAAAAAAATTCAGAAAGACGAATTGATTACAAGTTATAAAGATGCGGAAAAAAATATGAATGCAGACACAGAATTGCAAAAAAGCATTGAAGAATTTAATAGTAAAAAAGCAGATCTTAACTTTGAACTAACTCAAAAAGAACGAGATGAAGAAAAAATTAAGCAAATTAATGCAGAGGTAAGAGAAAGCTATGAATCTATTATGAATAACGAGAATATGAAGGATTTTAACCATGCAAAAGAGAAGCTAGATAAACTTGTTAAAGATATTAATTTTATTTTAGTTGAAGCTATTAACGGAGCTGACCCTATGACAGTAGACCCGGATGCATATGCAGGTTGTGCTGGCGATTGTGGTGGCTGTGCTGGCTGCCACTGAACCAAAGGGCATAATTAATATTATTTTAAGTTTAGATAGTATTTATCTTTTTGGCAAACTGAAAGGTAAATATATAGGTATGCTATGCGTTAAAAGAATTTTTAAGAAGGAGAAAATGAATGGGTGCGCTTTCACCAATGATGCAACAGTATTTTGCATTTAAAAATAAACATAAAAATCATATCCTGTTCTTTAGGGTAGGTGATTTTTATGAGATGTTCTTTGACGATGCTATACTTTGCTCTAAGGAACTGGAACTTACATTAACAGGTAAAGATTGTGGCCAAAAAGAACGTGCACCAATGTGTGGAGTGCCTGCGCATGCCTATGAAGGGTATGTGGCTAAATTGGTTAGTAAGGGGTTTAAAGTAGCTATTTGTGAGCAGGTAGAAGATCCGGCAAAAGCATCGGGTTTGGTGCGGCGCGAAGTAATTAGAGTTGTTACCCCAGGCACAATTATAGAGACGGATATATTAAAAGAAGATAAAAACAATTATATTTGCTGCCTTTTTTTTGACGAGATTTTTAAAAAGGCAGGTTTGTGCTTTGCCGATACTTCAACTGGTGAACTGTTTGTTACAGACCTTTTAGGTGAGAATTTAGAATATAAGATTGTAAATGAGCTTTCTAGATTTGAACCAAAGGAACTTTTGATCAATATTGAAGTAAAAGATTTAGGCTATGTTATGACTTTTTTACAAGAGCGTTTAATGTGTACGGCAGATGTACTGGGTGCTGAGGAATTTGACGAGCAAAAAGCTAAAATGGTTATAAGTAAACATTTTGAGGAGCAAAACTTAGAGAATTTGGGAATTAAAAACATCACAGAGGGAGTAAGAGCATTAGGAGCTTTGCTTTCTTATTTGTATGAAAATCAAAAGAACGGACTAAAAAGGTTGAGCGATATCGATTTTTATCAAGAATCACAGTTTATGAATTTAGATAGTAATTCGCAAAAAAATCTGGATTTATTAGAGAATTCCCAAACCAAAAGCAAAAGAGGGTCATTATTAGGGGTTTTAGACAAAACTAAAACTGCAATGGGAAAGCGTTTGTTGCGTAAATGTTTAGCACGGCCGCTTGTGAACTTAGCGGTTATAAACAAACGATTGAATGGTGTGGAAGAATTAGTAAATGATAGCGAACGGCTTTTTTGTCTTTCTGAACATCTTTCTTGCGTGTTTGATATTGAACGGGTGCTAACTAAGATTGTTTTTGGTAGTGTTACTCCACGGGAGCTGAGGAGTTTTGAATTTGCACTTAGAAGCTTACCGCTTTTGAAATCAGATTTAAATGGAGCGGAATCGGCAGCTCTTAAAGGGATTTTTGAAAAATTTGATGTGCTAAAAGATATGCAGACTTTAATTGATATTGTGCTTTCTGAAGAAGTGCCGGCAAATGTTAAAGATCTTGGTGTGATAAAAGATGGTCACAATAGCGAAGTGGATAGTTTGCGTGATGTTTTAAAAAATTCAAAGAAATATATTGCAAAAATTGAACAGAGTGAACGTGAACGAACAGGTATTAAAACATTAAAAATTGGGTATAACAGAGTTTTTGGCTATTTTATAGAAGTTTCGCACTTAAATTCAAAACTGGTGCCAGAAGATTATATTAGAAAACAGACTTTAGCTAATTGCGAACGTTATATTACTAAAGAGTTAAAAGAACTGGAAGATAGAATAACCACAGCTCACGACAAATTATTACTTTTAGAGGCGGAAATATTTGCACATCTAGTAAAAGCGGTGGCAAAGCAAACAGATAGGATTCAGAAAGCAGCAGATTTGATTGCAAATTTGGATCTTTTATGTTCATTTGCTTCGGTTTCTATTGCAAATAGGTATGTTAAACCAATTGTAGACAGATTAGGGGTAATTGAAATTAAAGATGGCAGGCATCCGGTGGTTGAAACAGCTCTGGCAAACGGCGGCTTTGTGGCAAATGATTGCCTTTTAGACTGTGATAAAAATCAAGTGGCAATTATTACAGGGCCGAACATGGCCGGGAAATCTACTTATATGAAGCAGAATGCTTTGATTGTTTTAATGGCGCAAGTTGGGTGTTTTGTTCCGGCTTCTTATGCTCATATTGGGCTTGTGGATGGAATTTATACCCGAATTGGTGCTAGCGATGATATTATGTCTGGGCAATCTACGTTTATGGTAGAGATGAGTGAAGTGGCGTATATTTTAAACAATGCCACTAGTCAAAGCTTGATTATTTTAGATGAGGTAGGGCGAGGAACCTCTACTTATGACGGGATGAGTATTGCCAGGGCGATTTTGGAATATATTTTAGACAAAGATATTTGCGGAGCCAAAACTTTGTTTGCTACCCATTACCATGAAATAACAGATATTGAAGCGGATTTTGACTCGGTTAGTAATTATAATATTGCAGTTAAAAAAAGAGAAAACGATATTGTGTTTTTAAAACGAATTGTAAAAGGGGCGGCAAACAAAAGCTATGGAATTGAAGTTTCTAGGCTTTCTAAATTACCAAAAAGAGTAATTGACAGAGCGTTTGAAATTTTGCACGAACTGGAAGTTGAACATAAGGCTGTACACAAAAATGTAGTAGGGACAGAATTGACAGAGGAAGAAGAAAAAATTGCTCCTAATATAGTTGAATTTGTTGAGCAGCTTGATGTGAATGTTTTAACGCCAATTGAAGCGATGAACGAGCTTATTAAACTTAAAAGTTTATGTTTAGATATGCAAAAAACTATTAACGAGGAGGGGTAAATAATAATGAAGGATATTAGTAATATGAACTTTATTGAAATGGAACATGAGATCTTAAAATTTTGGGAAGAAAACAACTGTTTTAAAACTCTGCAAGAAAAAAACAAAGATAAAAAACTATTTAGGTTTTTAGATGGCCCTGTTACCGCAAACAACCCTATGGGAGTGCATCATGCTTGGGGCAGAACACTCAAAGATGTATTTTTGCGGTATAAGAGTATGACAGGCCACACATCTCACTATTGCAGCGGATTTGATGGTCAGGGGCTTTGGGTGGAAGTTGAAGTTGAAAAAGAGCTAGGGTTTAAAAACAAAAAAGATGTGGAAGACTATGGTTTAGATCGATTTACGTCTAAGTGTATGGAACGTGTTGATAAGTATTCTAAAATCATAACGGAGCAATCTAAACGTTTGGGGCAATGGATGGATTGGGAGAATTCTTATTACACAAACACCGATGAAAATATTACAGCAATCTGGCATTTTTTAAAGGTTTGTGCAGACAACGGCTGGATTAAAAAAGCTGCTCGCCCAATGCCTTGGTGCCCTAGGTGTGGAACGTCTCTTTCGGAACATGAGATGACAGGCTCTTACAAAACAGTAGAGCATGTCTCGGTGTTTGCAAAGTTACCGGTTAAAGGGAAAGATTTTGATATATTAGTGTGGACGACAACACCGTGGACGCTTTCTGCAAATATAGCTTTAGCAGTTAACCCGGAGCTTGAATATTTTGTTGTTAAGTGCCAAGGATTAGAACGGCCGATTGTGCTTTGCAAAAATGCTATAAAATATATTGAAGGCGAAAAGCAAGTTTTGAGCAAGATGAAAGGAGAAGAGCTGGTTTCCTTGGAATATGAAACGTTCTTCCCTGAGTTTGAAGCGCAAAAAGGGCGTGTGCATAAGATTTTACCGTGGAAGGATGTTGCCGCTGATGAGGGGAGTGGTGTTGTTCACATTGCACCGGGTTGTGGCCTTGAAGACTTTGAGCTGTGCAAACCGCTTGGCATTGAAGGAATTTGCCCGGTTGATGAAAGTGGTATATTTTACGAGGGTTATGGATTTTTGAGCGGTAAAAATGCCAAACTTGTTGCAGAAGATATTTTTGAAGAGCTAAAAAAGCAAAACAAATTTTTTAAAACGCAAAAAATCACGCATAGTTACCCAGTTTGTTGGCGTTGCAAAACAGAGATTTTATTTAGGTTAGTGAGTGAATGGTTTATTTGTACAGAAGAAATTAAGCCTAAATTGTTAGCAGCTAACGAAACAATTAAATGGGAACCGGCATATATGGGCAAGCGTATGAGCGACTGGCTGGCTAACATGGGCGACTGGGGAATCTCGCGCAAGCGGTTTTATGGGTTACCGTTACCGATTTTTGAATGCCCGAATTGTGGCAAAGTAACAGTTGTAGGCTCTAAAGAAGAGCTTGAACGTTTGGGTGCAAAAGGGTTAGATAAAATTCCACATCTGCACAGGCCGTGGGTAGATGAACTGACGATTGATTGCCCAAAGTGCGGAGAAAAAGTGAAAAAGATCCCGGATGTTGGCGATGTGTGGTTAGATGCGGGAATTGTGCCGTTTTCTACCTTGAAATATTTTGAGGATAAGGAATATTGGAATAAGTATTACCCGGCAGAGTGGATTACAGAAATGAAAGAGCAGGTACGGCTGTGGTTTTATTCTATGTTGTTTATGAGCGTTACGTTAACGGGTAAAGCACCTTATGAACATGTAACTGCTTATGCTAGTGTGGTTGCTGAAGATGGCTCTAAGTTTTCTAAAACCGGGTTTATGATTAAGTTTGAAGAGGCTGCCGAAAAATTAGGTTCTGATGTGGTACGTTATTTGTTTGCCGGCGCTAACATTACAAACGATGTTAGATTTGGCTTTAATTTAGGTGAGGAAGTTAGGCGCAAGTTACTTGGTTTTTGGAATATTTATGTGTTCTTTAATACCTATGCAAGTATTGAAGGCAAAAAGTGCATTAAAAAGGTAGCGGATACTGACCTTGACGCAACAGACAGGTGGTTAAATGCTCGGGTTAAGCAGTTTGTTAGCAAGGCAAAAACTGCGTTTGAAGGGTATTGGGCGCAAAACGTGGTGGCGGAGTTTGAACGTTGTGTGGATGATATCTCTAACTGGTATATTAGAATTAACCGGAAGAGATTTTGGCAGAGTGGAGATTCTGCAAACAAATTAGCAGCTTATTCATCGCTTTATGATGCAATTAAAAAATTAGTTATTGTTATGGCGCCGATTATACCGTTTATGACCGAATTTATTTGGCAAAATTTAATTAGGCAATTTGAAGAAGACACGGAAGTTTCTGTGCATTTTAATGAATTTATTAAACCAGAGGAGTTATTACCGGAAGAAGAAAAATTGCTTTTAGATACGGAATTTGTGCGCAAAATTATTAATTTGGCATTAAAGATTAGAAATGAAAATCAATTGAAGGTAAAGCAACCTCTTAAATGTTTGAGTGTGGTTCTACCGCAAAGAAAAATGCAGGCAGTTACTTTAGCAGAGGCTATAATTATGGACGAGCTAAATGTGAAAAAGTTAGAGCTTTTGCAAGATGATTCAAGTTTGCAGATGGAATTTTTAACGGTTAATTTTAAAGAAGCTGGGAATGTGCTTAAATCTAGAGTGAATGAATTTAAGCAGGCTTTAGAAACAGCATCAGCTGAGGAGATTGCAGAAGCTATAAAGAAGATTAAAGCCAATGAGTTTGTGCGGCTTTCTGGAATGGATGTTGCCCTTGCACCAGAATTATTTGTAGTTAATAAAGCTGCGAAAACCGGGCTAAAGTTAACACAGGAGGGCGAGCTTATTGTAGCGCTAGATATTACACTTTCGGACGAACTAATTAGTGAAGGGATTTTTCGTGAGATTGTGAGGAATTGCCAGGTTGCCAGAAAAGAAGCAGGTTTTAAAGTTGAGCAGAGGATAAAATTAGCGCTGTGTTCCGAGGCTAAAAAGTTAAACGAAGTGATTTTTAAATTTAGCAGCCAGATTGCAAAAGAAACGTTAGCTGTTGAATTCTTAAAGGATTTAGAAAATGCTGAATTTGAAAAAGATGTAACACTTGGGAATGATTTATTTAAAATTAAAATGGTGCGGTTATAAAGAAGATATAAGGAGAGAGTTTAATGCTTAAGCATGAATTATTATTCCCAAAATTGGGGCTTAGTTTTAATTTTAGTAGTGTGGCGTTTTCTATTTTTGGCTTGGATATTTATTGGTATGGAATTATTGTAATGTGTGCAATGCTTGTGGCAATTTGTTATATCTTTTTGCGTGCGAAGCGTTTTAATATTAATGCGGATGCACTAACCTCTATTATTACCTGGGTTATTGTTGGTGGAGTTATTGGAGCGAGGTTATATTACATTATTTTTAACCATAAAAATATTCACACGTTTTTTGAAGCTATAAACATAAGGAACGGTGGGATTGCTATTTATGGTGGGTTAATTGGTGGAGGGCTTGCAATGGTTGCTACCGCCAAAGTAAAAAAAGTTAAATTATTACCGCTGCTTGATCTTATGGCAGGTGGTGTGATTATAGCGCAAGCAATTGGACGCTGGGGGAATTTTTTTAATATGGAGGCTTTTGGTTGCAATACAGATCTACCTTGGGGAATGACAAGTTTACCGATTAAAAGAATGTTGGGAGCATTGCAGGCTGCTGGAGTAGATGTTAACCCAGATTTACCGGTGCATCCATGTTTTCTTTATGAATCGGTTTGGTGTTTATTGGGTTTTGTTTTTATTGCAGCTTATTCTAAACGTAAAAAGTTTGATGGGGAACTATTTGCAATTTATATTTTATGGTATAGTTTTGGAAGGTTTTTTATAGAGGGGCTTAGAACAGACAGTTTGATGCTCGGCAATGTTAGAATATCTCAAGCGGTTTCTCTTTTATTATTTGTGTTTGCAGGGGTAACACTTTGGTATAAAAACAAGAAATTAAAGCAGGAAAGTTAAGATGAAACGACAAGAAAAAATCTTGAAGATAATTTCTATTTTAAAAAAAAGGTACCCAGAAATTAAATGTATGTTAAAATATAAATCTGGCTACGAACTGATGATTGCTGGTCGGCTTTCTTCGCAGTGTAAAGATGAGCGGGTAAACATGGTTACACGTGAATTATTTGCTAAATATAAAACTCTGGAATCGTTTGCAAATGCCAAAGTTGAAGAGATTGAGGAGATAATTAAACCGTGTGGGCTTTTTAGAATGAAAGCGCGCGATATTATTGGCAGTTGTGCGATGATAATTAAAGATTTTGGTGGAGAACTGCCTAGTGATATTGAAACTTTGCAGAAGTTACCTGGTATTGGGAGGAAAACCGCGAATTTAATTATTGGTGATGTTTTTAAAAAACCATCTGTTGTTTGTGATACTCATTGCATTAGAATTATGAATCGTGTAGGAATTTGCAAAACAACCGTACCAGCCAAGGTGGAAGCAGAGCTAAGGTTATTGCTGCCACCTGAGGAATCTACGGATTTTTGCCACCGTTTGGTGTTTTTTGGCAGAGAAGTATGTGTGGCGCGCAAACCACGTTGTTTGACATGTGAATTGAATATTTATTGCAATAAATTAATTTAAAATTTGAATTTTTAATAAAAATAATAGCCTCGTTTACGCGAGGCTATTATTTTAGCTTTTAACCTGATATTTAGAATGTATAATAATTTTAAAACAAAGTTGACAAAAAATATTTATTATGCAATAATAAATATACATAACAATTAAGCGAAGAAGGAAGGAAGGAACAAGCATGGGGGAATGTAAGAGCATGATTAAAAGATTTTTAGGGGGGGGGTACGGCGTTTTGCCTGATAGCGAGTTCTATTTTAAACCCCGCAAATTTTAAAGTGAGAGCGGGAACCTTAGAAGATATAACAGCTGAGGCAAACATTACCCAAACCGGGACAGGAATAGTGAAGTTAGAAAAGGTAACAGGAGAAAACGGAGAGGTTAGCTACCAGCTAACAGCCACACCAGGTGCTGGGCAGAAGCTGAAAGGAATAACAGTGGATGGAGCAGAAGTTACAGGAACTGTGGCGGCAGGGGGAGCATATACACTTGAAGGTTATGGACAAACTAAAGTTGCACAAAAAGTGTATTTTGGTAAAAATCCGAATTATTATACAGATGGTGAACATTTTTATGAAATAATTGATGAGGACAGGTATAATGAATTAAAAGGATATGGTTATTTTACAGAGGGAACAATTGGTGGAGCAGATACACTAATGTATATAGGGGGCGACGGCGAAGAAGAATGCTATATTTATGGAGCAGGAGTGCAGGCAAACGCAGCACAAGGTTGGTGGATTGCAGGGTACCAAGCGAGTGGCTATGGCACAAACAAGGATGAAGGGGCTTTGGTGCTTTTGTGTGACCCAGACCAGCCGATGAGTAATAGCCAGCAATTTTATTCGGATAGGGAGAATGATCACGACTATAGCGAAGAGTGGGGTTGTGTGTATGATGAGGATGAACAGCCTATTACATCTACTCCTATTGTATCTCTTGACCAAGCAGTTACAATAGAAGAAGTACACCCAAACCACTATGGTGGAAGTGATATAAGAAAAACGTTGCAGGGGTATATTACAGATAGTAATGGGGAGCCGGTAACAGACCGATTTAGTGCAGCAGAACAAGGTTTGATGAAAGAAACAACGGTGCGGACGCATGACAGCAAAAATGATGTATATTACAGCACAACGGATAAGCTGTATTTAGGTGGCAGTGATATTATGCCTTCATCGAGTGCATATGTTACGGAGCTTCCGGAACGAGAAGATTTACTGCAGATGTTGTATATGACAGTGGGAGTAAACGACAACTTGAAAGTGGCCCTGGCATCAAGAGAATTTCTAGATAGGCTAGAGCAAGTGGGTAACTACGATGCGCTTTTGGATAACGGCCCAGAGGGAAGCCCTTACATAACTGGGAACAAATGGTTCTGGTTGCGTTCTCCGAACGCGAGCTATAGCAACTATGCGCTGAATGCTAGGACTGGCAGCTATGTGGTTACCACACTGTCGACGATAGCAATAGGTGCGTCCCCGCTTGCGCGCTGAATCTGCAATCTGTCATCTTCGCATCCGCTGCTGCGCCAGCAGCAGCATCATCTAGCGCCCTCAGCGATGGGGTATACCTCCGTGTTGCAGATGACACAACAACCCCTAAAATTAGTTCGTCTGCGACGGTCACAGGCAATACCATTACGGTAACAAAAGCTGCGGAGGGTGGCGATGTTTACCTCTACATTCAGGGCAACGATGGCACGAGCGACTGGGTATATTCAAAACAAATAACCCAAAGTGAAACAATTAACGCAAACAATGATATTCATACAGGGCTAACAAGTTTTGCCAACTGCCGCGTTTGGCTAGAAACCACGGATGACAATGTGACCTATGCAAAAAAGGTGGCAACAACAGCACCTGCAGAAATGGAAAGCTTTATTGATGTGGAAAACTTGGCCACAGAGAGTATGAAATATGGACTATTTACAAATCCAGAGCAAGAAATAGCAGTTGAATTTGAAGAGAAAGCAGATATTAGCCCAACTGTAAGCGTAGCCGGATGGAGTTATAAAGGACGAGCAAACGGCCCAAGAGTTAGCGGGAATAACGGTGGCGGAGCAGTGACCTATGAATATAAAGTTAAAGGCACAGCTGATGAAACATATTCAAGCGAGGTGCCAACAGCTGTGGGAGAATATACAGTGAGGGCTACAATAGCAGAAACAGATGAATATAAAGGCGGCACAGCAACTACAGATTTTGAAATTAAACACGCAGTTTACAGCACATTAAATGGCCTGCCCAGAGTTTTGAGCGGTGTTGGAGGGGAAGCCGGGTATAGATATAATCTAACCACAGGAAAGCCCGAATTTTACTGCGAGCCAAAACCAGGATATAAATTAGAAGGAACAACAATTGGAGCAGATGGCACGAAGTATGTGAGATTTAAGATAGTGTAGAGCAAAAAAGAGCTAACGGGGTAACAACCGTTGGCTCTTTTTATAATAGCAATAGAGATTGATTAGATTGCTTGTTCAGATTCTAAACGTTTTGCCTGGTTGAACATGAGTTGTGCGCGGGCTTGAGAAACTTCGTCTTGAAGATTGATTTTTTCCCAAACTATAGAAAAGTCAGATTCGAAATCGTGCAGCCTTAACCACAATCTTACAATTTTACTTATTATAGGAGATAAAATTCGGCGATAGCTTTGAATCTCGCTAATTAAAATCTCACATTGCTGTTTGCTCATGCGTTCTGTAGTGGACCAATTAAGGCCTAATAGAAATGGAGGAATGCTTAATTTAGCTACGATCTGTTCAAGCATCTGGCGCACTGGGGCTGTGGTATCTATTGCATTATTATCTGCGCCTATGACCTTAATTTCCATATCACCGATTGCTACAAAGTCGCGAATATTGCCATCGCTTGGAGTCTGCATTGTTTTTTCCCACTGAGTTGCTATATTTTGTGCTATCTCTTGCACGGAATCGATTTCTACACTGGGGTCTGGTTTGTAATTAACGGCAAATCTAACATTACCAATTCTATCGAAATTCGAACCAATTGCAGTGTAGATTTTCATTAAGATATTACCAACTAACTGCAGACCTTTAATTAGTGAATTACCATTAACTTCACCGGCTGATGGGTTTAATGCCGAAAATAATAATAGTTGTGGGCATTTTATTCTTTGAGGTGATAGTGAGTTTGCGTTTAACCAAAATTCAGTTGCAATTGAATTAGAACTACGTTTGGCTTGAATTTGAGTTACGTTAGCATTAAATAGGGCAAGTATATCTGAATTGTTTGAATTTAAAATAATTTCGCCTATAGCGTTACCATATGTTAGTAAACTATCTAAATAACAGGTTATGAAATTATTTATACCGTTACCATTACCTACAATTATTACATTATCTAAAAAATTATTGACCTGCTTAGAGATAATAGGATTTGAAGTATCTATTTTAAAACCACCGATTAATCGGATGATTTTACTTATTGCTGCATCTACAATGGGAATAGAATCTCTAATTGTTTTATAGTTTTTTAAATCCAGTTGAGTTACACTATCTGCTTCTATATCTGCAAAAACGGAAGAATTTGAAGGGCTAGTTTGAGTGCAGATTTGTGTAGCGGCTTTAGGTTTGTTTTTAGCTTTTTGAAACATTTTCATATTCATATTTTAACTCTCCTTTATAACGATATATTAAAAGCCTTGACAAAAATATATGAATTTGAAATTTTAGTTGCAATAATTCAAGCAACTTTGTATATTATTAGAGTGGTGTTATTCATAAACAGATAGTTAATTAATTTTGCACGTTGTTGCAGAAGAATTGTTCAATAAAATCACGATAGCGTAAATAAGAACAAATTATCCTAGGCTTATAAGCCTAGGATAATTTGTTCTTATTTTTTAATTTAATAGAAAAATTTTAACTTCATGATTGGTTTTATTTTTTGCCGGATTTTTTTGTCATGCTGTCGGCCACTTTTTTTTCAGCTTTTGCCATCTCGTGGTTGTAACGTGCTCCACCACCAACGGACGGATTAGGTGAACTTTGTAGCTTTTTGACAATTTTTTTTTCTTCTTCTGCCTTTTTTAAAGCATATTCAGTTCCTTTAGCACTACCACCATTTATTGAAAATAATTCTTCTAGCGAAAGAGCAGAAAACTCTACATTGTTCATTTACTATCATCTCCTAAATTAATATTTACTTAATATGAATTATAACATAGAAATGAACAATATTTTCGAAAAAACAATTAAATTTATGTAAATAAGATAAAAATTAGGCATAAAATATAATTACATTTATTTTATATAATAAAGTTATAAAATTATAGAAAACTAAAATAATAAGAATAAAATTAGTGAAAAATATTTTATAAAGTAAATAAAAGCAATTTTACAGCCGAAAAGGATCAAATTGGTAAAAAGCTTTTAAAATAAAAACATGTAAAGTTTGAAAGGTTGACAGCAATTATAATATGAAAAGAATAAATTAACAAATTTAGAATTAAATTGCAACTTATTTATTTTTATGATATTATTATATATAATTGTATATAACTAATTTGTTGTTTTATAAATGTACTTTAACTTGATAAATTTTGAATAAAGGTGATTCCTAAAAGAAGGTAGGCAAAATTGATTTCAAATTCTCCACAAGAAACTATAGAGATTGCAAAAAATATTGGGCAAAGATTAAAACAGCCAGCAGTAATTACCTTAGAAGGTGAAATGGGGGCTGGGAAAACATGTTTTGCCAGAGGGTTAGTTATGGGTTTAGGATCAACCGAGTTAGTAACAAGCCCAACGTTTGCATTGGTGAATATATATAGTGGTAGTAAATTTAAAATCTATCATTTTGATATGTATAGAGTTAAAGGCTTTTTTGATTTGGAATCGACAGGATTTTTTGACTTTTTGTCGCAGCAGGCAATTTTAATAATCGAGTGGAGCAGTAACGTGTTAGAATATTTACCGGAGCAACGAATTGATATACAGATAGTGAAATTAAAAGATGAAAAGCGAGAGATAAAAGTTTATGGCTTGAATATTTAGGAGGCTTGTATGAAAATATTAGGCATAGAAACTGCTACAAGTACTACTTCGGTTGCATTGCAAGAAGAAGAAAAAACTTTAGGGCAGATCACCACAAATACTACAATTGTGCACAGCAAAACTCTAATGCCTATGATTATATCTTTGCTTGATTTTACTAAAACTAACATTAATTCTATTGATGTTTTTGCTGTTTCTTCTGGGCCAGGTTCGTTCACTGGGCTTAGAATTGGACTTGCTGTTGCAAAAGGTTTTGCAGTAGCTGGGCATAAACCAGTAGCTGTTGTGCCAACATTAGAGGCTTTGGCTTATAATATCTGTTTTAATGCTTATTTTAACGAACTTGTTTGTGCAGTGTTAGATGCCAGGTGTAATAATGTGTATGCCGGTCTTTTTGAATATGATAAAACAAGCAAGTTTTTACGCAGATGGCAAGATAGAACAGTGAATATTAATGTATTAAAAGAAGATTTAAAGAAATTATCAAATGAGCTGAGCAAATCGGTGGTTTTAGTTGGGAATGCAGCAAATTTGGTTTATTCTAATAATTGTACTTTTATATTAAAAGAAGACTTAATATTTCCATCAGCAGTTTCGGTTTGCAGGTTAGCTTTTGACAAAAAATATTGGCGCGCGGCGGGGGAAGCTATGCCGGAATATTTAAAACCACCGCAGATAGATATTCCTAAAAAAGTAAAGTAAAAACTGAGGAATTGCGAACATAAAAAAACATTAGAGGAGGAAATAATAGTTTTGTTTATATCAGATCATCCGTTGATTAAGCATAAGCTTACTATTTTAAGAGATAGAAATACAGGTACAAAAGAATTTAAAGAGTTGATAGAAGAAGTAGCAATGCTTTTATGCTATGAAGCTACTCGTAATTTGCAGCTAAAAGAGATAGAAGTGGAGACGCCACTGGAAGGAACGAAAGGCTTTACACTTTACGGCAGAGATTTAGCAGTGGTTTCTATTTTAAGGGCAGGGGAAGGTATGGTTGGCGGCATTTTGAATTTAATACCCACGGCCAAAGTGGGGCATATTGGTCTTTATAGAGACCCAAAAACACTTAAACCGGTTGAATATTATTGCAAATTACCAAATGATATAAGTGAGCGTGAAGTTGTGGTGGTAGATCCAATGCTTGCCACAGGTGGCTCTGCAATTGAGGCAATATCGCACATTAAAGCTAGAGGAGCCAAACAGGTTAAATTTGTTTGTATAATTGCAGCACCAGAAGGGGTTGCTGCTTTAGAAAGAATGCACCCCGATGTGGAAATTTACACTGCTTCTTTAGATAGTTCACTAAATTCGCATGGCTACATTACACCAGGGCTTGGCGATGCAGGGGATAGGATCTTTGGAACAAAATAATTTTTATATATAAAGAAGGCAGATTTGCTTATGAAAAAACAAATGACTCCTAAAAGAAAGAGAATTGATAGTAAATTTTCTGGCCTTGTGCTAGTGCTATTGGCTATTGGGCTGATTTCTTTATGCTCGGCAAGTTATGTGGTTAGCTATTATCAGTTTGAAAACAGCTGGCATTTTATAATTCGGCAGCTTATATTTGCAATTATTGGCGTTGTTGCAATGTTTGTAGTAGGAAATATAGACTATAAAATTCTATTTAAGTATGCCGAACTATTTTACGGTTTTGCAGTGGTTTTGTTGGGGCTAGTTTTATTTATGCACCCAATTAATGGTGCCAGGCGTTGGCTTGCCTTGGGGCCGATAACGTTTCAACCCTCTGAGGTTGCTAAACTTGCAATTATAATAATTTTTGCAAAATATATAACAATTAATGAAAAACGTATGAACACTTTTAAATTTGGTGTTACAAAATTAATTGGTTTTATGCTTGTTGTTGCAGGGTTAATGCTTTTAGAGCCGCATATTTCTGGCACGGTATTAATTTTTATAATTGGAGCTATAATGATGTTTGTTGGCGGCACAAATTTATTTTGGTTCGCGGTTGGTGGAGCATTTATTGTATTTGTTGTGTTGTTTGTAATATTTACCCCTGGAATTGCAAATTATGCGGCTTCACGGGTTAGTTATTGGTTGGATCCTTTTGCAGACCCACAGGGTAAGGGGTACCAAACAATACAATCTTTATATGCTATAGGTGCAGGCGGAATTTTTGGCGTGGGTGTAGGTAACAGTAAGCAAAAGCAGCTTTATTTGCCAGAAGCTCAAAATGATTTTGTATTTTCGGTGGTATGTGAAGAAGTGGGGCTTATTGGTGCAGTGGTGATAATATTAATATTTGCAGCTTTATTTTACCGTGGGATTAGAATAGCACAAAGAACGCATGATAAATTTGGCTTTATGATAGTGGTTGGAATTATGGTTCAGTTAGCTACGCAGACTTTGTTAAATATTGCGGTTGTTACAAATACAGTCCCTAACACGGGGATTAGTATGCCATTTTTTAGCTATGGAGGAACATCGCTTATGATGCTGTTGGCAGAGATGGGCTTGGTACTTTCTGTAAGTAAGTTTGGCGGAAATAAGCGACATTATTTAGTTTAATTTTTAAAAAGAGGAGACATAGATGGTATGAGAGTAGTATTAACAGGAGGCGGTACGGCCGGACATATTAATTCGGCGCTTGCAGTTTTTGATCAAATAAAAAAACATAAAGACGATGACGTAGTGGTATATATTGGCAGGGCTGGCGGAATGGAAGAAGACTTGGTGAAACGTGCAGGTGTGAGGTTTAGGGGCATACAAGTTTCAGGTCTCAGCAGAGATTTTTCTTTAGCATCGTTGAAGAAAAACTACAAAGCGATTCAAAAATATATAAAAACCATACATGAATCAAAAAATATTTTAAAAGTTTTTGCTCCAGATATAGTTTTTGCCACGGGTGGATATGTTAGTGCTCCTGTTATACGAGAAGCGTTAAGTTTAAAAATTAAAGTGGTAATGCATGAACAAAATGAAAAACCAGGCCTTACTACAAAGCTTTTTGGTAATAGAGTAGATGCTCTTTTATTACCATCGAACAATTGTAAAAGTAAATTTAAAAAGAAAACTCATCGCATTTTGCGAGTGGTTGGGAATCCGGTAAATTCGGAGTTTGGGGCATATTCTAAACAAGAAGCAAGAGAAGAACTAGGCTGGGCACAAAATGAATTTTGTATTGTTTCTTATGGTGGAAGCCTTGGGGCAGAGAGAATTAATAGAGCAGTTGCAGATTTATTGTTAAACTATAAAGAGTTAGGTAATATTAGATTAATTCATGCAACCGGGGCAAAAAATTATAACAGATTCATTGAATACTTAAAATCGCATAGTTTTGATTTTGAAAAGCATGATAATGTTGTAATTCAAGAATATATATATAACATGCCACGTGTAATTAACGCGGCGGATCTTGTAATCTCACGTGCAGGGGCAATCTCTATTGCTGAACTGCAAGCTGCAGGCAAACCGGCAATTTTTATTCCTTCACCGAATGTGACGGGGAATCACCAATTTTTTAATGCTCAAGTACTTGTAAAAAATGGTGCAGGAATAATGTTAGATGATAAAACTTTAGATGGAAATATTTTGATGAAAACAATAAATAAATTATTAAGTAATGAGGAAACACTTATAAAAATGGCAGAGAGAATAAAACTAATGCATATTAAAGATTCTGCAGAGCTTATTTATAGTATTTTGAGAGAAGTGGCAAATAAATAAAAATAAAAGCAGAGGGTGTTTTATGCCGACAAGAACAAATTTTGAGCGTGATTATATAGCAAAGAAAGCAAGGCGGAATGCGCTTAGAAGGCGGAAGAGAAGACGGAGAATAGTCATACGTTTTGGTGTACTTCTGGTAATCTTATTTGCTTTACTGATTTGTGTATATTTTTCACTTGGCGTATTTTTTAAAATCGACAACATTATAATTAAAGGAGAAAAGCCATACAGTGATGCTACAATAATAAAAGTTAGTGGGGTTAAAAAAGGGGAAAATATTTTTAGTTATAATTTCAACAATATTGCAAAAAAAATAGATAATAAATTGCTATATGCAGAAAATACAGAAATAAAAAGAAAATTACCAGGAACTATTTTATTTTTAATGCACAAAGCAAAGCCTGATTTTGCGCTAGAATTTAAAGGGAAATATATAATTTTGAGTGAAAAAGGTAAAATTTTGAAAAAAAATTCTTTGACAATTCCGAAAGATTTAGATATAATATTAAATGTAAAGGTAAGCAACCCTGTTATTGGCAGAACGATTACAGAAGAATTGGCAAAGAGCAAGCTAAAAACCTTTACAGAACTGCGCAATAGTGCTAAAAAGGCAAAGATTCATAATATAAAAACTTATAACCTTGATGATATACAAAATATAATATTCTATTGTGGATCAGAAAACAACATAAAAGTTGAATTTGGAAATTTAGAACAGTTAGATGATAAAATGCAATTTTTAGCGGCAATGTTCAATGGAAGCATAGATGAACATGTACAGAGCGAAATTGATCTAACAGAGTTTTTAACTTCACGTCAGGCTATTTGGCGCCCGATTGAAGATAAAATTAAAGTGGTTGATAAAGACAAAGAGGATCAAAGTGCAAAAGAAAGCAAATCTAGCGAACAGGCGGATGAAAAAGATCAGTAAATTATTTATGGTTGTTAAGGGAATGGGATAAATAATTGTATATAAAATGTTTTAAGGAGGCCATGGGTGAGTATGTCGGTAAGTAAAGACACAAAGTTAAACGAAGATGTTGTTGCATTAAAAATTGTTGGAGTAGGTGGCGGCGGCGGTAATGCTGTTAATAGAATGATAGATAGCGGTATTGTGAACAAGTTAGGAGAAGGTACAGAAGTTATAAGAGATAGCGATATACAATTTTTAGCAATTAACACAGACCGTCAGGCATTAAAAAGATCTCTTGCGGATGTAAAAATTGTAATTGGCGAGAAATCAACCAAAGGCAGAGGAGCTGGGGGCAACCCAGAACGCGGCCAAAAAGCAGCGGAAGAAAGCAGAGATGAAATAGAAGCAGCATTACGTGGTGCCCAGATGATCTTTATTACTGCTGGAATGGGTGGCGGCACAGGCACAGGCGCAGCTCCAATTGTGGCAGAAATAGCAAAAGAGCAAGGTATTTTAACGGTTGCTATTGTTACTAAGCCGTTTGAATTTGAAGGCAGAGATAGAATGGAACAGGCTGAAATGGGCATTTTAGAACTTCGCCAGCATGTAGACTCTTTGCTGGTTATTCCTAACGATAGATTAAGCCTTTTGCCAGATGCTAATTTAACATTAGCAAATGCATTTAAGGCAGCAGATAATATTCTTAAACAAGGTACAATGTGTATATCTAAAATTGTAACAGATACCGGCCTTATTAACCTAGATTTTGCTGACCTTGCTGCAGTTATGCAAGATGCCGGCGATGCTCATATGGGTGTGGGCAAAGGATCAGGCAAAGATAAAGCGCGTGAAGCAGTTGAAATGGCAATCTCTAGCCCGTTGCTCGAAACATCTATTGATGGTGCAAAAGCATTGCTAGTTAATTTTGTTGCATCGCCAGATATTGGTCTTTCTGAAACAGCTCTTGCCAACTCAATGATCAAAGAAGCAGCACACCCAAGTGCTAAAATTTTCTGGGGTGTAACATTTGACGATAGAATGAAAGATGAAGTAGAAATAACAGTAATTGCAACTAAGTTCGAAAAACCAGAAAATGGTAAAACGAATTTTAAAGAAAATAGAGATAAAAATGGTTTGTTTAACAACTCTGGCTCCGGCGATGATGACTTTTTTATACATTTAACAAATAAATTAAATAATTTTAACAATGACTAAAAATGTATAAACGAGTAAAAGAACACGCGTAAAATACGCGTGTTCTTTTACTGGCAGCAAATAAATAAAAAGAGCCAGGTATTTTTTTATTAAAAAAATAAATAAAATTTGTATTTTTTGCGACAAATCTATTGCATTTAATTTTTTTATGTGATAAAATAGACGATAGAAAATCTAGCATATTTTTATTGTCTAAAATTAGGCAATTTATTATAAACATGTTGTGTATATGGACAATTAGCTCAGTTGGTAGAGCATCCGCTTCACGTGCGGAGGGTCAAAGGTTCGAGCCCTTTATTGTCCACCATAGTAGTTTTAAAAGGAAGAAAATAAAATTGCGATATTTTCACAAAAGTGTCTTACAAACAGAGGCAGTTGCAGGGTTACATGTTATTCCAAGCAAAGTGTATATAGATGCAACTGGTGGTGGTGGCGGGCATTCGAGTTTAATTTTAAAACAACTTGCTAACAGCGGTCAGCTTATTATTTTAGATAGAGATCCAGACGCTTGTGAGGTTTTGTTGCAGCGGTTTTGCAATAACAGCAATGTTAAAGTAGTTAAGGCGAATTTTGCTAATTTAATAGAAGTTTTACAAAACTTGGGTATTTTAGAAATTGCTGGTCTTATTATGGACTTAGGAATTTCATCGTATCAAATAGATAATGCAGATAGAGGTTTTTGCTATAATAAAACGGCATACTTAGACATGAGGATGGAAAAGGTAGGCAGATCCGCGAAAGATATAGTGAATACTTATTCGGTAGAAGAACTTACGCGTATTTTTAAAGAATATGGTGAAGAAAAATTTGCGTTTAAAATAGCAAAACATATAGAAGATGCACGTAAAAACAAATTAATAGAAACAACTAGCGAACTAAACGCTATAATAGAAGAAGCTGTTCCTCAGTTTGCAAAAAAAGCACGGGGGCATTCTTCTAAACGAGTTTTTCAGGCTATCCGCATTGAGGTGAACCGTGAGCTAGAATCATTAAAAAAAGGTTTGCAGGATGGATTTAAGGTCTTGATGCCAGGTGGTAGAATGTCGGTTATCACATTTCATTCTTTAGAAGACCGTATTGTAAAGAATATGTTTCGCCAATTTGTGGGAGGCTGCATTTGTCCTAAGGAATTTCCGGTATGTGTTTGTGGGGGCAAAATTACAGCTAATTTGGTTACAAAACATCCTATACTTCCAAGTGAGGAAGAGATAAAACAAAATAAACGTGCAAAAAGTGCCAAGCTTAGAATTCTAGAAAAATGTTAATCTAAGGATTACATGTTTAGTTTAAGCATTTTGAAATTATGTTACACTATTGAATACAATTTGTTTTATTATTTTGTGGCAAGAAAGGAGTTTTATGATTGAATAAATTAAGTTCTGCGCGTCAATTAAAGCGTGAACAAGTTGAATTTAAAGTAATTACAAACGAAAGAGCAATAAACACAACTAATAATTTTAAATTTTTATTTTTTTTAAGCGTTTTATCAGTAGTACTAATTATGATTTCACTTTTTTTAAGAGTTCAACTAACAGAGCTTACAGAGCAAATCAACCAAGATACAAAAAAGTTAGAAGTTTTAGAAAGCGAAGAATTACGTGTAAGGTCACAATTAGAGGAAAAAATGAGTGCGCATAATCTAGAAGAGCAAGCTGCCAAATTGGGTATGGGTAAGGTTCAAGATTATCAGGTGGAATACATCAGTATTCCACGTAAAGACAATGTGGAAGTTAACAACTAAATATAATGTATACGGCAATATAATCAACATTTTTTAAGCTTTTTATTCGAGGAGTGAATACTTTTGCGCGGCAAGTTAATTGTTATAGCGGGGCCATCTGGGGTAGGGAAAGGAACTGTGGTACGCGAAATTATTAGGTTAAAAAAAAACTGCCGCGTTTCAATTTCTGCAACAACCAGAAAGCCGCGAACAGGAGAAGTGAACGGCGAACATTATTATTTTATTACAAGGCAAGAATTTGAAGACAAGATCCGGAATAAAAAGATGCTAGAATATGAACAATATAATGGCAACTATTATGGAACTCCTTATGAATATACAGAACAGAATTTAAAAGCAGGTTTTAATGTGATTTTAGAAATTGATGTAAAAGGGGCATTAAATGTAAAAAAAATGTACCCACAAGCTTTATTAATTTTTTTAAAGTCACCATCGTTTGCAGAATTAAAAAAAAGGCTTATATGCCGTGGTACCGAAAAACCAGAAGAAGTAGAACAGCGTATGCAAGTGGCACATTGGGAGATGGCACAAGCTGAAAAATTCGATGTATTATTAACTAATAACGATGTTAGTTTAGTGACGGAAGAAATTATTGGTATTATAGATAAGTTTAATGTAAAATAAAGGAGCAGCAAATTATGATTCAAATAGACATGAGTAAATTAAATAGCTCTGAATATAGTTATTATTTTATTGTAGTAGGTATTGCAAAAAGAGCAAGAGAAATTTATGACGGATTAGATATTAGAGTAAAACAAGACGATGCAAAACCAGTTAGTTTAGCTATAGATGAGTTCTTAAATCATAAATATGTATTTTCGGTGAACAATAAACAATGAAAGAACAAATGCTTATTGCTGGTAAACATTCTGTATACGAAGCTATTATTTCTGGTTCTAAAATAAAAGAGATCATATTTTTAAAATCTAAAGAACAGAATTTGAATATATTATTAACGACAGCAAAACAAGCAAAGATAAAAATAAAAGCAGTTGAATATAATGAGATAAACAAACTTTATAAAGGCAACCATCAAGGTGTGGTAGCTTTTTTAGATGAATTTAAATATGCAGAGTTAGAAGAAGTTGTGAACAGAACAAAAAATAGTAATAAAAGATTTTTTGCTGTTATTTTAGACCATTTACAGGATCCACATAACTTAGGGGCAATAATTAGAACAGGCTGCGTGTTTGGAGTAACTTGTGTTATAATTCCTAAAAATCGAAGCGTTCGCGTAACTCCAAGTGTTTTAAAAATTGCATCAGGTGGCGGCGAACACTTGCCAATTGTTATGGTGAATAATGTTGTTCAAACAATTGAATTTTTAAAGAGAAACAATATTTGGGTTTATGCTGCGGATTTTGGCGGAGAAAATGTTTTTAAAACAAAATTTTCTGGTGATTTGGCAATTGTAATTGGAGCAGAGGGTAAGGGCGTTAGCCATTTAGTTAGGCAAAAAAGTGACTTTTTAATCTCAATACCAATGCCGGGCAAGCCACTTTCTTTAAATGCATCTGTAGCGGCAGGGGTGGTTATAGCAGAGGTTACTAAACAATGTTTAAATTAAAGGGGAGCTTTTATGAACAATAATAAATTCAGCGTAGATGAAATCCTTGAAGAGGTTAGATTACGCAACATAAAAAAAAATAAAGGCTTTTCTGAGCCCAAACAAGAACAAAATATAGAGGTTAAAGTAGAACCAACTAGATTAGATATTCCGTTTGATTTAAATTCAGATCCTGATATAAAGCCGAATGTAGAAGCAATAGAAATCTCGGCAACAACAAAAGAGATGCTGCAATTAAAAAGAGAAACAGTAGCAGATGAATTTGTGCAAAACAGTAATATAGACATCGAAAACGATGCAATGCTAAATGAAGCATTGAATAATTTTGAGATTGCAGATACATATAAAGAAGATGACGAAGAACAAAATCGAGATGATATAAATTATATAAAAAAAGAATTAAATAACAGAAGAAAGACAGTATTTTGGGAATTAATACTTAGCACAGGTTCTTTTGTTGTTTTATTTTGGCTGTTTTTAGTAAATACAATGGCAGAAAAGTTACCAGCATTTTTGCAAATTATCCCAAGCCAGATCAGTTCAGCACTTATTGAGGCCGCTTTCTTGATTATATCGGTTATTTTAGGTTCAGATATAATTTTAGACGGATTTTCTCAGCTCTTCAAATTCAAAGCAAACTGTAATAGTTTAATAAGCCTAGCGGTGGTGGGAGCGTGTATCCAAAGCGGATTTGCAATAGCAACTCCATATTTAATTGCGCAACAATGGAATAATATGTATGGTGTTGTAGTAACTGCTGCTTTAGCTTGCTTTCAATTTAATAAATATGTTCTATTAAAAGTGGCTTGCCAGAACGCGTTAATTTTGCAGAAAGATAAAAAATTTACAATAAAAAAGATTGCATCTGAGCCGGCTAATCAATTGGATTATATTATGGGGCAAGAAAATTCCAATATTTGCCTGCCTGTGCCGGTAAAAGAGTTTAATGGAGCGCTAGACAAATTAGAAAAACCAAGTTATTTTGATAAAATAAGCCGCTATATATCACCAAGCATTATTGTGTTAGCGGCTGCATTGCTGGGTTATTTATTATTTAAAAAGAGCAATTGGATATTTATAGAGACAGCTTTAGCAGGGCTTTTAATTATATCTGCACCAATGTTTGGCAACCTTTCATCTAATATGTTTTTACTTTCACTTTCTAAACGTTTAAAAAAAGCAGGAGCAGGGGTTTATTCACTTAACGATTTAGATACACTAAAGAATGTTGAGCGCGTTGTTGTTAGAAGTGAAGATATATTAGCCCAAACACATATGCAGCTTCTTAATATGGAACTTTTTAAAGAAAGTGATGTAGATTTGGCAATATTAGGAACAGCTAGTATTTTAAAGGCTGCAAAAGTAGAAATGGCTGCTTTGTTTAGCAAAATGCTTGCCCATGAAGACATGCTTGAAGATGTAGAAAGTTTAAATATTGAAGGAGATATGGGGTTTTCTGGCTGGTGGCGTGATAAACGTATTTTATTTGGTACCAGAGGGCTTATGATAAACCATGGAGTAAGAACACCCTCTAGAGAGTTTGAAAAGATGCATTTGCAAAATGAGCCAGGCGAAATTGTTTCTAGAGCCCTTTACATTGCTTTAGATGGAGCTTTGCTAGCGATGTTTATTATTGGTCACAAACCGCTTTTAAAAGCAAAAAGGGCATTAAATAACCTGCAGAAAAATAAAATAGTTATTTTGTTAACTACTAACGATGCAACACTTTCTGCAGATAATATAATAACTCTTTATAATTTAGATCAAGAACTATTTGAACTTGTGCCACAATTTGCGAACGGGCTATTAAAAGAAGAGGATATGGCACTCGAAAATGCTCCGGCAGAGATTATATTGGAAGATAGACTGTTTGGTTTGGCTTCTGCTGTAAATTTGGCAGCAAAAGCTCAAAACACAGCAAAAGTATCAACTTTTATTCAATGTTTAGGCTTAATTTTAGGTGTAGCTCTTCTGCTATACTTTGTATTAAATGGGCATCTAGAATTAATGTCGGGCATGAATATGTTGGTCTATAATATATTATGGAGTTTTATATGTATTCTTCTACCGTCAATTAAAGGAATATGATTGCAAATATTGATGATTTATGATATACTATAAAAAATACATATACAAGGAAGGAAGTTTTTAATGGTTAAGAACACAAAAAAATATGTTTCAATTTTTATGTCAGCAATAATGAGTTTAGGGTCTAACATGTTTGTTTGCAAAACATATGCGGCAGAAGCAAATATAGATATGGCAAATGTAAAAATGTTAATTGTAGATTTGGCAAATTCACATACACCAAGCTTAAGTAATAATGAAAATTGCAGCTTTTCGGACGAAAATACAGTTTGTGACCTAACAGGCAGAATGGGCAGCAGCTACTATATTGTTTTTGGTGAATCGGCAAGTGCTAATAAATTTGTTGGTAATAAAGACAACACTTATCAAGGGACCGACAACTTTAAAAGTGATTATAAAATTACAACAAAAATAAGCAAAAATAAAACAATCAAAGGTATGGAAGCGTCTGCAACTTATATAAATGGCCTTTCGGGCGTAAAAAATGGTGTGTGGGGTGTACAGCTAGACTTTCCTACAGAAAATGTAGATATTTCCTCAGAGGTTAAATATACAATAGATGTTAATTTGAAATGTTTTTCATCTGGCGAAGATAAAGATTTTATTATAAACATGACTTTAATGCCGCCAGAAAAAATAGATCGTGCTGCGGTTATGATGGCACAAAATAATACTATTAATGTAAAGTATACTAACTCAGTAAAACTAACCCAAGCTGGGCTTACTAAGATGCGTGCAACAAAAAAACGCGATTTTACAATCAATTTTCCTAATAACGTATCTATATATATTCCAAGGATTGTAACACAAAAAAAGGCATGTGTAGTTGGCGGTGGTTTTGAAACTTGCCCAGACATGGAAGACAGAGCGATTAAAGAAGCGAAGAGTATGTTTTTTGTAAATGTTGCAGGAACAATGAGCGATAAAATGACAATTTCGTACCCGCTTGAAGATGCATTTGAAGAAAACGATGACGAAATTAAAAAGTGGAAAGATGTTACAAAAGCATATGTTTATCCGGTTAATATAGAAGAGCTGGCAAAAAAGGTCAAACTTTCAGATAACACTAATTTAATTGATTTTAGTAGGAAGTTAGAAGCAACAATAAAAGATGGCACGGCTACATTTACACTTATTGATGGCTGCATAGACCCTACTAAAGAGATTTATATGATTGCATTAAAACAAGTTTCTTCAAGTAATTTTCCAACAGAGGTAGAAGTAACAACAAAAAAGAAATCAACCACTAAAAAGAGCACAAAGTCAAGTAGCAAAAAGAGCACTTCAAAAAGCAGTACAACAAGCACAAAAACCTCAAAATAAAAGCAAAATAAAAAGAGCCCTCACAATTTATTTATGAGGGCTCTTTTAGGTAAAAACATAGTGGGGAGAATTAAGTAATAAAAATGCATTTATTTGCAATAGGAGATTTACATCTATCATTTGGTGTAGAAAAGCGCATGGATATTTTTGAAGGCTGGGGAGATTACGAACAGAGAATAAAAGACAATTGGCAAAAAAAAATAGAGGCCAATGATGTTGTTGTAGTTGCAGGTGATATCTCTTGGGGTCTTAAATTAGAAGAAACTATAAAAGACTTTAACTTTTTGAATATGTTGCCGGGCAAAAAATTAATCGTTAAAGGCAATCATGATTATTGGTGGAGCACAGCAAAGAAAATAAAAGAATTTTGGGCTTATAATAATTTTAACACGCTAGAATTATTACATAATAATGCTTTTTTATTTAAAAATATTGGGCTGTGCGGGTCACGTGGTTGGCTTTTGGGTGAAGGCGATGAAGAAAACGAAAAGGTAATTAACCGCGAAACAATGAGGTTAGAACGGTCTATTCTTTCTGCACTAGAATTAGGTGCAAAAGAGCTTATTGTTTTTTTACATTACCCGCCAATATTTATTAAACAGCGGTCAGAAAAGATATTAGAGATACTATCAACTTATAAAGAAAAAATAAAACTGTGTTGCTATGCACATCTTCATGGCAGCAGCATTCAGTTCGCTTTTAATGAGGAGTATGAAGGGATTCCTTTCAAATTAGTCTCTGCAGATGCACTAAATTTTGAACCGCTGCAAATTATTTAATAAAAATATATAGTAAAATATGCAAAAAAGTGTTATAATTCAAAATGGAGTTTAATTAGCACGCTACTTTAAATTAAGTTTTTTAATCTTAGAATTTTTTAGGGGAGGCTCATTATGAGAAGGGTTAGTAAATCCGTTTTTTTCTTTGTGTTTGCTGCAATTGTAACAATGTCTGCAGCGGCTTTTTCTGGTGTTAATAGCCAGTGGGGCGATATAAAAAAAGTATATATTAAAGGAGCAGAAGATATAAGATGGGGAATAGATATTAAAGGTGGTGTAGATGTTACCTTTAAACCAGAAGAGGGTGTGCAGCCTAATAAAGAAAATATGTTAATTGCAGAAGATATAATTAAACAGCGTTTGTTAGATCAAAATATTGCAGATAGTGAAGTATACACAGATTATAACAAAGGGCGAGTAATTGTACGCTTCCCTTGGAAGCAGGATGAAGCAGAGTTTGACCCGGAAGAGGCCATAAAAGAATTAGCAGCAACAGCCAAACTCACATTTAGAGAAGGTGCAGAGCGGGACGAACAAGGCAAGCCAAAAGGGGTAACGCTTTCTAATGTGGTTTTAACCGGTGCAGATGTGCAACAAGCATATGTTAGATATGATAATAGTAATGAACCGACGATCTCGTTAGAATTGAATAAAGAAGGCGCTAAAAAGTTTCAAGAAGCTACAAGCAAACTTGTAAAAACTAACGGGCAAATTTCAATCTGGATGGATGATGAATTAATTTCTGCACCAAGAGTGCAGGCCGAGATCACTGACGGTAAAGCAATGATCAACGGAATGGGAAATATAAATGAAGCAAAAAAGCTAGCAAACAAGATTAACGATGGAGCTTTGCCGTTCAAGCTAGTAACAGATAACTTTAGTGTAATAAATCCAACCCTCGGCATAAATGCACGCGATGCAATGCTTTTAGCAGCAGTGATTGCATTTGCTTTGGTATCACTGTTTATGATATTTAACTATAGAGTTTCTGGAATAGTTTATGTTATTGCTTTAGTGGGGCAGATATCACTCACGGTTGCAGCAATAACAGGGCTTTTACCGTTTATTCCAAGTTTCACACTCACATTGCCGGGAATAGCCGGAATAATACTTTCTATCGGTATGGGTGTAGACGCAGGGGTTATTATCTCTGAACGAATTAAAGAAGAAATGGCAAAAGGCAAAACAGTTAAAGGAGCAATTGACGTTGGCTTTAAGAGAGGTGCCACTGCGATTTTAGATGGGAATACAACAGTGCTTATTGTTGCGGCAGTGCTCATGGGCTCGTTCGGCCCACCATCCAGCTTGTTTGCAAAGTTATTCAAACCGGTTTTTGCATGGTTTGGCCCTTCAACAGCAGGAACGATATATTCATTTGGCTACACTTTAATGGTTGGAGTAATTGCAAACGTTCTATTTGGAGTGTTAGCTGCTAAGTTAATGCTCAAATCACTTGTAAGATTTAAATCACTTAAAAAAGCAAGCCTTTACGGGGGTAAGAGGAATGAAGAGTAATAAAAAGCAAATAGATTTTATGGCAATAAAAAAATACCCATTTATACTGTCAATTTTTTTAGTTTTAATAATTGCAGTAGTAACATTTACTAAAGGTGTAGATTTGGATATTCAGTTTAAAGGCGGTTCTCTTTTAACCTATTCTTACGAAGGAACATTAAATAAAGAAACATTGCAGAAAAAATTAGCAGATGAAATGCAAATGTCGGTTAATATCCAGCAGGCATCAGATGTGAAAACAAAAGCAAAGAACGTAATAATTGCTTTGCCCAATTCTTTAACTTCTCAAGAGGTAGAGAACATTAACAAGATTTTAAATAATAGCTTTAAAGGGAATAATTTTCAAAATATTGCTATTAGCAACATAAATCCAACTATGGGCCACGAATTTTTTATTAAATGCTTAGTAGCAATGGGGCTTGTGTTGATATTTATGGTCTTGTTTATTGCATTTAAGTTCCGCAAAATTGGCGGAGTTTTGGGTGGTTTTACAGCGGTTTTAGCACTAATTCACGATGTTATAATGATTTTTGGTGCATTTGTACTGCTAAAATTCCCAATTAACGACAATTTTATTGCAGTGGTTTTAACAATAATTGGCTATTCAATAAACGATACCATTGTTATTTATGACCGCATTAGAGAAAATAAAGAACTTATGCCAGAAGCAACGCCAATCTATGATCTGGTTAACCTTAGTATAAATCAATCTTTAAAACGAACGATCAACACAACTGTAACCACAGTGCTTTCGGTTGGAGTTATGTATATAATTTCACTTTACTATAACATTACTTCCATTCAATCGTTTGCATTACCTATGATTATAGGAATGCTTAGCGGTATTTACTCAACAATATTTATTGCAACACCATTGTGGGCAATCTTTCAGAACAAAAAAAGCAGTTAAACAAAAAACATATAGCAGAGGCAACTAAATAACAATCAAAAGCTAATTGCTAACGGAAGTGAAAGCTTTGAAGATCATTTTTCTTGGTTTATTAATAATTATGTTTATACCAATTCATGTTAATTTAAAATACAATCAAAAACTCATGGGCTATTTACGCTATTTAATGTGGTGTAAAAGCTTTTTAACCCAAGAACAAAAAGATAAAAATGGTCTATCTCAAAACATAGCAAGTTCAAATAACAAAATAAACAAGAAAATAATACTCAAAAAAAAGTTAAACTTTAAAGGCAAAAATGCCGACGTTGGAACAGAAAAAGTAAACTTAAATAAAGTACACACAAAAAAGCATGATTTTTTAAAAAAAGCGAAGGAGCTCAAGCAATTTGTGAGCAAAAAGATGCTGAAAAGTTATATACATTTATTAAAGTGCTTTTTTTGTTTTGGAGTCCGAACGAAAGCAGCTGTTAATTTCAAGTTTTTTGTAAAAGATATGGAAAAGACAGGAACACTTTATGGCACTATATGCGCGGCGCTAGCTTTAATTTCTATCCCAAAGAATTTTAATATTTTTATAACGCCAAATTTTGCCGAACAAAAATCAAGATTAAAATTTAATCTTAAGGCTAATATTTACCCAATTGGAGTGCTTTTTATAGGATTTTGCATCATAATACGTTTAATTTATGATATTACTCGGTTTAAGATATTTAGGCAAAGGCACATAAAGGAAGTAGGGAAATAACTTATGGAAGATAACGATCCGAATAAAACATTGCAAACTTATAGAGACTGTGTTAAAAATTTGGTTTCGGCCGAAAGATATAGCCATACTTTAGCTGTTGAACAACAGGCTAAAAAACTAGCTAAGATTTATGGTGCAGACGAATTTAAAGCATCAGCGGCGGCAATTTTACACGATATCGCTAAAGAGATGCCGCCAGAAGAACAGCTTAGTTTAATAGAAGCAGCAGAAGTGGAATTTGGTGAAAACGAACGCCAAAACCAAAAACTGTGGCATGCAGCAGCCGGAGCAGCCTATGCTAAAAGCGTGTTAAAAGTAAAAGATGACGAAATTTTAAATGCAATTCTTAATCACACAACTGGCCGTGCAGATATGACTCTTTTAGAGAAGATAGTTTTAGTAGCGGATATAACATCAGATGACCGCGAATATAGTGATGCAGAAAATTTACGAGCAAGAGCAGAAACGTCACTAGAAGAGGTAATAGCGGCTTATTCTGTTTATATTATGGCTTATTTAAAAGAAAACAATTTATATATTTCAGATAAAACAAAAGCTACATTCAATTGTTATTCAAAATTTAACAAATGAATTTTAATTTTTGTATTGCAATTTTTAAAATCTTATGTTATTATCTTTAGGGAGGAGGTTGTTAGTTCAAAATAAAATTGAATTAGTCAGGTTGTTTAATTTAATGTTTTGCGCTCAAAAAGCGCTATTTTTGTGTGAAAGGTGTTTTTATGAATATTAAAACTGGCGAACTAAAAAAAATTGCACCAATGGGCTTAATGCTTATGTTTATCATGTTCATTGGGGGAATTGTATCTCCTATGCGAGACACACTAATGGTTAAAGTAGCCACGTGTGGCGGAGCAGGAACAACAGTAATACTTAAATTAGTGTCAGCACCTTTAGCTTCCATATTATTAATGGCAGTTTTCATTAAGTTAACTAAAAAGTATAGCACAGCACAAGTATTAACTCTGGTGGTGCTATTTTTTGTGGGCTTTTTTCTATTGTTTGGCACTATACTTTTTCCACTGCGCAACTATTTGCAGATGAGTGAAGCTACAATAAAATATTGGCAAGATATTTTCCCACACGCTCATTGGATTATTGTTTGTGTGGGCAATTGGCTTCTTTCTTTGTTTTATATAATGGCTGCTTTGTGGACAATTGCGGCTCTGCCATTAACTTTTTGGCATATAGCAAATACATATACAACAAAAGAGGAGGCAAAGAAATATTTTGGCTTTTTAAATTTGCTAGGTCCTGTGGGCGGATACTCTGCGGGGCAATTTTCTCAATATTTAAACAAAAAATTTAACAATGCTAGTAATTATGAACAATGTGTAATGTGGCAATTAATTGCAACAGGGCTTGTGGGAGCGTTTTTAATTTTAACATGCCGCTTTCTTTTTAAAAAAGTTATTAAAGATTATGCTCCAATGGCATCACAGATGAGAAGTAAAGAAAAGATGGGAGTATGGAATAGTATAAAATATATTGCAACAGACAAAAAAGCAGCGTGTGTAGCAATACTTGCAGCAAGCTACTACATGGTTATGAACCCGGTTGAAGCGGCATGGAAAGATCAAATGAAAATTGCCAGCAGCAATGCATCTGAATTTAATGCTATAAACAGTAATACTTTATCATGGATCAGTATAATAATAATAGTGTTAAGTTTGGTTATGACAGTTACTTTAAACAAGTTCAAATGGCAAACAACAGCAATCATCACTCCAGTTTTGCTTGGCACATTTGGCCTTAGCTTTATGATAATTAGTGAGCAAGTTAATGTTTGGGGTTCTAACGTAATATTGGATGGCAAGGCATTGGTAAAATGGGCAATTATAGTAGGGATAATAGCCATTTGTGTTACAAAAGGGTGTAAAAAATCGGTATTCGATACCACAAAAAATTTAGCTTATCGTATTTTAGCTCCAGAAGATAGACTAAAAGCAAGACTTGCCACAGAAACTTGTGGTTCTCGTATGGGTGAAGTAATAGGGAATTCAATTCCGGCGATTCTTACAAATGTAATATTTCCAGGCACATCAATAATTTCTAAACAAGTTCTGCCATGCATAATTGTTTTTACTATCACAGGCTTAATTATCTGGTTTTTTGTAATAAGTAAGATAGAAAAGTATACAGTAGAATAAAGATTTTAGTTTCAAGCATTAGCAAATCATGCATATATATTCATTTATTGCGAATTTATATGCATAAACGTTAATTTTAAGTTAATATTAATTACAGATATTAAACAAATTTTAACAACAATTTTTCTTTAATATATAAAGTAGCCATATTAATTAAAATTATGGCTACTTTTTCCATTTTTTAAAATAAATTAGAAGATTAAATTGCTTGCCAAAGCCCAATTCGGTATGCTACTATAAATAAAAAGCATAAAAGCTTTAATAATATCGGTATGCTGAAAGGGGTTTTTAACATGAAACGAGCTGCTTGTATTTTAGTTTCGAGTAATGACTTTTCTTTCTTAAGTAGTTGTGGCCAGTTTTTTTCAGCTTGTGGTGTTCACGTGGTTTATGTAGAAAACGACGGCAAAAAAGTTCTGGAAGCAATTAAACGCTGCAGACCAGATATTGTTATTTTAAATGCAATTATGCCATTTTTTGATGCATCTTCGGTTATTTATATTGCGCATGAGTTCAAATTTGCTTTACCAAAGTTTGTAGTGCTTGCTAACACAGATAACCCAGAAGTTGAAAAAGAAAATTTTGAAGTAGGAGCTTCTGAATATATATTAATGTCTTCAGATAATTCTTTAATTTTTTCAAAAGTTTTAAAATTGTTGTCTTATATAAATTGGCATAGCAACAAAAATATATTTGAAATAAATACAGCAAAATCAAAAGAGGCTGATACAGGAGCAGAGCAGATAGATACAGAACTTTTAGTTACCAAGTTAATTTTAAATTTAGGTGTACCATCGCATGTTAGCGGTTATGGCTATTTGCGAGAAGCGGTTTTAATTTGTTTAGGGCACCCGGGAACAAAATTTAATGTTACTAAAAACATATACCCGGTAATTGCAAAAATGAATAATTCAACGCCTGCACGCATAGAACGCTCTATGAGGCATGCAATTTCTATTGCTTGGAATGGCGGCAGCGAAAATGGCTATGTTATGAAAACTGAATTAGATGAAAAACCAACTAATTCACAGTTTATAGCTTTAATTTTAAATGAAGTGAGACTCAATATAAGTTCAAAACAGGTGAGCTAATATATTAAGTTTATAAACTTTGTAATAGAAAAAAGTTTAATAGAATAAGTAAAATTAATTGATGTAAAAATAAGAAGCTCTGTTTATACAGGGCTTTTTTTACGTTTTATAATTTAACAACAAAGAAGTATAAATACGATAACAATTTAAAAAGCAAAAATCATAAAAAACGAAAGGTTATAATTTTAGAAAATTAAACATAAATACCTCTCCACAAAATGGAAGGCTTTAATTAACTAAATTTCAAAAAAGTACAAAAAAGCTCAAGTTTGCAGCTTCGGATTTTTAGAGATCCATCCTCCGCGAAGCGGGAGATGGATAACAATTATTAAATTTCAAAAAAGTACAAAAAAAGTGAGGTTTGTGGCTTTATTAAAACATTTTTTTAATTTTGTTCCACGTGGAACAAATGTTGAAAACTTTTAAACTAGCTTAAAACTCATTAAATTTGTTTTATGCGATTTGATTTATAAAATTTAAATTGACATATGGAAATTTATGTAGTATAATAACTAGGTTAGGTTTTTAAACCTTTCATATTATATTTATTTAAAGGAGGTGAAATTTATGAACACATTTAACCAGCTTGTTAGAAAAGGGCGTCAAACAACAACAAAAAAACCAATTGCTCCTGCTCTTTTAAAAGGTTTTAACTCTAAAAAAAGAATCGCAACAGATAAAGCTTCACCGCAAAAGAGAGGCGTTTGCACAGCTATTAGAACTCAAACACCAAAAAAACCTAACTCAGCTTTAAGAAAGGTAGCTAGAGTAAGGCTTTCTAACGGTATTGAAGTAACAGCTTATATTCCGGGTATTGGCCATAACTTGCAAGAACATAGTGTGGTGCTTATTCGTGGAGGGCGTGTTAAAGACTTGCCGGGTGTAAGATACCATATAATTCGTGGCGCATTAGACGTGCAGGGTGTTGCCAACAGGCAGCAAGGGCGCTCTAAATATGGTGCTAAAAAGCCTAAAGCTGGTGCAAAGAAATAAATAAACGATAAACAGCTAACGAATTAGCTTTATATATAAGCTTTTGTTAGCACCAGTCGGAAGTATTGTTTCTTTCGAGTACCTAAGAGATCATTTTATTTATGAAGGAGGGAAGAAAGGTGCCAAGAAGAGGTAGTATTTCTAAGCGCGATGTGTTGCCGGATCCAGTTTATGGAACAAAACTGGTAACAAAGTTAATCAATAATGTTATGTGCGACGGCAAAAAAGGTGTGGCACAGAATATTGTGTATAGCGCGTTTGAAATAGTTAAAGAGAAAACAGGCAAAGATCCTCTTGAGGTTTTTAACGAGGCAATGGAAAACGTTATGCCACTTTTAGAAGTTAAAGCAAGACGTGTGGGAGGAGCTAACTATCAGGTGCCGCTAGAAGTAAGGCCCGAAAGAAGAATAACACTAGGGCTGCGGTGGTTAACTCTTGCAGCAAGAAAGCGCTCAGAGAGGGTTATGAAAGAAAGATTAGCAAATGAATTAATTGATGCTTCTAACAAAATGGGTGGAGCTTATAAAAAATGTGAAGATACACATAAGATGGCAGAAGCAAACAAAGCATTTGCACATTATAGATGGTAAGTTTTTTAATAAGAGAGGTGAGAATCTGTTAGGAATTACCTAATAGACAAGATATGCCAAGAGATGTTTCGTTAGAACAAACTCGTAACATAGGCATAATGGCGCATATAGATGCAGGTAAAACCACAACAACCGAAAGAATCTTGTTCTATACCGGCCGCACTCATAAAATAGGTGAGGTGCACGAAGGTGAAGCAACCATGGACTGGATGGAGCAGGAGCAAGAAAGAGGAATTACAATCACATCGGCGGCAACAACAGCATTTTGGAAGGGTCATAGAATAAATATTATAGATACCCCAGGCCACGTTGATTTTACCGTTGAAGTTGAAAGATCTTTAAGAGTTTTAGACGGTTCGGTTACAGTTTTGTGCGCAAAAGGCGGAGTGGAACCGCAGTCCGAAACAGTATGGCGCCAGGCAGATAAATATAAAGTGCCAAGAATGGCTTATGTTAACAAGATGGATATTATGGGTGCAGACTTCTTTAATGTTGTAAAGATGATGAGAGATCGTCTTAATTGTAATGCTGTGCCGATTCAACTGCCTATTGGAAGAGAAGATACTTTTAAGGGCATTATAGATTTAGTACAGATGAAGGCTCTTATACACTACGACGATTTAGGGAAAGACATTAGAGAAGAGGCAATCCCAGAAGATTTAAAAGGGCTTGCAGAAGAATACCATGCAAAATTGCTGGAATCTGTTGCAGAACAAGATGAAGCTTTAATGAATAAATATTTTGCAGGCGAAGAGATAAGCATAGAAGAGATTAAGCACGGAATTAGAAAAGCAACTTTGGCAAATGAATTAGTTCCGGTGCTTTGCGGCACATCATACCGTAACAAAGGTGTGCAAGAGCTGCTTGATGCTATTGTAGATTATATGCCGGCTCCAACAGATGTTCCGCCTATTCACGGAGTAAACCCAGAAACAGGCAAAACAGAAGCCAGAGAATCATCTGATGAAAAACCATTTTCTGCACTAGCATTTAAAATTGCAACAGACCCTTATGTGGGCAAACTGTGCTTCTTTAGAGTTTATTCTGGAGTGGTTACAGCAGGTTCAACGGTTTATAACGCTACAAAAGATGACTCAGAAAGAATGGGCAGAATTTTGCAGATGCACGCTAATAACCGCAAAGATATAGAAGCTTGCTATTCTGGAGATATAGCTGCAGCAGTTGGGTTAAAAAATACAACAACAGGAGATACATTGTGCGATGCTAAGCACCCCATAATTCTAGAATCAATGGAATTCCCGGAACCGGTTATTAGAATGGCCCTTGAGCCAAAAACCAAAGCCGGCCAAGAAAAGATGAGCATTGGCCTTGCTAAACTTGCAGAAGAAGACCCAACATTTAAAATGTATACCGATGAAGAAACCGGGCAAACAATTATTGCCGGTATGGGTGAGCTTCATCTGGAAATCATTGTAGATAGACTTTTGCGTGAGTTCAAGGTAGAAGCCAATGTAGGTAAGCCGCAGGTTGCATATAAAGAAACAGTTAAAGGCACTGCAGATGTAGATCATAAGTATGCAAGGCAATCTGGTGGCCGTGGTCAATATGGTCATGTTAAAATTAAACTGGAACCAAACGAAAGCGGTAAGGGCTATGAATTTGTTAACCAGATTGTAGGAGGAGCAATTCCTAAAGAATATATTCCAGCGGTAGATGCAGGAATTAGAGGCGCAATGCAGGCAGGAGTGTTAGCAGGTTACCCGGTGGTAGATTGTATTGTTAAACTTTACGATGGCTCTTACCACGAGGTGGACTCTTCGGAGATGGCGTTTAAAATTGCAGGTTCCATGGCCTTTAAAGAGGCTATGAGAAAAGCAAATCCGGTAATTTTAGAACCAATCATGAAGGTTTGTGTAATTGTTCCAGAGGAATATATGGGCGATGTAATTGGAGACTTAAACTCTAGACGTGGTCAAATTCAGGGTATGGAAGCACGCAATGGTGCACAGCAAATCAATGCGTTTGTTCCACTTTCAGAGATGTTTGGTTATGCAACGGACCTTCGCTCTAAAACACAGGGCAGAGGGCAATATACAATGGAGCCAAGCCACTATTTAGAGCTACCTAAATCAATTGCAGAGAACATAATCAGCTCTAGAACAAAGGCAAATGACTAAAAGGCATAAAAATTTATAATTTTTATATTTTTAAGGAGGAAATAAAATGGCAAAAGAGAAGTTTGAAAGAACGAAACCGCACATTAACATTGGTACAATTGGTCACGTTGACCACGGTAAAACCACATTAACAGCTGCAATCACAAAAGTGCTTGCAATGCAAGGCAAGGCAGAGGCTAGAGCTTATGATCAAATCGATAAGGCACCAGAAGAAAAGGAACGTGGAATTACAATTAATACCACACACGTTGAGTATGAGACCGATGCACGTCACTACGCTCACGTGGACTGCCCAGGGCACGCAGACTATGTTAAAAACATGATCACCGGTGCAGCACAAATGGACGGTGCAATCTTAGTTGTTTCTGCTGCAGACGGCCCAATGCCACAAACCCGTGAACACATAGTGCTTGCTCGTCAGGTTGGCGTGCCATATATTGTTGTTTACATGAATAAAGTTGACCAGGTTGATGACCCAGAGTTGTTAGAACTAGTCGAAATGGAAATCCGTGACCTTTTAACAAGTTACGACTTCCCTGGCGACACTACACCAATAATTAAAGGTTCAGCACTTCAAGTGTTAGAATCAACCGCAACAGATCCGAGCGACCCAGCATATGTTTCTATTGTAGAATTAATGAAAGCAGTTGATGAATACATTCCAACGCCAGAACGCAAATCAGATTTACCGTTCTTAATGCCGGTAGAAGACGTTTTCACAATCACAGGCCGTGGTACAGTTGCAACTGGTAGAGTAGAACGTGGAACAGTTAAGATTGGCGATGAAATTGAGATTGTTGGTATTAAAGAAAGCCAAAAAACAACAGTCACAGGCGTAGAAATGTTCAAGAAGATTTTGGATCAAGCAGAAGCAGGCGATAACGTTGGTGTATTGCTTCGTGGTATTCAACGTACAGACATTCAACGTGGTCAGGTTTTGTGCAAACCAGGTACAATTAAGCCGCATACCAAGTTTAAAGGCCAAGTTTATGTATTAAAGAAAGAAGAAGGCGGACGTCATACACCATTCTTTAATAACTATAGACCGCAGTTCTATTTAAGAACAACAGACGTTACAGGAGTTATTACATTACCAGAAGGCGTAGAAATGTGCATGCCTGGTGATAACGTAGAGATCAACGTAGAATTAATTACTCCGGTTGCAATTGAAGAAGGTTTACGTTTTGCTATCCGTGAAGGTGGTAGAACAGTTGGTTCTGGTGTTGTTACCGCAGTAAATGAATGATTGATTAGCTTTTAATGTACTTTAATGCGGCATATTTCATCTTGCAGGTGTTATATGCTGCATTAATTTTATTTTAAAGGAGTGAAGATAATGACAAAAATCGATCAGGTGCGAGCAGAGATGATGAAAGCTTTAAAAGAGGGCAATGCAAAAAGAAAAGAAGCACTTTCTTTGTTACTTGCGGCACTAAAGGCTAAATTTATAGATAAACGCGCAGAACTTACCGAGGCGGAAGAGAATGCAATTATACAAAAAGAAATAAAACAAGCTAAAGAAACAATGCAGAGCGCACCGCAAAATAGGCAAGATATAATTGAAGAATGTGAAATAAAAATAAAAACATTTTCTGAGTTTGCACCCACTTTAATGAGTGAGGCAGAGATAAGAGCAGAGTTAGAAAATATTTTGAATGAATTAAACTTAAAAGAACCTACAGCTAAAGATAAAGGTATTATTATGAAAAAATTAATGCCAATATTAAAAGGGAAAGCGGATTCTGCATTAATTAATAAAGTTGTAGAAGATTTATTTTTAACAAATTAAATGGCAGAATACCCATTGCTAGGCATAAAAGGAAATTTTTTGAAATAAAATAAAAAATAAATAACAAAAATTTACAACAAAAAGTTGAAAAAATATAAAAAATGTAGTATAGTATATCTAGGACTATTTGGGGAGGGAATAGAAGAATGGAAATACTAAAGGTTTCAGCAAAATCAAGTCCAAATTCTGTAGCCGGAGCAATAGCAGGGGTTGTAAGAGAACGAGAGGCAGTAGAAGTCCAAGCTGTTGGAGCAGGTGCTATTAATCAGGCAATTAAGGCAATTGCAATTGCTAGAGGGTATTTGGCACCAACAGGCATAGATTTGATTTGCATTCCGGCGTTCACAAGCGTAACAATAGATAGTGATGAACGAACAGCAATCAAATTGATTATTGAATCCCGATAAAACAGAGAAACGAACCTTTATTTAGAATAAATTAAAGGTTCGTTTTGTAGATTAAAAACAAAACATTAGAGAATTTATTTTTTTATATGTATTCTAGCGGGGAAGTGAAATTATGCAAAAAATTTGGCAGCATACTCAAAATATATTAAATAAAACTTCTACAAAATTCCTTTGCATGGCAGTGGGAGTTATAATTGGTTTATTTTTTCCACAGGCTGTTAATAAATTAAGCCCGATTTATACATATTTTAATTTAATACTTAAATCCATTTTGCTAGTAATGTTGCCGCTGGCAATAATCAGCAATGTAACGTCATCGTTAATAAAAGGAGTTTCTGCCAAGTTTATAGGGCGAATAATTGCGGTTTTGGTAGCAGTAGTGTTTGTACATATTATGGTAGTAATAGTCTGCGGGTTTATATATTCTAATATTTATAATGCTAATTACGAGGCTAGAAAAAGCATTGGTCAGTTAATGGAAGATTCTTTATCATCTGGCTTTTCTATTCCAAGTGAAACAAACGAAGAAAAACAAGTGGAAGATGAAGATAACGTAGGCATAGCAGTTCAAAAAGTTTCTTTTAACGGCGAAAGTGAAAAGAGGTTAGAAGTAAATTTAGACTTTTTTACCGATAAATTTATAACAAAAAACATCTTTTTATCTTTAAGTGCAGAAAGAAACTTACAGGTGATTGTATTTTTTATTATAATAAGTGTGTGTTTTCAGGCTGCGTCAAAAGCGGCACTTATTCACATGACAAAAATTTCTAAAAGCTTATATTCCATGCTTTATAACATGCTCAATGTTGTAATAACTATGTTGCCAATAATTCTTTTGGTCTCTATGGCTCAAATTGCAAGCGTTATTAATATTAGTATGCTTAAAAGTATGTGGTCGTTAATTTTATGCATATGGCTAACCCATTTGGTTATAATTATGCTTTGTATTTGTGTTGTAAGGCTAAAAACAGGCTTTGCAGTTACTAAACAATTAAAAATAATGAAACCAGCTTTAATTATTGCAGCATTAACAGGATCTCAGGATGTTTATATTTCTAAGTTATTTGAAGTTTGCAAAAATGGCTTTAAATTTGAAGAAACAAAATCGGATTGCGTTTTGAGTTTAGCGTATGCATTAACTGCCTTTGGTCGCAACGTAACTTTTGTTATGCTCACATTTTTTGCAATAAAGCTTTATGACGTTAAAATGAGCTTGTGGTTTTTAATAAGCATACCATTTATTACATTTTTAGCCACTATTTCGGGCATAAACAAAGTGGATAGAATTGCGGCATCTTACATTTACCTTTTGCTAACACCATTGGGCATACCTTATCTTCCATTTGTAATAATACAAGAAGTTATTTGGAATACAATTTTCCCAGTTGAGTCATGCAGTATAGCATATTTGTATGTTGTTTGCGTTTCACTGTCGCTTACAGGCAAAGTTAATGCCACAACTTTATTAAAAGATTATAAAAAATTAAAAGAACAAATACAGCCAAAAATGTTGCAGAGAGGGGAGTAATATGATTAATAAAAGCCGTAAAAAAAGATTTGCTTATATTTTATTTTTAGTAGCTTTGTTAGGGCTGGGTGCATTTTGGCTGGCAAAATATTTTGAAAGCTCAAATAATTCACAAAAACTTAATGTGGCAGAATTAGCAGCAACAAACGAACCTAGTTCAGACTTAGTGGAATATAAAGACAGCTTAATACTTGGCTTAGCAGAAGAATATTCAGAAGATATGCGCGCTATATTAGAACGTGGCGAGCTATTAGTTGGAGTTTTAAGCCAAGAAAATGAACCGTTTGTAATAAAAGAAAACAATGGCAGTTTTAAAGGTTATTGTGTGAGCTTTGCAAAGTATTTAGCTAACAAGTTGGGAGTAAAACTTAAAATAGATGATAGTGCCGAAACTTATGATGATTTAATTAGAATGGTGCACAGCAAAAAAGTAGACATAGCATTGGGCAATTTGGGCAAAACAGAGCAGCGAGCCACAGCAGCGGCATTAACCAAGAGTTATATAGATATTCATTTTAGTTTAATGGTGAATAGGCTTTTTGAAGCAAAGAATGAAATAGATGGTAACATTATATATTTTTTAAGAAACAATCAATTTAAAATTGGAGCAATAGGTTCCTATTTAAGAACTGCAAAGGAATTGTTTCCAAAATGCCAGGTTATCTCTTATTCATCTCCACATAAAATGCTAGAAGCAGTGCAAAAAGGTGAAGTAGATGTTGTTATTGATGCAGAAACATTTGTAGAGATGGAAATGAACAAAAACCCAGAATTATATGTAGATTGCGCAAGCTATACAATTACAGATAAAACAGAAAAGATATGTGTGGCGGTACCAACAGAAAGCAAACAGCTTTTTGAGTGGATTAATGTTTGTATAGAAACAAGCAACGATTATAATGGAGCAACAATAGATGATGTAAAAAAAGCATACCCAGAATATTTTAAAGAGAAATGAGAGGAACAATATGACCGCTAAAAATGCTAAATTTCAAATAAAAAAACTATTTAAAGAGTCAATTTTGTTTAAATGGTGGGTAATATTGCTTTCTTTATGCTTAGGGCTATTGCTAGGGCAGAGGTCAACCAGAATATTTGAGATGGCTACACGACTTTTAAATTTATTTTTAACTCTCTTTAGTATGTGTTCCATATTAGTTTTAGGATGCTTGCTGCTTAGTACGTTTGGCCATAAAATAGAAAGACCGTTTAAAAATGTGCTTTTTCCGTTATTGTTTAAGTTCACTAAAGTTGCTGTTGCGGTATCTGCTTTGGCAATAATAGTAAGCTTTGCATTTTTAAAAATAACTGGCACAAATGAATTTCAAAAAAAGTTATTTTCTCAGGCAATTAATGAACAAACAATTTTAAATAACAAGAGCACAGAGGTTGAATATAGCAAAGATGCAAAAATCGAGAAACAGTCTGAATTTGAACAAGCAATATTAAAAATAATTCCAGAGAATATTTTTTATGCACTAACTAATGGCGATGTGCTTAAGGTTTTAATATTTTCTATTGCTTTGGGGCTAGTGCTTGGCAGAACAGAGGGTGAAGGTAAAGAAAGCTTAATGCTAATAATTGATGGAATATTAGATGCCTGCCGATTTTTTATAAACAAATTAAGCCTGCTTTGCCCGTTTATTTTATTTATATTCGGTATAACACAAAGTGCGCAACTAAAAAATATAAATGCAAAAGGTATATTTATATTTATTACTATTTTAATAATAATTTATTTTATAGTACTGCTAGTGGCATCAATTTTAATGCAAAAAGAAGTTGGTGACGGGTATTTTAAGCAGTTTAAATATATAAAACGTTCATTATTAATCTCGTTAAGTGTAAGTGATGATATAGATTGCATTTTATTAGCTATAGCAGATCTAGCAAAATTAAAAAACGACAAAAAAAGTAAAATTTCTTTAGCGGTACCAGTTAGCTTTTCTTTATGCTCCTACGGTTTAATCATTTTATTATCAGCAACAGCAAGTTACGCATCGGTTATTTATAACAGCAGCTTTAGCCCAGTATTATTTTTTAAAATTGTTATACTTTCAATTTTAGTCAGCTTTTCTGCAATAGGCCTTGAAACAGAAACTATTTATAGCGGAGTTTCAATTATGCTTTCTGCAATAGTGCTTCCAAGCAGCACAATGCTTGTTATGATTTCTACAACTATGTTTTTAATTATACCGATTATACATTTAGTGGACGTTTACATAAATATTATTCTTACTTTAAAAATAGCAAAAAAGCAGATAAATTCATAAATTATGCAAGTAAAAGAATAAAAAGATTGACATATTTCTTTTTTGCGGTTATAATATATTAGTGATTGTGTTTTACAGTCATTAGTTTTTATACATTTTAAGCAAACCGTGTGGCAGCGGGGTTAGCTTGCTTTTGCAAATTAACTGCAAAAGCAAGAAGTTTTTGCCGTTTGTTGGCAGAACAAAGCTGTTATTTTATCATCCGTGGTTGCTGTGAGCATGTGGTATCTGCAGCTCAGAATGAGCACTCGGAAATTATTTTTACAGAAAGGGGTGTGACGTTGTAAGGCAGTTGATCTGGGTTTACAACATTAATGAGATGTCTACATACATGCTAAAAACAAAAGACGTAAACCGAAAGTGGTATATTATTGACGCTGCTTATAAACCTTTAGGAAGAGTAGCTGTAGAGGCTGCACACTTGCTAAAAGGCAAACATAAGCCAGATTATACCCCTCATGTTGATTGCGGAGATAATGTAATAATTTTAAATGCAGAAAAAATAACATTAACTGGCAAGAAAACAGAGAAGAAGTATTATAGGTACCATACAGGTTGGGTTGGAGGCCTAAAAGAAATTCAATATAAAGCATTGATGGCAATAAAACCAGAAAAAGCTTTAGCTTTGGCAATAAAAGGAATGCTCCCTGCAAATTCAATTGGCAGAAAAGCTTTGGCCAGAGTTAAAATATACAAAGGTGAAAAACATTGCCACGAGGCTCAAAAACCAGTTGAATGGACTTGCAAGTATTGTTTTAAAAATCAAGAAAAATAACAATTTAAGTGGTGATAATTAAATGGATAACAAAGAGCCTTTTTTTTATGGAACAGGCAGAAGAAAGCACTCTGTGGCAAGAGTGAGACTTTATGAAGGAACAGGAAAAATTACGATAAACGACAGATTGATGGACGATTATTTTGGTATGGAAACTCTTAAATTAGTTGTTCGCCAGCCACTTGAACTTACAAAAATGGCTGCAAAGTTCGATGTGGTTGCAAATGTAAAAGGCGGTGGTTTCACAGGTCAAGCAGGCGCCATAAGGCATGGAATAGCCAGAGCTTTGCTGCAGGTGGATGAACAGCTGAGATCGATTATTAAAAAAGAGGGTTACCTCACAAGAGATCCAAGAATGAAAGAACGTAAAAAATACGGTCTTAAAGCTGCAAGAAAAGCTCCTCAATTCTCTAAGAGATAGTTTTGAACTGCTCTATAAAGTATTTAATTTATTCAACAAATGCAATTTTGGCTGTTTGCAGAAGGGAGAGATAGAAGTGGCAGTTCATGTTAAAGAGAATGAATCTCTAGATAGCGCGCTAAAAAGGTTCAAAAAGCAATATGCTAAATCCGGAGTGATGGCAGAAATTCGCAAGAGAGAGCATTATGAAAAGCCTTCTGTGAAACGTAAAAAGAAATCAGAGGCTGCAAGGAAGCGCAAGTATTAAAATAGTTACACATAATTATTGGAGTGCTGAATTTGAATATTTTTCTACCAAATTACTTTTTTAATAAGATTTGGGATATTACCGAAGAAGATCTTAAAATAATTGGAGCACGCTTGCTAATTTTGGATGTAGATAACACTTTAACAGAGCATAAACAAACTTTTTTGCACCCAAAAGGGGAAGAGTGGCTTACTGCGGTTAAGAATAATACTCAAATTCAACTAGTAATTATGTCTAACACTAATAATTTACAAATCAAAAAAATAGCGGAAGAAAAAAGCATACCTTATTTAGGTAAGGCACATAAACCGCTCGGTTATGGTTTTAAAATGGTAATGAGTAAGGTGAGCGTTAAAAAATCAGAAGTAGCTATTATTGGCGACCAAATTTACACAGATATCTTAGGTGGGAATCTATTTGGTATTAAAACAATATTAGTTACTCCAATCAAATTAGAAAATACATTTTTATTTAAATTAAAACGTAAGCTAGAGGCTCCATTTTTAAACCAAATAAAAAATAAAAAGAGGAAGTGATAATAAAATGGGCGAAGAACAAAAGTTACCAGAATTTGGTGGGATTAGAAAATCACTTTGGCCTATTTATAAATTTGAATTAAAAAAGTTTTTACCAATGAGCTTTATGATGATATTCATATTGTTTGTTTATACCTTGTGCAGAGATTTAAAAGACACATTACTACAGACTTGCATACCAAATGCAGGCACAGAGATAGTTTCGGTAGCAAAGTTGTTTGGAGTTATTCCGTTTTCAGTTATTTTCACAATTATATTTATGAAGCTTTCAAATAAATATAACACGGCAAAAATGTTCTATGGCACAATAACTTTTTTTGTAAGCTTTTTTGTATTGTTCGGCTGGGTGCTGTACCCAGCAACAAAGTATATTCATGGCTCGCCAGAAACAACAGCGGCATGGCAGGCAGCACTTCCAAAGGCATTTAATTCTTTAGTGCCATTAGTCACAAACTGGACATTCACATTGGCATATATTTTTGCAGAACTTTGGGGCACAGCAGTTATTTCCTTGCTTTTCTGGCAGTTTGCAAACGATATTACAAAAACTACAGAAGCACCAAGGTTCTATAGCTTGTTTGGTATGATTGGTAATTTTGGTCTAATAGGTTCCGGGAAACTGGTTGAATATTTTTCAAAAAAGACAGCAGCTACTAATGTTCAAGACACATTTAGTGAAGAAGCAATTAAAGCATTTGGCAGCAGTTTAAAATGGCAGATGTCTTTTGTAGCAATTTCTGGTGCTATGATTATCTTGATCTACTATTGGATGCAAAAGAATGTTTTAACCGATCCTAAACTTTACACACCGGGTGGCGGAATAAAGAAGAAAGCAAAACCAAAGATGGGTGTTGGCGAAAGCTTTATGTATATTATTAAAAATCCATATGTTATGTTAATTGCAGCTTTAGTTTTCACATATGGTATGTCAATACACTTAGATGAAGTGCTTTGGAAATCACAAATAAAATTATATTACCCAATTAAGAATGATTATAACAGCTTTATGGGCGGAGTTTCGCTTAGAACAGGTATTGCAACAGTTATATTAATGTTAATTGGTACAAATATTCTTTCTAGATGTAAATGGAGGACTTCTGCATTAGTAACACCAGTATTTACGCTTGTAACAAGCTTAATATTCTTTGGCTTACTGCTATATAAAGAAAAATTAGGTAGCGATGCTATAAATGTAGAATGGTTAAGAAGAATAGCTATTTTTAAAGGCAGTTGGTTGTGGACAGCTGTTTGGATTGGCATGTATCAAGTATCACTTTCTAAAGGTATTAAATATTCGCTGTTCGATTCAACTAAAAATATGGCATATATGCCGCTTGACCCAGAAGAAAAACTTAAGAGTCAGGCAGCAGTTGAGGTTATTGGTGGCCGTTTAGGCAAAGGTGGCGGCGCAGCAATGGTATGGTTACTCACTTCAATTATCTTCCCTAAGGGTACACATGTAACTGACCCATTGGTTATGAAGATAGTTATGTGTATGGCTATTGTTGTTATGACACTTTGGATTATTGCGGTGCTTGGCATCAACCCAAAAGTAGAGGCTAAACTTGCAGAAAAACGCCAAGAAGAAAAAGAAGTTAAAGAAGCAGCAAAAGCATAAAACAATTTAAAAATGTGTTTTTAAATTTTACCGTGAACAATTTTGTGTGAGCAACGCAAGAAAGTTCGCGGTATTTTTTATAAATTTATTGTAGTATAGTTTTGTGACGTTGCAGTGACTTTATGGTGACAAAAATGTTACAATATATATTATTGTATTAAAAAATTAGAAGTATAATTTTAGCATAAGAACATTTTGTGTAAAGCTCATTATGCAAGGGAAAGAGCTTTAAATCATCAGTACAAGCAGGCGAACAAACTTTACAGAAGGCCATAAAGTTATAAAAAATCACCTAAAAAATAGCGTTAAAAGAAAGCAAAAGGGAGATAACAAAAAAAATCAAAATTTTTTCAAAAAAGTGCTTGACAAAATAATTGAAAGGTGATAGAATAAAAAAGCTGCAGCAAGCAGCACGGCTTAGTGAGTACTAAGGCACATTGAAAATTGAACAGCTATAAAGAATTAAGTGCGAAAAACCTTAGAGCAATTTTTAAGAGAAATAACCTAAAGGTAATTCAGGAAGTTTAAGCTAGCGAAGAAGCTAGGTCATATAATTTGAGAGTTTGATCCTGGCTCAGGACGAACGCTGGCGGCGCGCCTAACACATGCAAGTCGAACGGTTCTGATTGCGAGACTAAGCTAATTGGTGGTTCATATTGGCTTGGTCTTGTAATCAGGATAGTGGCGGACGGGTGAGTAACACGTGAGCAACCTGCCTGACGGAATGGGATAGCGTTTGGAAACGAACGGTAATACCGTATAACATATGCAGTGCGCATGCACAGCATATCAAAGGAGCAATCCGCCGTTAGATGGGCTCGCGGCCAATTAGGTAGTTGGTGAGGTAACGGCCCACCAAGCCGACGATTGGTAGCCGGACTGAGAGGTTGATCGGCCA
>JAFQMN010000004.1 GCA_017414435.1 Oscillospiraceae bacterium
ATTTGTGGTGCTATAGTTACTGCAAGCAAGCGTCTAGAATGGTAAAATATTTGATTGAGCCTTTTAAAAAATTCCCTATATTGAGGGCCATATTCATTTTCTAAGTTACTCAATTTCTGGATAACATCCAAAGCTATCTGTTTATCTTCAAGGTTATAAAGCATATCACGGCACCGCCAAGCTATTATAGCACATTCTTTTGCTAAAATATAAAGAAATCTTGGATTATCGACTGTTATAGGTTTATTATGATAAACAGGATTTTTTCTTATTTCTGCACACTTTGAAAGAGCGGTGGCGAAAACATCATTTAATTTTTCACTGCCATTGATCTTTTTTAATTCTTCAATAATACGTTCTTCTATTCTATATTGCTTGCTCAAGTCTAACAACGTTGCAGCAAGTTCACCTTTTATTTCTTCCTCATCTTTTTCCTCTTCAGTTTCTTCACCGCCAATATCTATTTCCTTTTCATCTCTCTTAATTTCCTCATTATCTTCTTTTTTCTCCTCTTTGGGCTCGTCCTCTTCTTTTCGTTCCTCTTCTTTAGCTTCTTTCTCTTCTTCTTTTACCTCTGCTGCTCCTTCTTTCTTTTCTTCATCTCTTTCCTCTCCCTTGTTAGGAGCTGGTGTATCCTCCACTGATGAAGAAGCTAAACTAATATTCCCATTCGTAGCTAAAGAAAGTGCCAGTATTGATGCAACTAGTCTTTTTAAAATCATATTGTCCATTGCATTAGCCTCCTTTATTCCATTTATATATAAAATTGGGAATTATTTATTAGATATCGATATACTTTAAATATATCACAGCACCACATTGTGTGTCAAATTTTATATAGCTAGCTGTATATAACAAAGACTATGATTAAAAAATACAAATTAAGAAAGGTTGGTATTTAGCATGAATAAAGATGACTTATTAAAATTAGGGGTTGACGATAGTTTAGTAGATAAACTATTGTTATACTTTGAAGTAGAATTAAAAGAATATATGCCTAAACTGCAATTTAATGAATTAAATACCTCTTTTGAAAAGCTAAAAGAACAATTAAATGAACGAGACCAGCAACTTGAAAGGTTAAAAGCATCTATTTCAGATTCTAAATCGCTGAAAGCTCAGATTGAATCTTTGCAAAATGAAAACAAAGAAAAAGAAGTTAAATATACAGAAGAAATAAAAAAATTGAAAATTGAAAATGCCATAGAAAAAGCATTATCTAATGCTAAAGCTAGAAACATAAAAGCGGTAAAAGCATTGCTTGATTTAAAAGATGCAAAATTAAATGATGATGGCACAATTCAAGGGTTAGATACACAAATTAAAGCATTAAAAAACGCTCCTGATTCTAAATTCCTATTTGAATCTTCTGCCTTTAACTTAAAAGGGCTAACTCCAGGTGCAGCTAAAGATGGTATATCAGATATAAGTGCAAACCCAGCTCAGATGACCTATGATGAATTGTGTGTATACATGGAATCGAATCCTAGTGTACAGTTAAATTAATATAAGAAAGGTAAAGGTGATTGTTTATGCCCAATACTAAATTCGATGCAAAATCGTTTAATCCAGAAGCGTTCAAATATGTAGTAGATCGAGTGCCTAACCTTAAATTGAACGAACTTAAAAAATCAAAGGCATTAACTGGTAATCCAGACATACACGATATATTTAAAAGTCAGAACGGTACAGGTTATGCAAGAATTGCAATGCGTGGACTTGCAGATGGTGACGCAGTTAACTACGATGGGGTAACAGATATTACCGCAACCAGTACTAAAACATTTGAACAAGGTGTTGTAGTTGTTGGTAGAGCTAAAGGCTGGTTAGAACGCGATTTTAGTTATGATATTACTGGTGGCATGGATTTTATGCAAAATATAGCGCAGCAGATTGCTGAATACAAAGATGAGCTAGATGAAGATACTATTCTGCACATATTGACTGGGATATTTAATATGACAGATAATGCACAATCGCGTGAATTCGTTGCAAAACACACATTAAATATTACAAATGAAGCAGTTAACACCATGGGGGCTACTACTTTAAATAATGTTATGAATAAAGCATGTGGTGCCAACAAAAAGAAATTCTCACTTGTATTTATGCACAGTGATGTTGCAACTGGGCTTGAAAATTTAAATCTGCTTGAGCATCTGCGTTATACAGATAAAGATGGTATTACAAGAAATCTAGATCTTGGCACCTGGAATGGCAAACTTGTTGTGATAGATGACGCAATGCCTCTTACTCAAACTGTAGTAACCCCTGGTGTAATTGGTGTATATACTATAACAATAAGTACAAAAGGTAATATAGGTGATAAACTAACGATTAATAATATCACATACACATTTAATACAAATTCTTCATATAAAGGGCGAACAATTGCAGTAGGTACTTCTACAACCACACAAGCTGAAGAGATTGCAGAATTGCTCTCCAAACAATTTGCTGGTGTATTTTCTGCCTCACAAGTTAATAATACAATAGTTCTATCACAAATCACACCAGGGACTGGTACCCAGCCTCAAATCGCAACTACACCCATAAATAATAGTGAGTTTGCCGCTTCTATTACCACAACCACTCAAGGGGTAACTGAGCTAGTTGATACGGAATATATTACATACATTTTAGGTGAAGGAGCAATTAGTTATGAGGATGTAGGTACCAAAGTACCGTATGAAATGGCTAGAGACCCTGCTACACACGGCGGGCAAGATACTTTATACATACGCCAGCGAAAAGTATTTGCTCCCTTTGGAATTTCATATGAAAAGACAGTTCAAGCTTCCCTCTCCCCTACAAATGAAGAGTTATCTGACGGTTTAAACTGGACTTTAGTCCATAGTGGTGAAACTACTGAGTCTGACAGGTCATACATTAATCACAAGGCTATTGCAATTGCTAGAATCATCTCTAAAGGGTGATAGAAATAAACATGATAGATGATGTTATAAACCGTTTGGCTTCTTTAGGATATACAGTTATAGCAAGTGATTCTTGGCTTCTTAACTTCCTTATTCAAAAAGTTACCGATCAAATTAAAAATTACTGTAATATCTCAGAGCTACCAAATAGAATTCATAGTATTGCAGTTGATATAGTATGTGGTCAGTTTTTATATGAAAGGAAAGCAAATCTGGATACTAGCTTGTCTTTTTTTAATTTGGAATCAGCAGTAAAACAGATATCTGAAGGTGATACTTCCATTACATATGCTATAGGTGACGGTAATAGCACCCCAGAAATGAGGTTAGACACTTTAATAAATTATCTTATCAATCATGGCAAAAATGAACTGGAAAGTTACAGGTGTCTTAAATGGTAGAACATAAATCGGCACTTAAAACCTTGTGGACGGATGTTTGTTCAGTATACGTATATACACCTACAATTAATGCAAATAATAAACGTACTGAATTTATAGAAAATGCAATATATACAGACATACCATGTAAACTCTCATTCAAACATGCATACGCTACAGATCAGACGACCCACGTTGCAGCTTTACATCAAACAGTTACTTTATTTTTAGATAGTGCAATTGCTATTCCGGCAGGTTCTAAAGTTGTTGTTGAACATAATAATTCTACATTCATATATAAAGCTAGCGGAGAACCTAATGTATTTAAATATCATCAGGAGATTAGTCTTCAATTATGGAAAGGCTGGGCATAAACTATGGCACATACTCATGGTAGTTGTGATTTTTCAGAACTTAAACATTTAAAAAGTAAACTAGAGCAGCTTGAAACTAAACAATTTGAAAACTTCTGCCGTAGTTGTGCTAAAGAGCTAGCTGCAAGGTTGCTTGCTAAAGTAATCTCACGTACACCTGTGGGAATATACCCCAAATCCACAGGTAAAATGGGCGGCACACTTAGACGCGGTTGGACGGCAAGTAAAGGAATAGCTCACTATGAATATATAAAATATCTTTCTGTCTATAAACATGGCTGTATATATCAAATTGAGATAATTAATCCTGTAAGCTACGCATCATATGTTGAATTCGGGCATCGAACTAGAGATCATAAGGGCTGGATCCCTGGTAGATTTATGCTAACTGTCTCAGAACAGGAATTAAACATAACTGCACCGCAGATATTAGAAAGAAAATTGTTTAAACTATTTAAGGAGAGTTTTAATAGTGCTTACTGATATATTAGATAGTATTTCAATTAAACTAAATAATACATTTGGAGACGATTATACCATATACACAGATAACGATGTGGTGCAAAATTTAAAAACACCATGTTTTTTTATTGCCATTCTTAATTCTGTCCGAACCCAAATGTTAAAATCAAGGTATTTACATAGGTACATATTCGATATACATTATTTCCCTCAAAACTTGGGTAACAACATAGAGATATATGAAATATCTGACAAGTTATTCTTTACTTTAGATATTATCACTTTACCAAATAATGATCAGCTTAAAGGAAGAATTATGAGCTGCAAAGTTATAGATTCTATTCTGCATTTTAAAGTAGAATACAGCTTACTTTTAACTGAACGACCAGTATCTAATATAATCATGGAAGATTTAAAGATAGAAAGGATGAATATATTAAAATGTTAAAGAAACCTAAAATTGAAGATGTCCCACGTAATGTACTTCTGTTTTCAAAATCTAGACTTTTAAATTTTAAACGATATGAAGATAAGCGTGATTTATTAGAAGTAATATTAAAAAACGATAAAAGCTATACATATGCCGAAGTAGAAAAGCTAATTACTGAATACACAAAGAAGAAGGTGAATTAATATATATGGCTTTAGGTGGCGGTTCATTTTTAGTTCAAAATAAAATATTACCAGGTTCATATATAAACTTCATTAGTCGCGCTAATGCATCTAGTAGTTTGGGTGACAGAGGTGTTGCGGCTATGCCAGTTTTACTCAGCTGGGGTATAGATGATGCGGTGTTTACAATTACAGCAGACGATTTTCAAAAAAATTCACTAAAACTTCTAGGATTTGAATATTCTGCATCAGAATTAGCTGGCTTGCGTGATCTATTTTTAAATGTTAAGTCTGTGCATCTATATAAGGTAAATACTGGTGGTGCATATGCTTTTAATAGTTTTTGTACTGCTAAATATAAAGGTATATGTGGTAATAAAATAAAAACAGTTATCCTTGCAAATGAAGACTCAGCTGAAGAAAATCCGTTATTCGACGTCCTTACATATTACTCAAATATGCTGGTTGACGAGCAGAAAGGAATTGCCAACATTACCGAGCTTAATTCCAACGACTTTTGCATCTGGAAAGAAAATGGAACGCTTACTTTAACAGCTGGTGAAAATTGTTCAGGTGGTGATGACGGTACAGTTACTACTGCAAGTTATCAGGCATTTTTATCAGCTATAGAATCATATAGCTTCAACACAATAGGGTATCCTGGTACAGACAATACAATAAAGGCTTTGTTCACAGCCTGGACTAAAAGATTGCGCGACGAATTAGGTATTAAGTTTCAATGTGTATTGTATAAATATCCATCTGCAGATTTTGAAGGTGTTATTAGTGTTGAGAATAAATTAAGTTATGAAACTGAAAACTCGGAGTCCGCTTCACTGGTTTATTGGGTAACAGGTGCACAGGCTGGTTGTGAGGTTAATAAATCACTTACCAACAGTATATATACAGGCGAATTTAATATTGACTTGAATTATACACAAACACAATTAGAGAACTCTATTAATGCTGGTAAATTCATGTTTCATAAAGTTGGTGATCATGTTAGGGTGCTTACTGATATAAACAGTTTAACTTCTATATCCTCTGAAAAAGGAACAGATTTTAAGAAGAATCAAGTTATACGCCTTATCGATCAGATTGCAAATGATATAGCTACAATATTTAATACCAGATATTTGGGTGTGGTTCCAAACGATGCAGCGGGTAGGATCAGCCTTTGGAATGATATAGTAAAACATCATAAAAATCTACAAACAATACGTGCTATTGAAGAATTTAATCCAGAAAATATAGAGGTTAGGCAAGGTGAAAGTAAAGAATCGGTAGTTGTAACAGATAGCATTACCCCTGTATCTGCTATGGAAAAATTATATATGACCATAATTGTTAACTAAAGGAGGCGTTTAACTTGTCTAACGTAATGAACGCTAAAGATGCTATTTCTGCATCTCTTGCGGAATGTTTTGTCACTATTAATGGAAGAAGATATAACTTTATGCAAGCAATTAATTTAGAAGCTAATTTTGAAAAAGAAAAAGCAGAAGTACCAATACTCGGTAAGACAGGCAAAGGGAACAAAACAACCGGCTGGAAAGGGACAGGCTCTGCTACCTTCCACTATAACACGTCTGTGTTTCGTGAGCTTATGCTTAAATACAAAAATACGGGTGAAGATGTGTATTTTGATATCCAAGTAACAAATGAAGATGCTACTTCTAGTGTTGGTAGGCAGACAGTAATACTTAAAGATTGTAATATGGATGGTGGAATTTTAACTAAATTCGATGCCGATGCTGAGTATCTAGATGAGGAGATGGATTTTACCTTCGAAGATTTTGAAATACCTGAAAAATTTAATGTTCTTGATGGTATGCGCTGAAACGTTTTTTATTAACTAACGAAAGGAGCTAAAATAAAATGCCTAATAGTTCTTTAGCTGCGTTTTTAGCTGAAAATGCAATTAAAGTAGAAAATATTAAATTCATTGCTTCAAAGCGTTTTATAGATAGTAAAGGAAATCCTATTGAATGGGAAATAAGTTGTATAAGCTCTGCTGAAGATGAACGTATTCGTAAAGATTGCACTAAAAGAGTGCCACTATCAAATAAAAGAGGGGCATTTAATTTAGAAACAGATTATAACCTCTATCTCGGTAAATTAGCAGCGCGTTGTACTGTCTACCCCGATTTAAATGATGTAACACTGCAAAATTCTTATGGTGTTATGGGTGCAGATACTCTGCTTAAAAAAATGTTAACTGCTGGAGAGTATGCCGAATATTTAATTAAAATTCAGGAAATAAACGGTTTTGATGTTACACTTGATGAGAAAGTAGCTGAAGCAAAAAATTAATTAATGAAGGTGATATTGAAGCAAATATAGCATACTATTGCCTTCATAAATTAAATCTACTGCCCTCTCAATTTCTTAGCCTGCCCAAAAATGAGAAAGCTTTCGTTATAGCTGCTATTTCTCTTAAAGTTGAACATGATAAAAAAACTGCAAAAACCCTTAAAATCAAAGGTAAAAAAAGAAGGTGAAGAAAGTAGCTACAATTCAGACTACAATAAAACTTTATGATGGGGTTTCTGCTCCTTTAAAACTTATTAAAAATGCTTTAAATACAGTAACTGACTCTTTTAAGCATTTAAACGCATCCTCTACCAATGCAATAGATAATTCTGCTATAAAACATTCATGTGATGAATTATCGCAGTTAAAAACCATAATTAGTGATGTTGAAAATAATATTGTAACTGCAAATGAAAAGCAAAGGCAATTTAATTACTCATTAGAACAAAGTAGTAGTTTAGCCGATAATTTGGGTTCGAAAATCAAAAGTCTTGTCTCTGCTTTTGTTGGGATTTCTACTATCAAAAAAAGTATAAACTTTATAAAAGATGCTATTGAATCTGCAGACCTTCAAACTAAAGCGCAGTTGCAATTGCAGGTTTCACTACAGAACATGGGTGCAGCTGATTCTGTATATAACTCTATAGTTAATAAGGCAAAAGAGATTCAAAGTCAAGGTATCTATAGTGATGAAGCTATGATTGCCGCCGCTGCAGAGTTTGCTACATATATGACAGATACCAGTGCTATCGAAATGATGATGGATACTTTATCTAACTATGCTGCAGGTATGAGTGGTGGTACTGCACTTGACATAAACACCTTAGTACAATATGCTACTAATCTGGGTAAAATAACTGCTGGTGCATATGATGCGATGGCGAAGAAAGGCTTTAAATTTACTGAGGTACAAAAAGCAGTTATTAATGGTACAGCTACCGAAACACAGTATGTAGAAACTTTGGGCAAAAATTACAAGGATATGAGTCAAGATATGCGTACAGCTTCCGTTATTAGCAACGTTATAGCTGAATCTTGGGCTAATCTATATGAAACAATGAGTAATACCCCTGAAGGCAGGATCACCGCACTCAAAAATGCATGGAATAATCTAAAAGAAACAATAGGTACACAGTTCGCAGATACTATAGTAAATATTACAGATAAACTATCATCTGCTGTCTCGTGGCTTAGTGCTAATCTAACTATGATTGAGCCAATAATTTTAGGGCTTATAGCCGCTACTCTGACCTATGCCGCAGCTAAAACTATACTTGCAGCCGCTACATGGATTGCAACAGGTGCAGCAAAAGTTTTTTTTACTACACTTCTCACTAATCCTATTTTATGGCTAGCGGTAATCATCGGTATCGCTGTTGCATATATCTATAAATGGATTCAATCTGTTGGCAGTTTGCAGATTGCTTGGCAAATCTGTATGAACGCTCTACTAACTTTATGGGAAAATATGAAATATGCATTCTATTCTGTCTATGTATCAATAGTTAATTCTATAGGTTCTATGAAGGTGGAAATTTTAAATATATTGCAAAGTATGATAAACAGTGCTATATCACTTATAAATAAGTTCATCGGGCTGCTTAATAAAATTCCTGGGGTTAATATTGATTTGATTGCAGATGTCTCTTTCGGTACTACTGCAGCAATTGAAAATGTAATTAAAAATAGAACAAGAAGGGAAGACTTAAACGCATATAAAGAGAAAATTCAAGCAGCACAAGATACTAGAATTGCGGCTATAGAAGCACTAAAGCAAAGTGCTAGTAAATCTGATGTATATACCACAAATTCTATTATTGGTAATATGTATGATACTAATTCAACCCTAGATGGAATATATACTAATACAAATAATGCTGCACAAAACACTGCTACTGTAGCAGATAATATCTCTTCTCTTTCTGATTCGCTTGAATATCTTGTAGATATCGCAGAACGTGAAACCATCAATAGGTTTACAACTGCTGAGATTAAAGTGGAGATGACTAATAACAATAGTATTAATAGTAGTTTAGATTTAGATGGAGTGGTTGATTATTTAGCAGCAAGTGTTCAGACAGCAATGGAAAGTTCAGCTGAAGGGGTGCATATTTAAATATGTATTATGTCTATCTCGATACAATGCTATGCCCTATATCACCTTCTAAAATACAAATTCAAGTAAATAATAAAAATAAAACTGTAACTACAATCAATTATAGTGAAGTAAATATCCTTAAAACTGCAGGTTTAACTGATATTGCTTTTGATTTATTATTGCCAAACTCTTTGTATCCATTTGCCATATATAGCTCTGGATTTAAAAACGCTAAATACTTTTTAGATAAGTTAGAACGGTTAAAACAAAGTAAAAATCCATTCCAATTTATTATAGTTAGAGTAAAACCAAATAATAAGATAATATATAACACTAATATTAGAGTGGCACTTGAAAGTTATACAATAACAGAGAATGCACAGGAAGGATTTGACGTAATAGTTTCTATTAAATTAAAACAGTATAAAGAGTATAGTGTGAAAACATATAAATTCATTCCTGTAGAAAATAATGGCAATGATATTTCTAAAATTGAATTACTAACGAATAAACGAGAAACTACTAATTCCCCTGCCCCAACTGTTCAGAATAAAACATACATAGTCGCTTCCGGTGACTGTTTATGGAACATAGCTAAAAAATTTTATGGAGATGGTTCGTTATACATGAAGATATATCATGCTAACGCAGATAAAATAAAAAATCCAAATTTAATTGTTCCTGGTCAAGTTCTTACTATTCCACTATAGATACGATATTAAAAAGATGAGGTTTTAATGTGAAATCAGATATTGAATTGTTGATTCAGCATGATAATAAAATTTATGCGCCAGTTGTGCAAGAAGATATTATCTGGTCTACCGAACGAAAAGGAACACCTGGTATGTTAGAATTTAAAATTATTTACGATTTGGATTTTAATGTATCTGAAGGTGATGCGGTTAGATTTAGAGTTAACAATTGTAACATATTCTACGGTTTTATTTTCAAATTGGAACATGATAAAAACAGAATTATCAGTCTTACCGCCTATGATCAGTTACGGTATCTTAAAAACAAAGATACTTATGTATATGAGAATAAAACAGCAAGTGAACTTATAAAGATGATTGCAGACGACTTTAAACTCCAATGTGGTAATATAGATGATACTAACTTTAAAATTGAATCTAGAATTGAATCTAATATCTCGCTCTTCGATATGATTCAAAATGCTTTAGATATAACATTGCAAAATAAAAAACAATTGTATGTTTTATATGATGATTTTGGGAAATTAACCTTGAAAAGCTTAGATAATACGCGAGTTAATTTCTTAATCAATGAAAACTCTGCCGAGAATTATAATTATTCCTCTTCTATAGATAGCGAAACATACAATAAGGTAAAACTTACATATGATAACGAGAAAACCGGGCTGCGTGATGTATATATTGCTAAAGATTCCCATAACATCAATAAATGGGGCGTATTGCAATACTTTGAAGTTTTAAATGACAATATAAATGGTAAATCTAAAGCTGATGCATTACTTAAACTATATAATACCAAAACTCAGAAGCTAACAGTTAAGAACATACTAGGTGACAACAACATTAGAGCAGGTTCTATAATTGTAGTTTTTATGGATTTAGGCAGTATTAAAGTTAAAAACATGATGCTAGTTGAAAAATGCAAACATAAATATAGAGAATCAGAACATTTAATGGATTTAACATTGCGAGGCGGTGAATCTATTGCATAATGCTAACGACATTTTAGAACTTATAAAAAAAGTCTCAAACTATACCGTAGAAATAAGTCAGCTTGCAGACTTTTGTTATGGCAAAGTTGTAAGTGTGTCACCTCTTAAAATCATCGTTGAACAGCATATGGAATTCGGAAAAGCTCAACTTGTATTAACACGTAATGTTTCCGATTTTAATATTTATATAACAATTGATAATAATAAAAAAACTGTAACTGTTCACAATGCCCTGCAAATAGGAGAACAGGTGATTTTAATTCGCAAAAAAGGCGGTCAGAAATATTTAGTTATTGATCGGGTGATTAATTTATGATACCAGCTGCAAATACTATTTTAACAGCGGATATATTAATAGATACTATCCCTTCTTTGAACTATGCTATGCAATTCAAAAAAGCAATTATTTCAGGAAAAATAGATAACTTAGATGCAATGCGACAAGTAATATTTAAAATACTTAATACTGAACGCTATGACTATATTATCTACTCTTGGAATTATGGCATTGAACTCAAAGATCTTTATGGTATGCCTTATACCTACATATGTCCAGAACTTGAACGAAGAATAACTGAAGCTCTAACTCAAGATGATCGCATTAGGTCTGTAACTAACTTTGAATTTACTCTAAGTTCAAAAAATGAAGTTTTAGTTACATTTACCGTTAATACTGTTTACGGAGATGTTAATACTGAAAGAATGGTGGATTTTTAATGTACGAAAATGTTACCTATGAAGACATTTTGCAGCGAATGTTAGATAGGGTACCAAATATAATAGATAAACGTGAAGGATCTATTATATATGATGCTTTAGCACCCGCTGCAATAGAACTTCAGTTAATGTATATTGAATTTGATGTGATTTTAAAGGAAACATTTGGAGATACTGCATCCAGAGAATATTTAATTAGGCGCGCTGCGGAACGTGGTATAAAGCCATATGAAGCCAGCTGTACAATTCTACGTGCTATAAGTACGCCAGCTAATATATCCATACCTATTGGTGCTAGGTTTTCGTTAGATGATTTAAACTACGTAACCATAGAGAAGCTAGCAGATGGTGAGTATAAAGTGCAATGTGAAACTGCTGGAAAGATTGGCAACAAATACTTTGGTACGCTTATTCCAATAGAATATATAGCAGGTCTTGAAACCATAGAAATTACTGAACTTCTAATACCTGGCGAAGATGAAGAAGAAACAGAAGCCCTACGTACTAGATATTTTGAAACGTTTAAAACTAATGCATATGGCGGTAACCAGAAAGATTACATACAAAAAACAAATGCAATCAACGGAGTTGGTGCAACTAAAGTAACACCTATATGGAATGGTGGTGGTACAGTACTACTCACCATTTTAAATAGTGAGTTTAATAAGGCGTCAGATACTTTAATTGCTTCCGTACAAAACGAGATTGATCCTACATCTGATGGTTCAGGAGTTGGCATTGCTCCAATTGGACATATTGTTACAGTTAATACCGCTGAAGAAGTTCCCGTTAATATATCAACTTCCATTACTTTTAAAGATGGTTATTCATTTGTAACCTTACAGTCAGAAATTATTGCAGCTATTGAATCATATCTGCTTGAAATTAGGAAAGGATGGGCAAATGAATCTGAGAGTATAGTGAGAATCAGTTTAATTGACGCAAAGATATTGAATTTAGAAGGTGTAGTTGATGTTTCCAACACAGAGATAAACGGTTTTAGTGTAAACCTTACTCTTAACGGATATGAAATTCCCATCTTAGGAGAAATAAGTAATGGATAGAGAAATTAATTTAATAAACTACTTGCCGCCATATATTAAAAGGTATAGAGAGATTCAACAAATAACTAATACAGAAAATCTAGAACTTCAACTATTAGCTGATGAATCTGAAAGAGTAAAAAATAATCAGTTTATATTTACTTGTAATGAAACAGGTATATCACGGTTTGAATCTCTTCTTAATATAACTCCAGAAGCAGAAGAACCATTAGATTTAAGAATTTCAAGAGTACTCATGCGCTGGAACGACATGACATCATATACTTGGAAAACACTAGTTCAAAAGCTAGACATACTCTGTGGTGAAACTAACTACAAAATATCTTCCGATTCAGATAACTATATGTACACACTCAATGTTCATCTAGATATGTATGGGCAGTTAGACGAACTGCAAAATTTAATAGCATATATGATACCTGCAAATATATGTATGTTTATTAATAATATAATAGATTGTTCCTCTATCGGTTCGATTTTCGCTGCTTCAGGTTTAGCTATATGTGATGAATTTACAATAATAGAAGAGTAAGGAGATATTAGACATGGCAGAATTTAGAGCTATGGTTATAACGAATAGTGGGCAGGAACTAATAGCTAAAACATTAGCAGGAGAACTTGAATTGCAATTTACTAAGATTTGCCTTACAGATACAGCATATACCGATGCACAATTGCTGGAATTATCTACATTGAATAATATTTGCCAATCTGCATCTATCTCTAGAGTTTCTAAAACATCTGAATCTGCAATACAAGTTGAAGGTGTAGTTTTAAATGTAAACCTTACTACAGGTTATTATATACAAACATTAGGGTTATTTGCAAAAGATTTAAATAACAATGAAGTGTTATATGCAGCTTGTGGTGCAACCATACCAGGTTGGATGCCACCATATAACGGCTCGACCATTTCAGGCTGCAATTTAAAATTAATAACTATGGTTTCTAACACATCAAATATAAGCCTTACTGTTGATCCTGCTGCAATAGCTACCATTGAAGATTTAAATTCCCTTGAACTATCCTCCATTCAAACTGTAGATGGCTTACATGGTATTAGATATTATAACAATGCTCTTGAAGTTAAGAACAATGCTGGCAATTGGATTAATCCTGCATCCTTAGCTACAGCTGCAGATTTAAATTCCCTTGAATTATCCTCCATTCAAACTGTAGATGGCTTACATGGTATTAGATATTATAACAATGCTCTTGAAGTTAAGAACAACACTGGCAATTGGATTAATCCTGCATCCTTAGCTACAGCTGCAGATTTAAATTCCCTTGAACTATCCTCCATTCAAACTGTAGATGGCTTACATGGTATTAGATATTATAACAATGCTCTTGAAGTTAAGAACAACACTGGCAATTGGATTAATCCTGCATCTCTAGCTATGAATGATGAAGTAAATGCCTTAAAACCAAAAAGTAAAACTCTAACACTAAGTGTTTCTAATTGGGTTTTAAACTCCAATACTCAATTATACGAATATACCGTCACAGACTCAACAGTTTCACCATCACATATTATCAATTGCTATATGGATTTAGACAATCAAGTCAAACTTACTGATGGTTATACTGAAACATATAATGGGTCATATAAAATTATTACATCAAAGCAACCGATTGAAAATATTACAATAACTGTAACAAAGCAATTATATGCGAGTTGGTAAGGAGGTAATAATGTGATAGGTAAAATTAATACAAAAGGATTTAACATTAACGGAATTATTGAACAATATACGGCGGGTTCAAGTAATGTTAATGCTGGTGATTTTGTTTCTTTTATTAACGGTCTGGCAGAGAGGACAGCAGCACAATTATATTCTGGTAGTGATGATAGTTACTTATCGGCGGTAGCACTCGGTAAAAACAAGGTATTCATTGCCTATCAGTATAATTCATATTTACGAGGCATTGTGTGTACAATAAAACGTACTACTATTACCGTTGGTACTGCTACAACAATTGCTCCTTACTCCTATAATCTCTATATTTCAGCTACCGCTTTAAGTGATAGCAAGGTGTTTATTTCTTATGGACAATATCAAAGCTATAGCGATTTATATGGCATAGTTTGCACAGTAAACGGTAGTAATATTACAGTTGGCAATGCAATAATTCTTGATGCTGCAGCAGGTGCTTCTGGTACATATTTATACTATTCTACCATTGCAGTTGCTCTCGGCTCCGATAAAGTATTAATTATATGGGGCTATAATAGTTCTTATCACTACTTAAGAGGTGTTGTGTGTACAATAAGCGGTACAACTATTACTAAAGGAACCATAACCTCGTTAAGCACTGTAGCTAATTCCGGGTATGGCTTTATGTCTGCAGTTGCATTAAATGACAATGACGTATTTATTGCACATGACTACAATGGTTCCAACTATTATTTATATGGCTTGGTATGCCGTATTAACGGCACAACAATTTCAGTTGGAACAGATACATATTTAAGTACCAAAGGCTATATCGCATCGGCAACTTTATTAAGCCCTAACAAAGTATTTGTTGCACACCGTGGAGATAATAATTATCTATACGGATTAGTTTGTTTGGTAAATAATATGACTATATCTCCTGGGACTGATACATTGTTAAGAAATGTAAATAGCTTTAGACTATCGCCAGTTACCTTAAACAATAATTATGTGTTTATTGCGCATTGTCCTAGCGATATAGGGAATCTATACTATACAACTTGTGCAATAGATAACACCACAATCACAACTACAACAATTGCAAAGCAATCAGACTACAGTTATTTTTATGGACTATCAGTGGTACGTTATACAGACCATAACATGATTGTTATTTATGCAAACTCTAAACTTTATGGTAGACTTGTTGGCGGCTATACTATTGCCTCTACAACTTCAGTAGATCAAGATATTTTGGGTGTAGCTAAAACAAATGCAGTTGCAGGAGCTACAGTTGATGTGTACGTACCAAACATCTAAAAAATAAGGAGTGAAAACAGATGTATATTCTAACAGATAAAGACAATGTAATCATGTATATTGCAAATACAGTTTGTAGACAAAAAGAAAATAATTATTATCTTTTAAATGAAAATACAAATATGGCTCTAGCCATTCCTCCTGAATTTGTAAAGAGTGCATATGAAGTGGCTGTAATTCCTCAAAACGTTTCCGAACAAAGGTATTGCTATTCTCCTGAACAAGGCTTTTTTAAAAATGAAAATTTCGTTAAGCACTACAGTAATGAAGAACGCTTAAATGCGCTTGAAGATATAGTTAATATGCTTGTATTGGGAGGAATACAACATGAATGAAAAATTGCAAAATTATTTAAGAATGCAAATTGAAATGGGTAGATTAACTTTAGAAGACATCCAAATTAAATATCCTGACTTTGAGGTGGTATTGTGAAAGATATAAAGATAAATTGGAAACTTAAATTAACGAGTCGTAAATTTTGGGCTGCTATACTCGGTTTTATCTCTCCTTTACTTCTTAGTTTTAATGTATCAGAAAGTGTAGTTGCTCAGGTTTCTAGCATTGTTATGTCTGGTGCAACTTTAATTGCATATATTATCGGTGAAGGATTAGTTGATTCCAATAAACAGGGAGATGAACGTAATTCATGATTTTAAAAGAGTGTATGTTAATTAAAAATGCTTGTTATATCCATAACAAAAAAATCACCAATGGTAAGCCAACTGGCATAGTTGTGCATTCCACTGGTGCTAACAATAAAACTTTAAAAAGATACGTTCAGCCTGTTTCATCTCAACCCTATTACAACGAAGTCATAGTTGATTTAGGTAAGAATATATATAGTAATCATTGGAACAATTATTACGTAGAAAATAACCGCAGCTGTTGCGTTCATGCATTTATAGGTGTTAATGCAACAGGAAAAATAGAAACATACCAAACTCTACCATTTGATATATGCTGCTGGGGTTGTGCATCTGGCAGCAAAGGATCTTATAACTATAATCCTAGTGCTAGAATTCAATTCGAGATATGTGAAGATAACCTCAATGACCGCATTTACTTTGACGCGGTGTTTAATGAGGCAATTGAATTTTGCGTCTACTTATGCAAACTCTTTGAATTTGGAGCAGATAAGATATGTTCGCATCGTGAAGCGTATTTAACCGGGTATGGAAATAACCATGGAGATTGTGACCATTGGTTAAAACGCTTTGGAAAGAATATGGATTGGTTCCGAAGTCAAGTTAAATCGCAACTAAACGAAGAAAATAATACTCATAATAGAAAATCTATAGAAGAGTTGGCGCAAGAGACAATAGATGGTAAATGGGGGAATGGAACGGTAAGAAAAAACGCTCTTATCTCTGCTGGTTATAATTACAGCAAAGTGCAAAAGCGTGTTAATGAAATACTCTATAGTAATAAATGAATCAATGAAGTAATGCTCACATTAAATTTTTTTTACATTGTTGATTACTATAAATATATTCTCCCTATAAATCAATAACTTTCTTTGGTTGTTTTATGTTATTTAGCCCTATTAAAAGCCAATTAATAGCCGAACAAATCAAAAACCGAACTAGTAACACATTAATAACAAACAGTTGATAAAATGGCTTTATATAGCGATTAATCCGAGAATGTACTTTGTTATAGCATATAATTCAAATTTGTCAAACTAGGAATCCTTATATCGTGTAAAGCGACTTTTAGTTAATAACTTTAATTTCTATTACAACAATCCCACGTTTTCGATCAATTTTAAATTATTGCCCACGGGAAATGTAAGACATAAAGCTATATGTGTCAAGTTGAGTCATTTTATCTTATAATACTCAATTTTAAACAATCCCTCAACATTGTTGAGGGATTGTTTTTGTCTCTAACAGCACTTTTTTTGGCCAGGTTCGATTGCACAGCATGGTGTGCTTAAAAAGGCTCCGTGTACCTCAGAATCTTCTAAGCTCACAACAAAATCTATTAAATTATTATCCATTACTATTTCACCTCCTTTCTTTACTATTTCTTAGAATGTAAATCATATCTTAAACAATAACTTTCTTTTTCCTACGGTCGTATTCAAATTTCAAAACATCAAACAGATTGTATTTTAACGTAGGGCAAGTTTTCAAAGTAACACAAGTGCCCATACACAATGGTAAAATATTGCAGTCAGCACATTCTTTATCTTTAAGTGGGGTATATAAAATATTTTTTAAATAATACGAATTATCAATTGATTGATCTTTTTCCTTTTCTTTTTTTATCAGTTCAAAGATATTCCCAATTTCTTTCCCGGGTTTTCCAGCGTCTGTCCAACAGCCAAAAAGATTTCCATCTGGCCCTATCATATAAGCATGCTCAGATGTTGCTACACAATGTTGAATAATTTGAGGTAAAGGATAAATGGTTGCTTTAAAACCGAGTTTTAAAATGTCTACAATATACTCTAGTTCTTTTTTAGAAAATTCTTTGACATCTAAAAAAAGATCAAATTGTTTTGAACATTCACTTGCATAGTTTCTTATTGGAGCGATCGATACTAAACAATCATTTAAATTTTCTTTTGCAAAAATTTCTAACAGTTCTTTCACTCTTGTTTCATTTTCTTTAGTTGCATGAACACGCATGGCTACTTTTATACCGCCTGCTTTGAGCATTTTTAAATTGTTAAGAAGGGTATCAAACGTCCCTTTTGATGAATTTTTTAGCTTCCTGGACTTATTATGTAAATCAGGTGGCCCATCAAAGCATATTTGTACACCCTCAATTCTGCTTTCTTTCATTTTATTTACTGTACTTTCATCTATAAGGTAGCCATTCGTTATCATATATGCTAAAGATTTTGTTTTATATTTATCACAAATATCGTTGATTTTTTTAGATAAACTCCAAATGCTATTTTTTACTAATAAAGGTTCTCCCCCATACCATGTAATTCGAATTTTTTTGCCTTTTTTTGCATAATTTTCGCATAGCTCAGCTATAGCATCTTCTACCTCCGTTGTCATCATCAAATTAGTCTTTCTGTTATCATAGTTTCCCTCATAACAATAAGGGCAAGCAAAATTACAAGAGTAGGTGGGCATTATAGTTAATTTTAAGTATTCACTATCATATTTACTTTTCTGATACATAAATTCTATATAATCCAATTCATTAAAATCGTCGTTAATTATATAACCACTTTTTTCCATGGCTTCTAGTCTTTTTTTATTATCTTCTTCTAATTCAGACTCTTTTATTGTATCTATTTTATTGTATAAATTCATAAATTTACCATCTGCAACGGCAAACACACTAGTTAAGCTGTTAAAGATTAATTTGTGACCATCATGTTCAAAAAATATATTGTACCTAGAATGTTTCAATTATATTCACTCCTTTTTTAATTTTTATTTATAATTACAAAGCAAAATTTGCATAAAACAATATCTTCATTCAAGCTGGTTATTTAAAATTAAATTGATAAAATTTTTAATAACTAAATTATCTTTAATGTTTTGTTCAACTATTTTTGAATTAAACTCTTTTTCTACATCGTGAACAAGTACAAAAATCTCAAAAGATGAAAAACATAGATCGTCAACAATATTACTATCTAAAGATATTTTTTCTGTTATATCAGGTTTTATATTTAAAATTATATTCTTCAATTTATTAAAAATAGCTATATTATCTTTTTTCAAATTACATCCCTCCTTTTAATTTTATTTGTATAAGTTTTTTCAAAAGGTTGATCGGTTAACTCAAATTTATTTACTCGTTTATAAATAGGAAGCGTTGAATTTATTTGTTCAACTATATTACAGATTGCATCATATATTTCTCTATGCTTTAAAAAAGCGTTAGAAAATATTTTTGCATATATTTGATTTTTTTGCTTGTATACTATAATTTCATCAATTTCGGGATATTGTAAAAATTTATTTTCAAGTTCTTCTGGGCATACTTTTTTACCATTATCGAAAATCATTAAATTTTTGATTCTACCAGTAACAAACAAAAATCCATCTTTTATAAAACCAATATCACCTGTATGAAACCATCCATCTATTATTACTTTGTCCGTTAACTGTTGGTTGTTATAATAGCCAACCGTAACATTACTTCCTTTGATTAAGATTTCTTGATTTTTTTCTGCAATTTTAACCTCATTACATGGTACTATTAAACCTGCTGCATTATCTCTTCCATTTATTAATGGGTTAATAGCAACACCGGGAGAACATTCGGTTATACCATAACAACTAGACAAGCCAATACCTAATTTCCTATAACTTTTAATTATAGTTTCTCCTATCTGAGCCCCACCGCACAATATTTTGCTTAAACAATTTCCTACCGTCTCTTGCAAACCATATTTGGAGATTTTCAGTAGTAAAAATTTAGCAATTTCGGGCACAAGGAGCAAAAAAGTAGGATTTACAATTTTTAAATCATCAAAAAATGTTTTTGTATTACTAAAAACAATTTTATTGCCATTAATAATAGAGGCAAGTAATACACAAGTTAAACCGAATAAATGATAAAATGGTAGAATATTTAAAATTACATCTTTCATTTCATACTTATAAACACTACAACCAGCATATACATTGCAACATAAATTTTTATTAGATAACATAACACCTTTTGAAACGTCTGTAGTTCCAGAAGTAAATGCAATTGTACATATCTCATCTTCTGAGGTGTCAGGTAAAATGTTATCCAATTGGTGCGCGGTGTTAATTTCTATTTCATCAAAATTTATAACTGATATGTTGTTTATTTTTAAATTTAAAAGAGCTATATCAGTGATTATGGTTTTTATTTCATACTTCGAACATAATATCTTTAATTCTTCTGAACTTAAATTAGGTTCTGCCAGCACAGCTATTCCGCCAGAAACTACAATACCAAAATATGCAACAGCCCATATATAAGAAGTTGTAGCTAGAATCAAATTGTTATTTTTTTTAATTTGCTTACCAAACTTATTAGCAAAGTAAGCAACATCTAGAAAGAACTGCTTGTAGGTTATTTGTATACCATTAGCTTCGAATAAAACATTATTGGAATATTTATAACAATACGTTGATAATAGTTGGCTTAAAGTCTTTATCAAGATATCACCTTCATGTGGTAATACAATTTTTTTATAGTTAATCTAGTGAAATATATTTTTTAAACTTATCAAAAAGATTATAAAATTCATCTTTAAACATAGCAATAAGATATTCATCGTGATATTCACCTTGAACAAATGCATGTCTTTTTCTTATTCCTTCAATTTTAAACCCAGCTGAAGTTATATTATCCAAGCTGTTTTTATTAAAATCCAAAACAGACGACACTACTTTTTTTACAGGGAAATATTGAAACATATAATCAAGAAAAATCAACCAAGCTTCTGTATTTATAGGTGATTTTCTGTATCCAGGTTTTATATAAGTGCCAGCAAAAAAATTTCCATTTTCTAGGTCTATAAAAGCATACCCTACATATCCAACTAATTGTTCCCCTTTTTTATCTATAATGAAAAAATAATTATCGTATTCATTATTATCGTTTAAATTTTCGATTTTATTTTTAAACTTGGCACATGAGTAAATTTTTTTATGATCACTGTTCCATTTGTTTAATTCATTAAGATTATTTTCCCATTCATAAAAATCGCTCAAATATTTATCTTCATAGGTAGAAAGATAAATATGCTTACTTTCAAGCACTTTCATCGCCATCCTCCTTATTTTAATCATACCAGTTATACCAGATTGTGCTGCATTCCCAAACACATATCACGATATTAAAGTTTTTTATTTTAGTATAAACCCCACAATAAAATTCACAATACCCCCCCCCATTTTTGTCGAATTTTGTCGATAAATTTATAATATTTCTTTTTTAACAAAAAATTATTCACTAATCGTAAATGTTTATTTTTGCATTATAGTACATGTGTTTTTGTATTTTTGGATTGTAATACCTAAATTGCTTTAATACAAAAATTCGGATTTTATGTAAATTAAGTAAACATCCCCCGGCATAGCCGGGGGATGTTACTATTACGTCTAAAAGGCTATTTCTTAACAACATCTCAAGGTGTATTACCATTCCAATGCGTGCGTTTTTTATCTTACTTTCTACACTTAAATGGTTTTTTTATATTCTTTTATTGGGGTTTGGCTGTGCATAACTATTCTCTGTGCAAAAAACTGCTTTGTTCAAATTTATATCCTAGATTAAACCATTCCAATCACATAACTCCCTTAGTATTTTTCCTATCTTTAATCTTTTTCGTTGTAAAACATTTTTCTTCTCCTATGTTTCGTGGTGTATACTCTATATGGTACTTACAATTCCATTCTGTATGTAATAAACTGTTAACGTTATTAAAATTACCGCTACTATTTTGTCATATAGTTTAAGTCTTTGTTACTACCGGCACTGCCGGTAGTATTTTAAATAAAAAACCACCTAGGTTGAATTTTAACCCAGGTGGTTTTAATATTTACAGCCTCATTTCTTCGTAGTTCTATTTTGCTACTTTCGATTTGCCCATTTTCTTTAAGGTAGCAGCTTTTGCTGTAATTTTTAAAATACCATTTGCATCAGTTTTTGCCTTGCCTAATTTTACAACTGCGCCTTTAGAATCTAAGCCCCAAACTGTAATGCTTTTCTTTTTCATTTCTGTTTCTAAGTAAATTGTTGTAGTGCAGCCCAAAGTGCCAAGATCGCCAGTATCTAAAACAATATTCGTCTTTGCATCTTTTTTATACTTTGTTGCATCTTGCTTTTCAACCTGCAATAACAATTTGCCGGTAGCTGTAGCTGTTGATGCCTGAATATCTGCACTGTTAATTAAAAGTGTAGAATCTTCATCGTTAACAACCAGCCTGACTGTGCCTTTAGTTTTTGCTTTTAAGTCCGCTAAAGTCATTTCAAAACCGCTGTTATTTAATATCTCATACTTCCCTTTTGTCTTTTCAACAACCAATGGGCTTTCTTCAATCACATATGCATATTTTGTATCGTCAATGCTAAACGTTACAACACCATCATCCATTGTGTATACGCCCATATTTTTTACTAACTTTCCAGTTGACCTGTTGATTTTATATACCGAACATGGCAAATCAATCTTTAACTTTTTAGAGATCAAATCAGCTGCGCCATAAACATCCACTGTAAACGGTAACTTCTTTTGTACTTTACCAAAAGTTATAATCTGAATATCTTCACCGTTACCAAAAAGTTTTTTGTTTTTATTTATAGCTTTGGTTAAAAGAGCACTTTTTTCTACCATATCGGTATCTAAATTTATCTTTCCGTTTTTCTTTTCCCAAGCTTGCAACCAAGCATACACTTTTTTTGCTTCAGCAGCAGACATCGTGCCAGTTTCTTTAGAGCCAGCTGCTTTTCTTAAATTTTCTTTGTTAATTTCAAAACCAGATTCTCCACTTTCTCCTGCACTGTTAGAGCTTGTGGTAAACAAACTTTTAGAACTGTTAGTTTTGCTAGCTGCAGTGGTTGTTGCGGTTGTAGCCCAGGACACTTCATCCATTGGAATCTTTTCGCCGCTAATAATTTCTATTCCATCAACTATATTCGAGTTGAAAGCTCTTCTAAGAGATTCTGCACTTTCAAAAATACCGCCGTTGCCTGTTAAGCTAAAGTCACCAGAGGTAGATCTTATTGTTCTGCCGTTAATTGTAATCGTTGTTGTATCTGTAGGTGCTGCTGTTGTGGTTGTAGAACCACCCGAAGACGAACCACTTGATGATGAACCGCCTCCACCGCCAGAGCTGCCGCCAGAGCTACCGCCTGAGCTTGATGACGAACTGCTTGACGAAGACGATGATGATGTAGTAGTGGTGGTTGTTGTAGTTGTTGTAGCTGTTGGTACATATGCTGCCGGTTCAGCCACGGTAAATGTAAGCGAATTTGTTCTACCACTAAAGTCTGTTAATTTAAATGTATATGTTCCAGCTACTGTAGTTGTATATTTACAGTGGTTAACATATGGGGCATCTGCAGGATTTTTACTCAAATTATTAGTAACACTTAAAGCATCACTGCTTGCCGGGTGTGTAAGCGCAATTGTTTTAACTGCTGCAACCCCTGCATCATTAAAATCAAATGCAAGCGTTACACCGCCGCTCACACTACCTGTAACAGAAACTGAAGAGCTACCATTAGCTACTTCCACTGCATCAGCTGTGCCTAATTTATATGTAATGTTTTCAAACTCCGGTTCAACTGCATCGTAATAAAACGGTGCTATACCAACAATAGCCTCACTGCTATTACGTAATACTAATGTGTAAAAGCCTGCTGGCGTAGTTCCCCAAGTTATATCAAAGTACTTTGTAGTTTCACCATTTTGTTTATCCACTCTTAATTGTGCCAACACATCAACATCGGTTTCATCTTCTGTGGTTTCTGTTGCACTCTTCGGTTTTGCAAAGTTTGCATTTTGGCTATCTTTAACTGTAATTGCACTACCAGCTGCAATCACAGTCCTTCCTGTTAAAGAATTTATTATATAACTGTTAGCTGCACTATAATTAGAATCAGAAGCAGAAGCTACATCTTTAAAGTAAACTGGCAAATATTCTGTTACTACAGTACTACCATCTACTTGCGTTCCAACATACCCTGAACATGGAGCTGTGGTTGATAGCAAATCAGTTAAAAGTGCTGCTAATTTCCCATTTGTTCCCAAAGTTGCAGGGCCAGCATAGTCTAAACCTGCCACTGTATAGCTGTTTCCTGTGGAATTTAAAAACACACTTTCACCAGCGGTTGCTCCACGCCATAATTTTGGTCCATTTCCAACCTGATTATATTTTACCATAAACACGGTTGGGTTGCCCCCAGACTGCGTAGCGTCAACATTTGCCAACAATGTAATTGGAGTTGTTTCTATAAAAATATCAACATCAGATTTGCTTGCTGCTGTACTTTTTGCTAAAACCGTACTATCTCCAACACCTGCTGTTCCGTTCGTGTAAGCCTGATTGCCTTTCTCTGTTGCATAGTTATCTGCAGCAAATGTAAAGCCACTTGTATTAAAGTTTGCGTTATCGCCAAGGTTAGCAACTGCACCACCAATTGCAGCATGGCAACCTGTTATTGTAACGCTGCTACCATTTAAAACTCCTTTGTTAAGTATAGCACCGCCTTGCTCTGCACTACAACCGCTAATTTCACTACTGCTAATGAGCATTCTGCCTTTGTTGTAGATTGCACCACCATACACGGCTTTATTATTTTTCAAATCTGTATCCTGTATAGTACAGCTACCATCAGTATCAACTAAAATTAACGAACTGCAATCTGCTACATTGCCACCATTTATTATTATTTTATTAGTTTCATTGCCATTAAAAAGTAAAATTGTTCCACTCTCTACAAAGAATAAGCAACCTTTGTAATCCGAGCCTCTAGAAATTGTATTGCCAGCACCAGAAATTTGACATGCATAGGCTTTACAAGCAAGTTCTTCGGTAACTGTTATATCGTCACTCAAAGTAACAGCTAAAATAAACGGCACATTTATGGTTGCACTGCCTGCCGTTACCCCAGCAACTTCAGCCGGTGCATTGTTCATTGCCTGCTTTAATTCCTCAAAGGTAGAAACAGTTATTTCTGTTGCTGCTGCCAACACACCTCCTTCTTTTGCTATTGTATAATTGTAACCAATTTCACTATCTCCTAAAGATGTAACAATAGTTCCATCAGATTTAACTATACCGGTAGAATTTTCTGCTGCAACAGTGTAGCTAACGCCATCCACCGAACCTGTTGCGGCTTCAGCTTCACCTGCTACACCAAGTGGTGTGCCAACTGCAAAAGTTCTACCTGTTCCCAAAGTGTTTGCAAACACTAAAAAAGCCACAAAACTCGAAAGGTGCTTTTTTAGTTTTAATTTTATAGATCTCATTTGATTTACTTCCTCCTTGTTTTAATTTTAGTTTAAATTTTACTTAAAGAATAAGATCTAAAGCTAAAAGTACAACTACCCTCCCCCGCACCAAAAATTGTTAACAAAACCAAAACTAATCTCGTTACTAGCAAAGTATACCACATATTTCCAAAAAAATCAATTCTTTCTGTTAATTTTTTATTAATTTTTATTGTTTTCGTGTCTTGTGGCCTTTTAGTTATCTTTAATAAAATAATTCTCTTGCTCCATTCTAGCGTTTCTTGCTCCAAAATAACCTGACTTCTCCCCCATATTAAATATAATTCTTCTTACGCAAAGTTACGAGATAATTTAATCAAATTTTAAAAAAGTACAAAAAACGAATCTTCAGCTTATGAATTTAAATATAACTATAACCACACCCTGCTGCGCGAGGTGGTTATATATAGTGGATTTTTAAAAAAGTACAAAAAAAGTGGAGTTTATGGCTTTATTAAAATAAAAATTTAATTTTGTTCCACGTGGAACAAATGTTAATAACTTTTTTGTGCGTAAAAAATCACCCCCGACATAAACGAGGGCTTTTTATTCAATTAATTTTTTATTCTTCTTTTAACTTTGCAATCATATCTCTTAAATGTGCCGCATGCTCGAATTCAAGCAATTTTGCGGCCTTTTTCATTTCTTTTTCTAGCTTTTTAATCAATTTGAGTTTTTCTGCCACACTTAAGTTTTTCTCACTCTTTAAAGCCTTTTCTGCCTCTTCCGTTTCGTGCGAAATCTCTAAAATATCTCGAATGTCTTTTTTAATAGTTTGCGGCACAATATTATGCTCTTCGTTATACTTCCGCTGAATGCTTCTTCTGCGCCTTGTTTCTTCTATTGCAGAGGCCATTGAATCTGTAATTTTATCTGCATACATAATAACCTGACCATTTGCATTTCTGGCTGCTCTGCCAATTGTTTGAATCAGTGATATTTTAGACCTTAAAAAGCCTTCTTTATCTGCATCTAAAATTGCAACAAGAGAAACTTCCGGTAAATCTAACCCTTCTCGCAGCAGATTTATACCTACTAAAACGTCAATTTCACCTAGCCTTAAAGATCTAATTATTTTTGTACGTTCAATAGTCTCCACATCGCTGTGCATATATCCAACTTTAATATGTTCATTCTTAAGATAGTTAGTTAAATCTTCTGCCATCTTTTTGGTCAATGTTGTTACTAAAATTCGCTCATTTTTTTCTATCCTTAGCTTTATTTGCTCCAATAAGTCTTTAATTTGGCCCTCAATTGGTTTTACAATAATCTCTGGGTCTAATAGTCCTGTTGGCCTAATTAACTGTTCAAATATATTTTCACCACTTTTTTGGCGTTCAAAATCATTAGGAGTGGCGCTAACAAAAATCACCTGATTAATTTTATTGTAAAATTCATCGAAATTAAGCGGTCTGTTATCTCGCGCAGAGGGCAATCTAAAACCATTTTCTATCAAATTGTTTTTGCGCGATGCATCTCCTGCAAACATACCTCTCACCTGTGGCAAAGTAACATGCGATTCATCGATCACCAGCAAATAATCATCCGGCAGGTAATCTAGCAAAGTAAACGGAGAACTACCTGGTTTTCTTCCTGCAAGCACCCGGGAATAATTTTCAATTCCTTTGCAAAAGCCCACTTCTTGTAATAATTCCATATCATAATTTGTGCGTTCACGGATTCTTTGCGCTTCAATTAGCTTACCGTTTTCTTCAAAATATTTTACTTGTTCTTCCATCTCATTTTTTATCTGTTCAATTGCAGGTGGTAGTTTCTCTTTTGGAATAACATAGTGAGATGCCGGGTAAATTGCCACATGGTCTAACCTTGCTTTTGCCTGACCGGTTATTGGGTTAATTACTGCAATCGTTTCAACTTCATCGCCCCAAAATATCACTCTAATAGCATTCTCGTATTCATATACCGGAAAAATATCCACAACATCGCCGCGCACTCTAAATTTGTTATGAATAAACTCAATATCATTGCGCTCATATCTAATATCAATTAATTTGGCTACCAACTGCTCGCGCGTAATCTTCATATTAGGTCGCAGCGAAATAACCATTGTTCTATAATCTATAGGGCTTCCTAAACTATATATGCAAGATACACTGGCAACCACAATTACATCTCTGCGTTCAGAAATTGAAGCCGTTGCACAATGCCTTAATCTATCTATCTCTTCGTTAATAGAGCTATCTTTTTCAATATAAGTATCGGTGCTTGCAATATATGCCTCTGGTTGATAATAGTCATAATAAGAAACAAAATATTCAACTGCATTTTCGGGGAAAAACTCTTTAAATTCGCTGCACAGCTGAGCTGCTAATGTTTTATTATGAGCCAAAACTAGAGTGGGCCGCTTTGCCCGTTCTATTACGTTAGCGATTGTAAATGTTTTGCCAGAGCCTGTAACTCCCAAAAGTGTTTGTTCTCTGTGCCCGGCAGCTAAAGAATACACTAAATTATCTACTGCCTTCTCTTGATCTGGGTTCATTTTATAGTTCGAGATTAACTTAAATTCTGCCAAAACCGTTCTCTCCTAAGCCTAATTTATATTTATTTTAAAAGTTCCTCTAATGTTACTTCATATGCTTTCTGCATGTCATCAAATTTCATTGCAGAATATGCGAATTCCTTTGTTTTGTTGGCGAGTTTTTTTACTATTAATTCCAAAAAGTCTGGATTTTTTGCTAAAACTGGCCCTATAAGGTGTGTAGCGAACAAATTATTTTTTTGCATTCCTTCAAACTTGTCATCCGGTGAATTGCCAACGCCTTTTATAACTTTAAACAGCGGTTTTTCGTTAGATATGATTTTAGTTGCCCGATTTATAAAACCAACTATTTTACTGTTTGTTAACTCACAATCGAATACACAATCTTGCATTGTGGGGGTGTTATATGTTTCGTATGTTTCTATATCTAATATGGAAAGTCCTTCCATTTCCTCTCCGTTTTCTTTAACAATTTTTTTGCCAAATAAAGACATACTATTACCCGTTAACAAAACTACCGCATTTTTTTCAAATATCAGCTTGTTTAATTCATCTGTAAAGTTACATGCCTCTTTTAGTGAAGCAAACATACTTTTTTCTGTTCCGCTACCTATATAAACAAAGTCAAAATCCCAATCTATCACATCTTTTGGCATGGCTTTAGCAGTTTTAAAGGCAATGTTACCCGCTTTTAGTCTGCGCTCAAGTATCTTTATGTTGCCCGTTTCTCCATAAAGATTCATTAAATTATTAAACAAATGTAATATTTTAACCATTAAAAACACCTTCTAAAGTTAGTTTATTAGCTCTTTAATAACTCGTTCCTGGTCTGCAAGGCAGGTGAGAACAAATAATTTGCCCTGCTTGTAAGTTTTTACCGTATTTTTAAGCAATTGAAAATCTGGTTCACAGAAAATTTTCTCTTTAGGAATTTCTGTGGAGTTAAACCGTACCAATAGGTCATAGCAGTATTTACCGCCTAAAATGATACTTTTTACTCGATCTGTGTTTAGCTCTTCGAAGTCTATATCCCACAACCATGAAGTTTCGCTCGTAAAGTATTTCCTACTTATTCTATCTACTACAATCAGCACAGATACATCTTCATTTTGGTTTAAAACATGTGCAATTGAGCAGTTATAAGACATTGAATTTTCGTGTTTAGATATTAAAAGCTCTGCGGCTGAACCATCAAATACAAAATTTAAAATTCGCCCTGTTTGAGATTTGTGATTGCTTAGAGCCTGTGCCACCTTGCTTTGTTTAACCTCGCAACACGAACATGTTACAAAAGCAGCTAATAGATTATATATATTATGAATATCTAAGTTATCTGTTTGAATTTGGAATTTGTTGTTAATCTCAATTGTTCTTGTTTCAATATCTACATTAGTAACTGCAAATTGGCCATTAGCACTGCCATTCGAGCAGTTTGTACACTTGAATCTGCCAAGCGAGCCATAGTTTCTATATTCATATTGAAGTGGCATTTTACAGTTTGGGCAAAATGCTCCGTCATCGTAACTGAGCGTGGGTTTTTGTGATGAAATTGCAGTTTTATTGACTGTATAGTAAATTGCATTTTCGAACTTAATTCCAAACGATGCAACAATTGGATCATCTGCATTTAAAATTAACTTGCTATTAGGCGAAATACATTGAGCAATAATATCAAAAATCCATTCTGGGTGCCTGTTACGTGTAAGCTGATCTCTTAATAGATTTGTAATTAAAAAATATTTTGGCGTAAAGTATTGGAATGTTAATCTGGCATAACGTTCATCACTTTCTATTACCAATGCCTGCGGTTTAAAGTTACCTTTAAAATCACAATTGCTTAAAATTAATGTGGTTACACCTTCAATTTGGTTAGAACCTTCTTTGTTATAAACCGCATTTACACCAGATTTTTTTAGTGTAGTTGCAATCAGTTCCGTGGTTGACGTTTTGCCATTGCTACCCGTTACTGCAATTATATTTTCACATAATTTGACTTTTTTAAGCACATCTGGGCAAATTTTTAATGCTAACTTTCCAGGCAGACTGCTAAAACCACCTATAATTGAACCGCAAAAATGCAGTACTCTGCAAATTAGTATTGCAATAAACATTCTCATAATTAATCTCTCCTAACAAAAGCCTTTAAACTTTACTTTTTATGCTAATATTTTTTTAAACTAAATAAGCAGCCACAATAGTTTTGCCGATATAAGTCATATCTCTTTGAAAGTTCAATAGAGCGTTTATAACCGTCTTTTTTCTTGAAATCGGTACATAAAAATTCTACATTATAACCTTTAGAAACATTAAAACCAACTTGGTTAATTATTTGTGCATCCTTATGCGGGCTTGTTGTTAAAGTTGTTGTAAAGTAGTTTGAGTTTATTTCTTTAGCAATTCTAGCTGTTCTTTTTAACCTTAATTCAAAGCATTTTTGACATCTAAAGCTTCCTTCTGGCAATGATTCTAAACCTTTCACATATTCTAAAAACTCTTGCTCATTATATTCTGGTGCTATAACGTTTATATTATAACTCATCCTGTTTATTAATTTTTGCTGCTCGTTTTGCCTTCTTAAAAACTCTTCTTTAGGTTGAATATTGGGGTTATAAAACAACAACGTAACATTAAAATAATCAGTTAACCGCTCTAAAGCAACGCTGCTGCACGGCCCACAACAGCTATGCAATAACAAGCTTGGTTTTGAGTTCGCTATTTTTAAGCTTTCTAAATGTTTTTCCATTATTTTTGAATAGTTTTCTTGCAAATTAATCACCTTATTTTATAAGCCATGAACTTAAAACATAGAAAGTTGGTTACTTTCTGGCATACCTTTAAGTGCTCCAAAAGCACTTAGTTCTGAAACAAAACCACGAGAAATACCCGATTTACGTACTAAATCTTCTACTGAAAATAATTTTTCTGTTTTGGCAACTGCTACTAATTTGTTAGCTGCGGTGCTACCTACCCCTTTTAATGCAGAAAACGGCAAGCGAATACGGCCCTCATCTATTATATAACGTGTTGCTTGGGACTTATAAAGGTCTACCGTAGCAAATTCAAACCCTCTGGCTAAAATTTCGTAAATTATTTGCAGCATCATGAATTGCTCGTTCTCTTTTGCTGTTTTTTTAATATCTGGTCTATTTAATTCCTTGAATTTTTGTGCGGCGTAGAACTTGCCATTAAACAGCCAATCATACTCCAGCGGAACATCTTTAATTGACAGGAGTACCGTATAAAACTCTAACGGATAGTATAGTTTGAAATAGCCTAAACGTATAGCTGCAATAACATATGCGGCCGCATGTGCTTTTGGAAACATATATTTGATCTTTTTACAACTTTCTATATACCAGTCTGGAACGTTATGCTCCTTCATTATTGTTATATATTCTTCATTTAACAAAGTGCTAGCTTTACCTTTTCTAATAATCTCCATAATTTTAAATGCTAAATCTGGTTCTAGCCCCTTTTGCAGCAAGTATGTCATAATACTGTCTCTTGTTCCAATTACATCCGAAATTGTGCAAGTCTTATTTTTTATTAAATCTTGCGCATTTCCAAGCCAAACATTAGTTCCGTGTGATAATCCGGATATCTGCAAAAGATCTGAAAAAGATTGTGGATTCGCTTCTGTTAACATCTGCCTAACAAATCCTGTTCCCATCTCTGGCAATCCTAAGCTCCCTGTTGCACAGTCAATATCATCTAGAGAAACACCTAACGGAGCTGAAGATGTGAACATTTTAACCACGTTTTTATCACTCATAGGGATATCTGTAATTTTAACACCTGTTAATTCTTCTAAGTGTTTATACATGGTAGGTACATCGTGACCTAATAAGTCTAGCTTTAAAATTGTATCGTGGAGTGAATTAAAATCAAAATGCGTGGTTACTACCCCACTATCTTTATCATCTGCAGGATGCTGGACTGGTGTAAAATCATAAACCTCAAAATCACTAGGCACAACCACCATTCCTCCTGGATGTTGGCCTGTTGTTCTTTTTATGCCTGTGCAACCCAAAATTAAACGTGTTTCTTTTGCTTTACTTACTTTTATGTTGTTTTTTTCTAAATATCTCATTACAAAACCATATGCTGAGCGGTCTGCAATTGTTGCAATGGTTCCTGCTTTAAAAACATGTGCTGAGCCAAATAATTCCTCGGTGTATTTATGAGCCGTGGCTTGATATTCGCCCGAAAAGTTAAGGTCTATATCTGGTGCTTTTTCTCCATGAAAGCCTAAAAATGTTTCAAAAGGTATATTATGGCCATCTCTTTTATATTGTGTATTGCAAATTGGACAGTTTTTTTCTGGCAAGTCGTAACCTGAACCTACTGAACTATCTAAAATAAATTCGGAATTCTTACATTTGGGGCAAACATAGTGAGGAGGTAGAGGGTTAACCTCTGAGATTCCCGCCATTGTTGCCACAAAAGATGAACCAACCGAGCCCCTTGAACCCACTTGATAACCATCTTCAACCGATTTAAGCACTAATTTTTGTGCGATAACATAAAGTACTGCAAAACCATGATTTATTATCGCGTCTAGTTCTTTTGTCAAACGTGCTTCCACTATCTCTGGCAGTTCTTCGCCATAAGCATCATGCGCCGCTTTTAGGCTATATGAACGTAATAATTCTTCTGCTCCTTCAATTTTAGGTGTAAATGTTCCCTGCGGTATTGGTAATATTTCTTCTATCTGATCTGCAATCTTTTGAGTGTTATGCACAACAATTTCTTCTGCAACCTCTTTGCTCAAAAATGAAAAATCTTCCAGCATCTCTTTTGTTGTTTTAAAATAAAGCGGCGGCTGTATATCAGCACCTTCAAACCCTTGTGCTTCCATCAATATTCTGCGGTATATTTCATCTTTTTTATTTAAAAAATGCACATCGCCGGTTGCAACTACCGGTTTTTTTAATGTTTTGCCAATATCAACAATCTTTTTTACAAAGCTTTGCAGCTCTTCTTTGCTTTCTACTAGTCCTCTTTTAAGCATAAATATATTATTTTCAATTGGTTGCACTTCTAAAAAATCATAAAATTCAGCAATCGTCAACAAACTTCTTGCATCGTTGCCGGATGAAACTGCTCTAAATAATTCACCGGATTCACAAGCTGACCCAATAATCAAACCCTCTCTGTGTTTGTTGATTAAACTTTTGAGCAGCCTTGGCTTTTTATAAAAGTAATCTAAGTGAGAAAATGATACTAATTTATAAAGATTTTTTAAACCTACTTGATTTTTTGCTAATAATATAACGTGAGAAGTAGGAAGCCGTTTATATAGTTCTGTGTTAGAAATTGTAATTTGAGTCCTTGCGTTAATATCTGACTGCATTTTAAGCACAATTCTTGCCAGCACATCAGCATCATCGCAGGCCCTGTGATGGTTAAAATCACCCACATCTAAATATTCTGCTACGGTATCGAGTTTATGATTTTTAAGTTCAGGATAGAGAATTCTTGCAATTTTTACTGTATCGATATAACGTGTTGGTATTTTAATTCCACATCTATTTGCTGTTGCACTAATAAAACTCATATCAAATTTTGCATTATGCGCTACAAAAATAGGCTCTGTTGAAACATTACAAAAATCCAAAAATTTAGTTAGTGCTTCGTCTTCTTTAGGGGCATCTTTTACCATATCATCTGTAATTCCTGTAAGCTCTGTGATTCTTTGTGGGATTGGTTTTTGCGGGTTAACAAAAGTGTTAAATGTTTCTAATATTCGGCCATCCATAACTTTGATTGCACCTATTTCTGTAATGCGCTCAAATTCTGCATTTAAACCGGTTGTTTCAATATCAAAAACTATCATGTTTTTGCACAATTTTATGGCAGCAAGGTCATTGAATTCTTTTGCTTGAGCATTTTTTGCCTCTTTAGAATTATAATCATCATCATTTACCATATAACCTTCTAGGCCATAAATAATTTTAATATTTTTGCCCGCTTTTTTAAGTTTTTGGGCTGCCACCGCTGCATCTGGAAATGCTTGCACAACACCATGGTCTGTTATTGCAACAGCTTTATGACCCAAAGCACATGCCTTATTAACTATTTCAGATACATCGGCAATGCCATCCATAGCAGACATGTTAGTATGCAAATGTAGTTCTACTCTTTTTTCTTCTGCCGTATCTATCTCTATTTTCTCTTCAACAGGTTCAATATTACAGGCTGAAACAATTAGCTCATTTAAGAATTTATCGTTGCTTAATTTACCACTAACCTTAATAAAAGTTCCTTTTTTTAAAATTTTACTAAGTTCCGCTGCCTCCTCTTTAGGTTTAATCTGTTTCACAATAATACAATCTGTTTCATCTTCACCGTAAATTGAAAAAATAACCTTTCCATTTTTAATCTCAAAAGAATCTACTGAAAAAATTCTTAACTTTAAAGACACTTTGGAGCCCGAAGCAAGTTTGAGTGCTTCGGCTACCGAGATGATATCTTCTTTTACATTGCTAGAATTAAAGTTTGTATTAAGACTTATATTAAAATTATTATTTGATATTTGTGAACTTTGCAATATATGCCTGTTGGATGTATCTTCTTTATTAATGTGCAACGTGTTTTCTTGTTTGTTAAGTATATTAGAGCTATTTTGAGGCTGTGGATTTTCTTTTTTTTGCTGAACAAACTCTATTGTTGGTGATATGCCAAAAAGTTCGTTAAAAGCTTGTGTTATTTTAGCAGCATAAACCTCTTTACAAAATATTCCGTTTATATACTTTACCTTTATTGTTGCTATAGTGTAATCATCATTTAAACTGCAATCACTTAAAATTCCATAGACCGGTAAACCGAAATCAACAAGTTTGCTAAGTAAAACCTGGAAAGTTTCTTCTTTATTCTGCAATAAGTTAGTTTTAAACCTAATGTTAAAATTGATTTTTTTATTTTGAAAATACTTTTTTAGAATGTTTTTTAACTCTTTTTTTTCTGGAGGTGTGAAAAATGTGCCAGATAGACCAATAAGGTTGATTTCTGACTTGTATTCATCTAAAATCAACCTATCTATTTCTAAATTTAATAATGTTTCTGAACACTCTATATTTACATCATGATTTTTTAAACTTTTACATATTGCTTCTTTTAAGTTCAATGCAAAATTCCCTTCTTAAAATTATCAATCTACACATTTTTCACAAGGTGTATACCCTTGCTCTTTTGCTTTGGATATAGTTATATTTTCAGCATTTTTGCCTGCACAAGTTAACGAAGAATGGTATTTTCTACCATGAGGTGTTACATATACGGTTATTGTCTTTTGTTCTTGAACATTTGGTATATTTACTACACCGTTAGAGTTTTTGGGCATATATGTTAAAAAATGTTGTGTTACAAACCACACATAATAACCGTCCTGTTTTTGGCAATAAAACCCTACTCCTACATAATCAAAGTCTCCTAACATGTTTTTATAATGCGGCGCACTTGCTTTAAATTTATCAAAAATTATCTGCGGTGTTGGCATGTAGTAAGTATAGCCCCTTTGAATGTTTTCTGCCCACTTCCTTTTATTCGTTATATTAATATCTTCTTCATCAAACACAGTATCCCACAACGAACCGTCTGGCCTTGTGTGTGAAAAATAATCGTTATCAAACATCTCTTTTGATCTTAACCTTGCACTTTTTTTGAGCTTAGTTTTTAATTTTAGTTGTTTAAGTGATGTGTTATGCTCCTTATTATAGCGTTTACGCTCTTTATTAATTAATTTAACAACCTCTTTTTCTAATTTTATGCAATTGCCATTTTTATTTATTTTATATTCTTCATTTTGATTGCTATCTGTGACCTCTGTTGCCTCACTCTGCAAAAATTCTAAGTATGCGCTAAAGCTTTGATTGTTTGCTATACTTATAAGCAAAACAATTAATATATTTGCAAAAATACAATGTTTCATATTTTAAGCTCCGTTATTAACCATTTTCACCATTTCGCTAACCGCTAAAGAGTCACAACGTTCATTTTCTGGGTGCGCATTATGACCCTTTACCCAAAAAAATGCAACATCGTGAATTTTTAAAAGAGCTAAGAGCTCATTCCAAAGATCAACATTAAGAACCGGTTTTTTATTGCTGGTTTTCCAACCGTTTTTCTGCCAATTGTTAATCCAACCTTTTTTAAAAGCATCTACAACATATTTGGAATCACTGAACACTTCCACCTCACATGGTTCTTTTAGCGTTTTAAGAGCCATTATTACTGCTGTTAATTCCATTCTGTTATTTGTTGTTTCTTTTAATGCTCCACAAATCTCTTTCTCTTGCTCTTTATATTTTAAAATTGCTGCGTAGCCCCCTGGGCCAGGATTACCTGAACAAGCACCATCAGTGAATATTGTTACTTTTTTTTTCAATTTTTCGCCTCGTTCCTACTTACATTAAGCATTAAGATTCATATCACTTTCTACCATATTAGATGATGCCTTAGATTTGATAAAGTTAACAATTCCGCACGGAAGGTAGAATAAAAAGAAAATCCCGCTAGTTAACATGCCAAAATTAAAGTAATATTCTAAGCCTTCACCAAAGTCATCCAGCGGGCTTGCCGTTTCTGGTGCGTGGGATAAATACATATAGTTTTGGTCGAATACTTTATCTATAAATGCGACAAAAACAGCTACAAATATTAATGTTTTTAGTGCATATAAAAAAGACTTAAATGAAATTTTATATCTTTCTACAATTAAGCCATAGCACATTGTTAAAATAATATAGCTGTGGATAATAAAAAAGTGATAAAATCTAAATTTATTAGCACCATATATTAACGCTGGGAAAGTTAAAGCTGCAATTGCTCCTATGCTCCAAAAATAGAGCAGTTCAAAAATGTGTTGCTTTTGAGTTTTGTTTAGTTCATTTTTTAAATTAAAAACAGCTGATAAAATTAATGTTATACTGCACAGATCAAAATAAAACAAATTTCCTAAAAAGTTCTCATCGTTTATATAGTTCCAAACGTGAAATAAAAGTTCGCAAGTAATAGCTATGCTGCTAGAAATTACTTTGATTAGTCTATCTGCTTTTGGTGTTATTTTATTCTTAAAAAGCACCATTAATATAATTAATATTGCCAATATATAAAGTACTATTAGATGTTCTTTGCCATAAGCTTCAAAACCATAGTTATTGTAGTTACCTTGCCAAAAATGTTTTAGCATATTTATTGTTCTTCCTTCCCATGTATTAAGCTATAATTATTATATCATGAATAACAAGTTTTGTAAATCTTTATTCCCAATTGAACCTTGTTAGATTGCCTGTGCATTTAAAACCATTAAATTTATTTTGCCTTAAAGCTTCGTATGTTGCAATTGCTACAGAATTAGAAAGATTAAGGCTTCTAGATTCTGAAATCATTGGTATTCTAACACAACAATGTTGGTTTTTTAAAAGTAAAGTCTCTGGCAAACCTGCATCTTCTCTGCCAAAAACAAGAAAAGAATTTAAAGGATAAGTTAATTCTGAATAAACTTTTTTTGCTTTCGTTGAAAAATAAAAAAAGCTACCGTGGTTTTTCTCAAAAAAGTCATCTAAATTTTCGTAATATTTTATATTAAGCATATGCCAATAGTCTAGCCCCGCTCGTTTGAGTTTTTTATCATCTATCTCAAAGCCAATCGGTTTTATTATATGCAAGTTACTATTAGTTGCCGCGCATGTTCTTGCAATATTGCCCGTGTTTTGTGGAATTTGAGGCTCTACTAGCACAATATTTAAGTTTATTTTGCTCATATATTTACCCTCTTTAAATTAATAGCCAATCAAAAGAAATATGCTTCTTAATTTAACAGAAGCATATATATTATTAAGAGTTACAATTATAATAAATCTTTTTTCTTCAGAATTAAGTAACTTCCCAATGTGGAAATTACCGAAATAATAACTAAAACTATTAAACCATAGTTTTTATTGCCCATTGGTAAAGGAACGTTCATGCCATAAAAACTTGAAATTAATGTTGGAATTGCTAATAAAATTGTAATTGACGTTAAGAATTTCATAGCAATGTTTAAATTGTTAGAGATAATAGAAGCATAGCTGTTCATTGTGCTTGTAACTATTCCAGAATAAATACTTGCCATCTCTATTGCCTGCCGAATCTCTATTAAAACATCAGATAAAATATCTTCATCATCTTCGTATAATTTTAAAACTCTGCCTCTCATTATTTTCTCTATAGTTGCTTGGTTTGATTTTAAAGAAGTTGAAAAATAAACTAATGATTTTTCTAACTCTAACAGCTGTAAAAGCTCCTTGTTCTTCATAGAGCTTTTTAGTTGAGCTTCTAATAAACTTTCTATTTTATCTATTTGTTTTAGGTATTGTAGAAACCTGATTGCAATACGATAGAGCATAATAAATAAAAACTGTGTTTTATATTGTGTGTTCAGGTTTTTTACCCTTGAATCTTCAAGCTCTTTAATCACTGTGTTTTCTTTTAAAGAGATTGTTAAGATAAAATCTTTTGCAATTACTACTCCAAGTGGCATTGTAAAATACAGTAATGTGTTTTCGCTTTGCCGTTCGGCATAAGGCGCGTCTACAATAACTAATGTTTGTTGACCATCATCGCTTATTTCTGTTCTAGACGATTCTTCTTCATCTAATGCTGAATTTAAAAACATCTCGTCTATTTTAAGCACGTTTTTTAAATATTCTAGTTCGGTTTCATCTGGTGCAATCACATTAACCCAGCAACCGGATTCTAATGAATCTATTTGGCAAATTTTCCCATTAACTGATTTGTAAAATTTTAGCATTGAATTCACCTCTGCACAAAACTGTTTTTAATAACTTAAGAAATAAATTCACTTCTGTAATTGTTTTTAATTATTTCTGTAAAAAGTGGTGCTGCCGAAAGTATTTTTATTTTTTTTGATTCATTTTTCGCCAAAGGTATTGTATTTAGCAAAACCAGTTCGCAAATTTCACTATTTTCTATTAAACTTACTGCCTGCCCAGAAAGTACTCCATGTGTAGCGCACGCAAAAACTTCTTTTGCTTTGCCAATTTTTTTAATTGCCTCTGCAGATTTACACAATGTACCTGCTGTATCTACCATATCGTCTATGATAATAGCGTATTTTCCCTCAACATTTCCAATAATACTCATAACCTCACATACATTTGCCTTTGCTCGCTGCTTTTCAACAACAGCCATAGGAACGTTTAATAGCTGTGCAAATTTTCGTGCCCTTTTTACTGAGCCTATATCTGGAGCTACAACTACTAAATCCACTTTCTGGCTCTTAAACTTCGCCTCAAAATAATCTAAGAACACATTAAGGCCTAAAATGTTCTCTACTGGAATATCAAAAAAACCCTGAATTTGCGGTGAATGTAAATCAACAGTAATTATTTCATTTGCTCCAGCTACCGCAAGAAGGTTAGCAACTAATTTTGCAGATATTGGATCATATGGCCCTGCTTTTCTATCTTGCCGGGCATAACCAAAATATGGGATAACTGCTACAATATTTTTTGCTGACGCCCTCTTACACGCATCAATCATAACAAGCAATTCCATTAAATTATTGTTGACTGGTGAACATGTGGATTGAACTAAAAAGACATCGCAACCTTTAACCGGTTCTAAAAGTGAGATGTTAATTTCACCGTCTGCAAAATTAGAAATTTTTGCATTACTTAAATTAAGCTCTAAAATTTTTGCTATTTCTTCTGCTACTAGTTTTCCTGCTGTTCCTGCAAATATTTTTATTTTTCTTGCATCTAACTTCATAATATTCGCCTCGTTTTACGCAAATTCCATTTGAAATAATAACATTTTTGAGCTAGTTTTGTCAATAAAAAATTAATGGTGGTGGTGATGAGTTTTATTTATATTTAAATAGCCACGCATTTCAAATTCACAATTATCTTCTTTGCATCGCTCACATTCAAATTCTATCTCTATAGTAACATGACCAATATTATAATCTAGCATTACATTGCGCACAAACTTCTTTATCTCTGAAAGTTCTAACTCATTTAAGCCATCACATACAACAACATGTATTGTTGAATACGTATTAATTCCATCTGCTAACCACATGTGTATATGATGAATATTTATTATTTTACTGTTCTTTAAAAGGTCATTCTTTAGTTCAGCTACATCAACATCTTTAGGCGCCCTCTCAAGTAACACTTCAAAAATTAGCTTTAAATTTTTAATAACATTTATTAGGATAAATAACACAATGCCCAATGATAGCAGCGGATCTAAGATGTTTACATTAAATATCTTTATTAAAAAACTTACCGCAAGTGTCGCCACCCAGATCATTACATCACTTAACAAATGTAAGCTTACTGCACGTTCACTGATGCCTGTTCCTTTTGCAGTTTTATAAACTCCTAAGCCTTTAAATATAATGCCAATTACCGACAGAATTAACATGCCGTTTTTATCAACTTCCTGCGGTGAATAAAATCTGGGTAATGTTTCGTAAAAAATTACAATACAGCTCGTTAACAAAATTAAAGAGTTAATTAAAGCTCCCAAAAAAGAAAATCGCATATAACCATATGTATATTTTTCGTTAGGGCGTCTTTCTGATATCTTTTCGAGTATCCAAGATGCTCCAAGTGCTACTGTATCGCCACAGTCATGAATAGCATCTGATATAATTGATATACTATTTGTTAAAATTCCACCAATAATTTCTACTACAAAAAAAGCTATATTTAACAATAATGCTAAGCCAATATTTTTTGTCGATTCCCGTTTCATTTTATCTTCTCCCATTTTTTATGTTCTGCACTTCAAATTTAAATGCTTTGCCTCTTTCTTCAAAATTACTAAACATATCAAAACTAGCACAAGCCGGCGCAAGTAAGACTACATCTCCGCTTTTGGCATTTTTTGTTGCAATCTCAACCGCTTCCTTAATTGTAGTTACTAACTCTATTTTAGTTTTATTTTTGTTAAAATATTTAGATTTTGTGATTGCATGTTTAATGCTGTTTGCTGTTGCGCCCATAAGCACTACACATTTAACTTTTTTTGCGATTTCATCGCCTAGTTCATCAAACGGTAGCCCTTTATCTGACCCGCCAGCAATTAGCACAATTGGTTCTTTGAACACAGAAATGCCTATTATTGTTCTATGTGGTGTTGTTGCAATAGAATCGTTAAAAAACTTTACTCCGTTAATCTCTTCACAAAATTCTATTCTATGCTCAACTCCATTAAACTCTTTAGCAACCGTTGCTATATCTTCTGGCTCTACAATATCTTCTGTTGCCGCAATGGCAGCTAAATAATTCTCTACATTATGAGAACCTCGCAGTTTTATTTCGTCAACCGATATAATTGCCTGATTTTTAGAATTATACAAAACTCCCTCTTTAACATGCACCATTGCTTGGCTAAGCCCAAAAGTGACAACTTGCCCTCGTGCTATTTGTGAAAAATAATGTGTATATTCGTCTTTTTGGTTTAGTACCGCTCTAGAAAATGCATCTTGATGCGCAATTATATTTTTTTTAGCAGCAACGTAATTTTGCATTGTTTTATGCACATTAAGATGATTTGGTGTTAAGTTTGTAATAACGGCAATATCTGGACTTATTCGCATAGATTCTAATTGAAAGCTGGATAGTTCAACCACAACTATATCTTCTTTATTCATATCATCTACATACGGCAAAAGTGGTTTGCCAATATTGCCACCCAAATGAACAGCTTTACCTGCTTGTTTGAGAATTTTATAAATTATTGTAGTTGTTGTTGTTTTACCATCGCTGCCTGTTATTCCAATTGTTCGGCATGGGCATAACTTGAAAAATAGCTCTAGTTCACTTGTAACAATTTTATTTGCCGCTCTAATTCTTTGAATTTCTTCACTTTTAAAAGGCAGGCCAGGAGTACGAAAATAGATATCCGCATCTAAATCTTTTAAATAGTCTGTGCCTGTTCTTAATTCTACTCCTAGTGCTTTAAATTTTTGTATTAGTTCTGGGCTCACCGGCTTTTTATCTAAAGCCTGCACTTTTGCTCCAAGTTGTGCAAATTTTAAAATTGCCTGGGTATGACTAACGCCAACACCTATAAATGCTATCTTTTTATTTTTATATGAATTTAAAAAGTTCTGCAGTATCATTTTTTCTCATCTTCATTCTTTAATTGTGTTCGTTGACTCTTCATCTTCTTTGCATTCTCCCAGTAAGCCGTTAATTAGGCTTATTGGTTTTAACTTGAAATTTTTTAGAATTTCGAAAACAAGTATTAATTTTACTTTAGTTAATATGCCATTATAGCCGTTTTCGTAATAATGTTCGATTGGCTCAAACCTCTTTGCTATTGCATAAATTAAAGTAAATACTTCATCTGGTGTAGGCTTTGACTGTTTTTTTATAGCATTCATACAGATTAAAGCTCTTAACATAGAAAAATAAACTGTTAAAAATAATACTGAATCGCTCATGCTATTAAAATAAAGAAAAGGTATTCCATTGCTAAAACATTCATTAACCAAAATATTTTCTACCATATAACCATATTGCTCTTCAAAAGGTATATAGTAATTTTTATAGGCTGTTTTATACTTTAGTGTGATCTCTTGCATATCTTTAACGTCAACACCATCTGCTAGTTCTGCAATAAAATCAAGCAGGTGATCCACTTCGTCATTATAATTGGATCTTAGCATTGTTTCGAATAGTAAATAACACAAAACTAACTGTTCTTTAAAACTAGATTTGAAATTCTTAAAAATGCCTATATATTCCTCATCACTTAATTTGTTGCTATAAAGCTTTACAAACTCCGTACATTTAGAGTCTTTTCCCTCAAACAGCTGGTCTAAGTGGTTATAAAATGTTGCCATGAGTAGCAACCTTTTTTGTATAGTAAAATTTCTATTCTGCAATAAATTTATTGCCATATGTTTAAGTTCTGGAATAAACGAAGTGTATTTATTATATATATCTGTATATTTTTGCCCCGGATTATTTTTATTCAAATTGCGTTGAACTTTTGTGAATTTTATACCAGACTCTTGGTTTAACATTTTTTTAAGCATTTGCGGGCAAGACGATAACGCACATGTATCTAGTTCCCCACACATATTAATATAAGCCTTGGGGTACGATGCGCAAGGAAACCCCAAATATTTTTCGCCTAGTGAATCTTTAATTAAACAATTACCACTTTTATCTAAAAACTTGCAGGTACCTTCTGGTTTTAAAAAAGCATAATCGTATTTAGTATTAGATGCTTCGTTTATTTTTAAGCTTTCTTTAGCTATTGTTTGCACTTTTGGGTTATTACATGTTATTAGTGTATTGTATGACTCTTTACTAAAATAAATTATATCAAATCTATTGCAGCATTTATCTTTACACTTTGCACGCTCACATTGAAAGTCTAGAGCAAAATCTGGCATATTCATAATTACTCTCGGCATAATAATTCTTCCTCTTTCTTTTTCATTTTAAAATTTATGCTGCTTTCTTAAAAAGTTCGTTGCCATGTGAATTTAAAATAGTATAGTAATCTTTATATATATTTAATTGCAGTGTGCCATCTTGTTGTGTCGAGAAATATTTTATATTATTTTTAGAAAGTCTATTCAACACTTTTTGGCTTGGATGCCCATATTCGTTAAACCCAACAGAAATAAAAGCAACATCTGGCTGCACCGCTTTTAAAAAGTTTGATGTTGTCGATGTTCTGCTGCCATGATGTGCAATATCTAGTACATTGCTTTTTAGTGAAGAATTATTTTTTATTAGGTCTTTTTCTGCAGCTTTTTCTATATCACCTGTACTTAAAAAAGACCAGTTGTTATAGCTAATTTTTGTGACTAACGAAGCATTATTTAAGTTGTTGTACTTTTTGCCCGATTCTGAAAGTATATTAACTGTTGATGGTCCAAGTTTAAATTCTTCGTTTGCTGCTACGCAGCGCAATTTGGTTTTTTTGTTAAGTAATACCCTCAAAAATTTTTCATATGTAGGTGTAGTAGGTATTATATCCTCTTTTATTTCAGGCATCAGCACTTCCCCTACTTTAAAATTCTTAATAACCTCTGCTGCTCCACCAATATGGTCGTTATGCGGGTGCGTTATTATTAAGTAATCTAGCTTATCTTGTTTCTTTTGCTTTAAAAAATCCACAACTCTAGCACCATATTCAACATCACCTGCATCTATAAGCAAAGTATGACCCTCACTTCTTACAAAAATACTTTTACCTTGTGCCACATCAATCTCAAAAATAGTAAGTATTCCTTCTGGTATGTTTTTAACTGTGTTTGTTTTTATGTTAAAATATTCCAGAATTTTATCGATATCTACCTGTTTTATTTTGAATTTCCAATTGCCATAATCTTCTTCACTAATAAAAATCGAGCCTAAAGCTCCAACAAATAAGACCACCAAACAAATGATATAAGTTTTTACTTTTCTTCTAAAACCAAACTTAGCTTTCATGTTGTTTAATCCTCTCTTCTGTTCTCCCATTCAAGCCATTCAGCCTTAGACATTAGTACTTTACGCGGCTTGCTGCCAATGCTTTCGCTAACTATACCTTGTTCTTCCATCTCGTCTAAAATTCTAGCTGCACGCGAATACCCTACCTTTAGTTTTCTTTGCAATAATGAAGTTGATGCCTGACCATATTCTACAACACACCTAATAGCTTTATGCATCAACTCATCCATTTCTGCATTTTTTTCTGCCACTTCAGCTTTTGCACCTGATTTCTCTTTAATTACATGCTTTTCAATCTCATTTATAACTTCTTCATCATAATCTATATTTGCTTCTTGCTTAACAAAATCTGTAACTCGTTCTATCTCTTCATCTGACACCAAACAACCTTGTATTCTTTGCGGTTTGCTCTGCCCTACTGGTAAAAACAGCATATCTCCACGGCCTAAAAGCTTTTCCGCCCCAGAAGAATCTATAATTGTTCGTGAATCTACCTGCGAAGAAACCGCAAAAGCTATTCTGCTTGGAATATTAGCCTTTATTATTCCAGTTATAACGTCTACCGACGGCCTTTGTGTTGCAATAACCAAATGCATACCCGCCGCTCTTGCCATTTGAGCGAGCCTACAAATAGAATCTTCCACATCATTTGGTGCCACCATCATTAAATCCGCCAATTCATCGATTATTATCACAATCTGCGGTAATTTTTTTAAGCTTTCATCTGTTTTTGCAAGTTCGTTATAACGCTTAAAATCACGTACTGAATTTTCGGCAAATAATTTGTATCTGTTTAGCATTTCGCACACAGCCCAACCTAAAGCTCCTGCTGCTTTCTTAGGGTCTGTAACCACCGGAATTAACAGATGTGGAATTCCGTTATAAATACCTAACTCAACAACTTTTGGATCGATTAGTAAAAGTTTCACATCTTCTGGCGAGGCTTTGTAAATTAAACTTACTATTAGTGAATTTATACATACAGATTTACCCGAGCCCGTTGCACCCGCAATTAGCAGATGTGGCATTTTAGAAATATCTGCAATGGATATATTCCCAGAAATATCTTTACCTAAAGCAACTGTTAACTTACTTGGACTTTTTTGAAATTTTTCTGATTCTATTATCTCACGGATATTAACTACACTTGTTATTTTATTAGGCACTTCAATTCCTACTGCAGATTTGTTTGGAATTGGAGCTTCTATTCTTACTCCGGCAGCTGCTAAATTTAAAGCAATATCATCTGCTAAATTTGTTATCTTGCTAATTTTTACTCCCACAGATGGTTGTAGTTCATACCTTGTAACAGAAGGGCCGCAAGATATTTCTGTAATTGTTGCACCCACTCCAAAATTTTTAAGTGTTTCGGTTAATTTTGCAGCTGTAGCGTGCAACTCTTCATTTCTTTTTCCAAAATCAACATTCTTAGGCGCTTTTAAAAATTCTATATTAGGAGCTTTATAGCTTTCTTCACTCAACGTTTCATCTGCTTGCAAAGCATCAAACATTTCCGTTTTTTCAAGTTTATCTGCTTTATAGTTATCTGGATTATTTTCTTGTTCTTTTTTCTCTATATGGTTTTCTGAAACTAAGTTCAACAACTCATCTTCTGTTCCGTTTACCTCTATTTCATCTGGTAATTTTTCAAAATCTTCCAACATATTCACTGTATTTAATTTTTCATCTTCCACTTGGGCAACGTTATTAATTGGTTCTATTTGCTGTGGTTCTTCTGTCTCCTCTTGTTCAATTTTATCTAATCTAGCCATATCTTTAAGCCAAGATTTATCTTTTTTACAACAAGCATCGACTCTATTTTTGAGTTGCTGCTTTTCTAACTGTTGTTCTTTTACCTTTGTTACTTTATTCTGCGCTTTATTTTTTGCCCTTTTTATTGTCTCATAAATATCTATTATTGTTATACCAAAAACTAACATTATAAAAGCTAAAATTAAAATTGCTATAATTATGCCGGCTCCCCAAGTTCCACACAGCTTTAACAATGGCCACGCTAATATGCCAGAGATTAAACCACCACCGTAGTTTATCCCCTGTTCGTAACAATCTCTTATTGCCGCTAAAAAGTTTGTTTGTTGAAGTAGTTCAGACAGTGTGAAAATATTTGTTATTGCGCCCAAAAACAGAATAAGCAAGATGCTTTGCATAGTTCTTGTTAAAGCCGATGTTTTTGACTTTTTGGATGTTAGAATTACTGAAATATATACAAAGATTGGCCCTAATAGAAATGCACTCCAGCCAAACATTCCAAATAACACTCTGTGCACTATTAACCAAGCTGAATCTCCCTCTATTAAAGCTATTGAAAATAATAACAGCCCTAAAGTTAATAACAAAACACTTTGATTTTGCCGTGTGTTTTTTGTCTTATTGATCTTTTTTTTCGCCATTTTAAACTGCTCCCTAGAACTTTAAACCCGAAATCCAGATATATTAGCTCTGCAAATTGCGCCAAAAATACGATTTTTAACACCTTTATTAGCTTTTTCTAAATTAGCTAAATACGTTTTCATTTCAGCTCTTGCTGAAATTTTATTGTTTGGACATGGGTTTTTTAACACATTAAATTGCATTTTAGAAATTGCTCGTTTTATATCTCGCTCTTGAACATAAACTAGTGGTCTTATAAGATAAATGTCTTTACGGCTTAAATAAGTTTTTGGTGCAAATGTTGCAATGCGTCCCTCGTTAAAAAGATTTAGCATATAAGTTTCAATAACATCATCTAAATGGTGGCCTAGTGCTAGTTTGTTGCACCCTTGCAACTTTGCTGTATCGTGAAGAACTCCTCTGCGCATTCTTGCACACAAACTGCACGGATTTCTTTCTTTTCTTATGTTAAATACTATTTTAGCTATATCTGTTCGCTCTATTTTAAAATCGACTTTTAGCTGATCACAAACTAGTTTTAAATTAAGCAATTCTTCAAAATTACCAAAACCTATATCTATGGTTATAGCAGTTAAATTTATAGAACTATCTATATAATCACGATACTTAGCTAAAATATACAATAAAACTAAAGAATCTTTACCTCCACTCAAACCTATAGCAATTTTATCTTTAAAAGCAATTAATTCGTACTGTTCTACCGCTTTGCAAACCTGATTTAATATTTTTTGCATAAAGCAATTCCTTTATATTTTTAAATAATTGTAACATAAAAAAGTTAAAAATGCAAATCTACATTACTATTGTTATTCCATAAATTTTATCAGATTTTTAATAGACCGTTTAGTTTATATAACAAGAGATATATTTTAAAAATATACTTCATTATCATATAATATTATTTGCTTTTTGAATCTTTTTGTAGTATAATATTTTTGTATTAGTATATAAATATTAATAAATAATTATAGTGTTAGCTTACCCAACAACAAATAGAAAGGGTACTGCTCTTGCTTTTGCACATTAATTTCTTACTATTAAAATAAATATTCAAAATATTAATTGGAGTTGATTTGAAAATTTTTAATATTTCTCAACTGCTAACAAAGCAGTTTATAATCTAGGAATTTTTGCGCACAAGTTATTGTGCAGTATATGGTGAATTATGTGAACATTAATCTTTTTACATTTATTTCTATTATAATAATATTATTTATTACTTTTTGTTTATTATCATTTAAACTGGGCTCTAGCCACAGAAAACACGTTGCCGAAGCTACAATTAAAAGTGCTGAAGAAGAAGCCAAAAAAATTATTAACGACGCTATTAAATCTTCTGAATCTAAACGTAAAGAAGTTATTATTGAAGCCAAGGATGAAGCTTTTAAAATCCGCAGCGAAACCGATAAAGAACTTAAAGAAAGACGTTTAGAAATATCACGTCAGGAACGCAGAATTACTCAAAAAGAAGAAGCTCTTGAAAAAAAGGTTGAAAATATCGAAAAAAGAGAAGAACTAGTTGCAACCAAGTTAAAAGAAATAAATAACAAACTAGACGAAGTTGAAGCCGTTAAAAAACAAGAATTCGACTTGTTAGGGCGCATATCTGGTCTTTCAAAAAATCAAGCCACAGAAAAATTTCTTTCTATGTTAGAAGAGGAATTGACTCATGAAAAAGCTTTGAAAATTTCAGAATATTCACAAAAATTAATCGAAGAATCTGAATCTAAGGCTAGAGATGTTATATCGCAAGCCATTCAGCGCTATGCAGCAGATGAAGTTACAGAAATTACTGTATCTGTTGTAAGTTTGCCGAATGATGACATGAAAGGGCGTATTATTGGGCGAGAAGGCCGTAATATAAGAACTCTAGAAACACTGCTTGGTATAGACCTTATAATAGATGATACTCCCGAAACAATTACTATTTCTTGCACCGATCCTGTGCGTCGTGAAATTGCAAGGCTTACCCTCCAAAAATTAATAACAGACGGTCGCATTCATCCAGGACGGATTGAGGAAACTGTGGAAAAAGCCAAAAACGAGCTTGACCATAAGATGAAAGAAGATGGTGAACAAGCTATACTAAATCTTGGCATTCACAATATGCATCCTGAATTGGTTAAATTAATTGGTAAGCTAAAATATCGCACTAGCTATGGGCAAAATATATATCTGCATTCAATTGAAGTAGCAAATCTTGCGGCAATGATGGCTGCAGAACTAGGTTTAAATGTAAATGTTGCTAAACGTGCTGGTTTACTGCATGATATTGGCAAAGCATTAAGTTTTGAAGTTGAAGGCTCTCATGTGCAGATTGGAGCTGAAATTGCTAAAAAATATAAAGAATCTCCTGCTGTTGTTCATATTATTGAATCTCACCACAACGATATAGCTCCAAATTCAGCTGTTGCATTTTTAGTTCAAGCAGCAGATGCAATATCTGCCGCACGGCCAGGAGCTAGAAAAGAAAATATTGAAAAATTCATAAAAAAAATTGAAAAACTTGAAGAAATTGCCAATTCTTTTGCTGGAGTGGAAAAATCTTATGCTATTCAAGCTGGGCGAGAAATTCGTATTATGGTAAATCCTGAAGATATAAATGACGATGAAATGACTATTTTAAGTCGTGATATTGCCAAAAGAATTGAGCAAGAACTTGAATATCCAGGCCAAATTAAAGTTAATGTGATAAGAGAAAAAAGAGCAATTGATTATGCCAAATAAAACAAAAACCTCTTTGCAAAGAGGTTTTTGTTTTATATCTATTTACGTTTTTAAGGAGTTAGTAATATGACCAATTTAAAAGCTTTAAGAATACTTGCTATTGGTGATGTTGTAGGGCCCGCAGGATGCCTTTGTTTAGAAGCCTGTTTGCCCAAAATAAAACAGCAGTACAAGGTTGATGTTGTAATTGCTAACGGAGAAAATTCATCACAACACAATGGCATTTCTCACAATTCTGCAAAAAGAATTCTAAATGCTGGTGTTGATGTTATAACCACTGGTAATCATGCTTTTAAAAATTATCAAGCTGCTAGCGTTTTTGAGCAATATCCTTGTGTTCTGCGCCCCGCCAATTTTCACCACAGTTTGCCAGGAGTTGGGTTTTTCACATTAGACCTCGGAAATTGCCAAGTTTGTGTGATAAACTTAATAGGTAATGTATATATGCCAAATACCAATGCTAATCCATTTGATACAATTGATACTATTTTAAAACATAATCAAACTAAAATTACTTTGTTAGATTTTCACGCGGAAGCCTCTGCTGAAAAAAAAGCTTTGGCCTTTTATGTAGATGGGCGTGTATCTGCCGTATTTGGAACGCATACACACATTCAAACAGCCGATGAACAAATTTTACCTTTGGGAACTGCATATATCACTGACCTTGGTATGACCGGACCTGCTATATCAGTACTAGGGATTTCCCCTGAAATTGCAATTAAAAAACAAATTACCGGTCTGCCCGTTAAATTTGAACTGGCCTTGGGGCAATGCGAAATTTGTGGCGCTATTATAGATATTTCTACAGAAACAGGAAAAGCAATAAATATAGAAAGATTTAGACTTGTTTAATTTATTTTCACATTTTACTATTAACCATTTTTATAATTTCTTTCGCTATTCTTTCGCTTCCTAAGCCGTCAACCAAATCAGTTAATTTCTGTTTGTAATACCTTCTTAGTTCATAACTATTAAACAGTTTATCAAATACATGGTTTAACTTATTAAAAAACTCTTCTATCGAATCTCTTACATCACCTATGCTAATCACAATATCATGTTCATGCAGCCATTTTACTCCTTGTTTCTGGTTGTCTGCTAACGAAAAACATATAGTTGGCACTTTACATGCACATAATTCATACAAAGTAGTACCCCCTGCAGAAATTGCAATGTCACTTTTTTGCATAAGTTCAGCCATATTAGGCGGTGTTACTTCTAATTCTAAATTTATATATCTTTTTTCTAACTTTTCGAGCTTTGCCAAATTAGTGCTTAAACTCCCAGCTACTAAAATTACTTTACATTGCGGAATTTTATTACATATAAACTCTGCAATCTTTTCTCCAACCCCAAACTCATCTGTTCCGCCTGTGGTTATTAATATTTTCTCTGGTATTTGTTTAGTTTCGGTAATCCGCCTCTTACATTTAAATTCAGCTCGTAAAGGGGCATATTGTTGACCCAATAACAATTTTGTTTTTGCCCTTTTAGTTTCATATAAGTTTGTGTATGCTTCTTTGTTACAATAAAATGAATAATTTATAACCATGCTGCAATCTGCAAAGCAATTTGTATAATCATCAATATATATAATTTTAGTTTTTTTGCTTAAATTCCTTATATATTTCTCAGTAACAAAATAACTATCTAATACCATAGCTTGTGGTCGGTTTTTCTCTATTATATCAGTAATCTTTTCTATTTCAAGTTCTAAATTTTGCCATTTGCTATTTAAACATATAAACTCAAACTTATCCGCTAAAATTTGGTCTCGCATAGAATCGTTTGCAGCTATAAAAATACATTCTTGCCCTAAATCTCGCAAACTATGTGCAATAGCTTTACACCTCATTACGTGCCCTGAGCCTATCTCTTTATTACCATCTGCTCTAAAATAAATCATCTTTCTACCTCAATCAAAAGTACTTCCTTTGTCTTTTCATCCAAAGCCACCCTCTGCGCTACTCCAAATCCATTAACCCAAATCGGCCCCTCATTATCCGCTAGCACCAAACAAGATTCTCGCTCTTTTTGTGGCAGTTTGTATTCATTAAATAGCTTTTTTAATGTTTTTGTACAGTTCCTCCCATTTAGTTTAATAGAATCTCCTGGCACTTTAAAGCGCACAAGTAGGTCTCCATTTGTTTTTTTAAAATCAATAGCATTGTGAATTATTAAATTACTATTTTTTCGTCTTTCATTATATTCCTGAATGGAAATTGCCACTAGTTTTAACTTTTGCTTTCTGCTAACTTTATACTCTCCTGGCAGTACAATTTTAATAGGTGTAAAATCATTCTCTTTTGACTCTTTTGCTATTTTTTCAATGCTTAAAACATCATCTCTTACTATACAAAATATATCGTTATGTAAGTTTATTTTTCCAAATCCAATGTTTATAGCATCTTCTATCAATTCAATTTTTTTTGCATCACATAATATATTTACTTGGGTCAATATTTCTTTTATACTCCTAAATTTTATACTAGCTGGCAAGTTTTTAATTTTAGAAACGTAAAATTTGTTGGGTGAAAGCTGTATTTCTTTTATTGCTTTAAGCGTTTCGTTTTGTAAAAATTCTTCATCTGCTGTAAGATTATTATACATTCTTTTAAAAACTTTCGCAAAAGATGGATTAACTATAAATAATTTCGGCATAATTTCATGCCGAATTCTATTGCGCTTATATTCCAAATCATTATTTGTGCTATCATTTACAAAATCAAGGTGATTGTCTTTAATATATTCTTCAATTTGAGTTCTAGAAATTTCTATTAAAGGTCGAATAATTTTGCCACGTTTAGCCGGAATTCCACATAAACCTTTAAGTCCAGTACCTCTAGTGAGGTTTAAAATCACAGTTTCTATACTATCATTCAATGTATGCGCGGTTGCAATTTTAGCATTTAGCTTACTGGCCAGCTTATTAAATATATTATATCTAACTTCTCTAGCCATTTCTTCTAATGATTTGCCATTCTTTCTAGAAAGCTCTGGTACATTAATTGTTTCTACAAATAATGGGATACTCAAATTTTTGCATAAAATCCGCACAAAATCTTCATCTCTTTGTGCCTCTTGGCCTCTAATTTGATGATTAACATGGCACACCCAAATATTAAATGAATACTCTTTTAAACTATTAAGCAGATGTAATAGCGTTACCGAGTCTGCCCCACCAGAAAGTGCTACTAAAATATTGTCATTTTGTTTTAGCATGTTAAATTTATTAATTGTTTTCACAACTTTAGTTCTCATCCCTGTTCCACTCCACACTTTCGAATTTGGTATATTGTCCATCCCAACTGAGTGAAACTTTATTAGTTTCGCCATGCCTGTTTTTAGCCACAATACATTCTGCCATATTAGGGAATTCCGATGCTTTATTATAATAAGAATCTCTGTATAAAAACATAACAACATCAGCATCTTGCTCAATTGAACCAGATTCTCTGAGATCAGAAAGTTTTGGTTCGTGGTCTGTTCTAATATCCGGACTGCGCGAAAGTTGCGATAATGTTATTACAGGAACATCAAGTTCTTTAGCCATAATTTTTAAGCTGCGCGTTATCTCCGAAATCTCTTGCACACGATTATCATATCTACGATTCCCTGTAGACATTAACTGCAAATAATCAATAATTACTATGTCTACCCCACCCAAACGTCTAACTTTTGCTTTCATTTCAGAGGTTGTGATATTCGCTGTATCATCTATATAAATTGGGGCATTAGAAAGTTCTTGTGCCGCTTGAGCAAGGTTTTCCCAATCTTCTAATTCCAGATTGCCCATTTTTAATGTATTGTTCGGTATTCTTGATATATAAGATAAAACTCTAGTTACAAGTTGCTCTTTACTCATCTCTAATGAAAATAAAGCAACTTTTTTATTATATCTAAGTGCAACATTAGTAGCGATGTTAAGAGCAAAAGCAGTTTTTCCCATGGCCGGGCGCGCAGCAAGTAAAATTAAATCCGATTTATTAAGCCCCATTAAAATTCTATCAAGCCCAGTAAATCCTGTTGGTATACCTATATAATCTTCTTTGTCTGCACTAGAAAGCCGCTGTAAATTGTCATATGCCCCAATAACAATTTCACCGATCTTTTGTAACCCTTTACTTTTGTTATTCTGCCTTAATTCAAATATCGATTGCTCCGCAAAATCTAACAAACTATTTGCATCATTGCTGAACTCATTTGAGTTGTTAATAATATTATGAGCAATTAAAATTAAGCTTCGAACATAAAATTTTTCCTTAACTATTTTAGCATAACTCACTATATTCTTAGTTGTAGGTGCAAAGTTTGCTAGTTGAGTTAAATATTCCTTTGCTTCACTTTCTGAATTGAATATATTATTTGTTTTCACTTCTTCTAAAACTGTCACAATGTCTATTGGAATGGAAAGTGCGAACATTCTTACAAAAATATTATAAAGTTCTTTGTTAGGCTGAATATAAAAATATTCTGGTGTTAAAATGTCTACAACTTCTAAAAAAGATTGGCTATTTAATAAAATTGCTCCTAAAATAGCCTGTTCTGCTTCTGCACTAAATGGCAATTGTTCAATACTCAAGTTCTGATCAAAACTTTCCATAACATTAAATCTCCTTAAATTAACTCTGCTGCTCTGTTACCATCACCTTAAAATCAGCAAAAACATCTGGCATGAATTTAGCAGTTATTGTGTAACAACCATAACTCTTTAACTCTACATTCGTTGATAACTTCTTCTTATCTATTTTTAATCCTAACGCTTTAAAGATAGCTTCAGATACATCTTTCATAGTTACAGAACCAAATAATTTACCATTGGTACCCGCTTTCATATAAATTGTAACAGTTTGATCTTTTAGTTTCTCTGCTAACTGTATTGCCTCTTTTTTTGCCTCTGCTTTTTGGTAAGCTGCTGCTTGTTTTTTACCGTTTAAATCGTTAATATTTTTTTTATCTGCAATTACCGCTAAGTTCTTTTTTAATAGAAAATTCCTTGCATATCCATCAGATACTTCTATAATCTCGCCCGCTTTGCCCGTACCTGCTATATCTTTATTTAAAATTACTTTCATAACTTATTACTCCCTTTAATTTAAAGTTTTATTTAAAGCACTTTTTAGCATATAAACAACCTCTTCGCTGCTTTTGCCTTTAATTTGAGCCGCCGCCATAATTCTGTGCCCACCACCGCCTAGTGTCTCCATAATAATCTGCACATTAACTTTACCAAAAGACCGTGCAGAAATTAAACAGCCTTCTTTGTTCTCATAAATAACAAACGAAGCATCTACTCCTTTAATATTCATAAGACTATCTGCAGCTTTTGCAATTATTAACCTTGCTTCTATACTTTCTCCACAAGCTACACAAATAGCACAGTTATTAAAAAATACTGCTTTAGAAACAATATCATTTATTTGTTTATACTCTTCTGCTGTATTTGCAAACATTTTTCTAATTGCAATTGTGTCGGCTCCGAAATCTCTTAATAAAGCTGCAGATTGAAAAGTTCTTGTTCTGGTTTTAAACACAAAATTTTTTGTATCTAGCACCAAACCAGAAAGTAACGCCATTGCTTCTAGTTTATTCAGTTTAACCTTTTCATTTAAATATCTAATAATTTCTGTAACCATCTCAGATGCAGAAGATGCAAATGGCTCATGGTAAAATAATAATGCATTATCTATGTGATTAACCATTTTTCTATGATGATCTATAACTACAATATTTTTAGTCATTTTTAGCAATTCAGGGTATTCCACAAGATCCATTGTATGCAGATCAACAACAACTATTAATGTATTCTGTTTAATAAAAGAAAGTGCACCATTAAAATCTGTAATAATATCTTTATAGTCTTCATCGCTTGTAAAAGTTGTTAAAAGAGAACCTACCATATGAGTTGCTTGGTTAATTGCAATTTTAACTGGCTTGTTAAAAGATTTCGCTATCTTTGCAACACCAATTGCAGCCCCAAAACAGTCCAAATCTGCAAACTTGTGCCCCATAACAACAACAGAGCTGCTATTTTCAATTAAATTGCTAAATGCTAATGCCATAATCCTTGCTTTAACTGACGTTCTTTGATCAACATCAGCTGCCATATTACCAAAAAATGAATAGCCATCTTTGGTTTTTAAAGCCACTTGATCTCCGCCTCGACCAAGTGCCATATCTAAAGATTTATAGGCTTCTTTTAGTTTGTCTTTTAATAATCTTGTGTTTGGATTACTTATACCCATTGAAATTGTTGGTATAATATCCCTTACTAACTTGGTATTTTTTATCTTTTCTAACGTGGAAAACTTTTCATCGCATAATTTGTCTAGTTGTTTGTTACTAAATATTGCTAAAAACTTATCTTTATCTATCTTTTGTACAATTCCATTAATTCCTTCAAAAAAGGTTTTAACTGTGTATTCTAAAGTGCTATCAATTTTTACACGTTCTAATTCCCCTGTTTGCTGCAGTATGGCTTCATAATTATCTATAACCGCAACTGATATAATAACCTTTTCGGATTGGTATGCGTTTAATAATTTAGTATATTCTGTAATTTCTAGCATACATAAAAACATCAGTGTTCCAGATTTCTGTTCAGTTTCTGTGTATTCTGTTGCAAGAATTAAGTACTCTTTATTATTATATTGTATTGTTACCTTTGAATTTTTGTTAAGCTTTACATCTTCGAGTTGTGGTATATATAAAGCTATATTTTCTCCCATTATATTTATATCTGCTGCCAGCTCCATTTTAAATGCAGAGTTATACCACAAGATAGCTTTTTTGTCATTTAAAATTACAATCGGTATTTGCAATAGATCAAACCATTGCGTTTTTGGCATATTCAAAATACTATTTTTCTGTTGCCATACAATATGTAATTCTTTTTGTTGTTTAATTATACTAAACAATACAAAAAATAATAAAAGCAATGTAATACCCCATTGCATTTTTTGGGCAATAACTTCGTTAGTAAATTTTTCAAAATACCACAAAAATGAAAAACTAACCAACAATAAAAAAAATCCAGTTTTAATCTGAAACATCTTCCCCTTCACAGATTAAACCCCCAAATCATTATAAAATTGCAAAACTTCATACCAGCAAACTTGTTTTATTGCGCTGTTTCTTTTTTTTGCACTGCACACAGAAATTACATATTCCCGATTATCAAAGCATTCAAAAAAATATTTTTTTTCTTGCACATATAAACAAAATTTAGTTTTTATGTGGCCAGCAAACGATATTGACTTTATCTCTTTAAAAATTCCTGTTCCTAACATTTTAGCAAAACTTTCTTTTAATGTCCAAAATTTGAAAAATAAATCTATCTTTGAATTGGCAGAGCATTGCTTAATAGCAGCGTACTCATCCTTCAAAAAAAATCTGCTAGCAATAGATTCTACATTATTTACTACTCTTTTTTTTTCAATATCTATTCCAATATTTTGTGTGCTAATTACACAAACTAAAAATGAATCACTATGTGAAATATTAAAATTAAGCTTGCTATCCAAAAGATAAGGCTTTCCAAATTTCCCAACAAAAATCTCTTGCAAAGGTATTCCCTTTTGAGCCAAAATATATTTTAAAAACAAGTCTGCCGCTAATTTAGTATAGCTTGAGCTTAAATTCACTGTGTCAAAATAACGTTGCTTATAGTTGCTTATATATTTTTTATAACAATCTAGCGCACCCTCTTGTTGAGGTTGTAATTTTAAAAAATAAATATAATCTTCCAGAAAATGCACCCCTCAACCTTTAAAATAGCGTTGCGGCAAACACCTTTTTTTGATGTATGCCGCTATTAGAACAACTAAACGTTACTGATGATATCCATCATCAGAAGTTGCTGCCTCAATTAAACCATATGTATCATCATGCCTGCGATATATAATGTTTAGCTCATAAGTATTATCATCTTTAAAAAGATAAAATTCATGCCCTATCAAATTCATCTGTAAAATTGCCTCTTGAGCACTCATTGGCTTTATAATAAATTTTTTATTTTTAACAATCTTAAATTCTTCTAAATCATCAATATCTTTATCGTAAGTATCGAGCAATTCATCATAATTGTTGTCATATGCTTTAACTTTTAAGCGCTTTCCGAGTTTTGTTTTATTTTTGAACAGTTGTTTCATAATAGCAGAAAGCGCCATATCAAAAGATTCAATGAAATTAGATGTGGTTTTTTGTGCACGTAGAATAAGACTTCCTGCCTTTATTGTAAGCTCAATTGTTTCCCGCTCTTTTTCAGAAGAAGCAACAATATTTGCAACTACATTTTCTTCATAAAAAAAATTATCTAAATGATCTAATTTTTTCTGCGCTCTGTCCTTAAAAGTTTCACTTAAATGTGCTTTCCTCGTTGTTATTTTTATCTCCATCTTGCTTCACCATCTCCTCTAAATTTTTGTCATTAAAAAACTTAATAGAATACCAAATAATAATTTAATATTCTTATTTTTCATTATAACATTGAACGCTCTTTTCTTCAAGTTGTTTTTATATCAAAATGTCGCGCTGCAATTTTAGTCATTCCTTCTCCATATTTTTGAACATATTAATTCTTTAAAAAATAAATATTCTTCACTATTTTTAAAAGTAAAAAAGAAAATAGAACTTTGAACAACTAAAACTATTAGCGTATTATAAAATATCTTAACCCCGCCTGCTTGTGTTACCAATTTTTTACACAAGTTAACACAAATACAACAACATACAAAAGTCAACGCGTAATATAAAAGTTGCTTTTTAAAATATACTGCCAATTTAGTTTTAAAACCATATTTATAAAGAAGATACGGTTCCCACCAAAAACAGGTAAATAAAATACTTATTGTAGTTCCTCCCAAAATACCGGCAATGCCATAAAACTTTGCACCAAAATACGAAATAACTAAATTAATTAACGCTTCGCATATAGTAATATAACGCGCCGGCCAATAAATTCCCATATTGTCTCTTATTGTTTTTACTATTTTATGAATTCCCATAAGGTAAAAATTAAATAGAATTATCGCTACCACTATATTATTAAACACATGATTTTTAGGCATCCAAATATTAATAATAGGTGAAAAATTTACAATTAAATTGCAAACTACCGCACTAAAAAAACAATTGCCAATAAATAAAACGTCATAAAATCTTTTTTCTAACTTTTTTATATCTCCAACAGCCGCAAGATTCCCAAAACCTGCAGCAATAGATTCACAAAATTGCCAATTTATAGTCTTAAGCGCATTAATAATAAATTTATATGGTGCATAAATCCCCGCTATAATTAGCCCAGCAATTTTCGATATATACACGCTGTCTGTAGTATGAATTACTAAACCAAAAGCCTGATTAAGTGTGGCACCTTTTACATTTTTTAAAATTGCCTTTTTTTCTGATTTCGTAAGATCTTCTGTTATTCTATATTTTAAAAATGGGTAAAGTTTATTAGAAACTGCAAAAGTTATAACACCTTCTATTAATGTTGCACTTAACATACAAATAGAGAATATCAAAAAGCTTTTATATATCTTAAGAAAAATCAATCTTGCTAAAAGTCCTAAAACCGTTGAAATAAAAGAGTTTAATACCACAATATATCTTCTTTGGTCATTTAAAATAAGCCATCTTCTGTGCGCAAAAAAATATGGCAAAATAGCATTGATCAAATATAATAAATAAATGATTTTTACGTCCAAAATTACATCTGCATTATTAAGAATTAAATTCAAATGGTAAGAAAATATTATGCCAACCGCCCCAAAAAGTATTCCCATAACCCAGCATGAGTTACGCAAGAATTTAAATGCTGCTTTTAATTGTTTTTCATCTGATTCTGCAAGCGGTTTATATAAACTATAGGCAATTGCCGAAACAATTCCAAGATTATTTGCAGAAATCATTATTAAAACACTGCTAAATGTACTATCTAAGCCTAAATATATCTCTCCTAACATACTTGAGAATTCTTTTCGCATGTAAAACTCTAAAATAAAAATAATAAACTGGCATAACATAGCATAGGTTAAATTTATTATCGTTTTCTCTGTTCTCGTTCTTTCCAATAAAATCACCTTCTAGTTCTACATAAATTGCAAAGATGAAAATTAATTTAAATTCCTAATATTAACTAACTAATATGTGGCAAGGGGTTAACCTGAATACCATTCTTTAGAATTTCAAAATGCAGATGATTACCAGTTGCATATCCAGTTCTCCCCATCGCAGAAATTACTTCGCCTTGTTTCACTCTCTGACCAACCCTCACAAATATCTCGGAATTATGAGCGTAACGAGTAAATAAACCGTTATCGTGCTGAATTACCACACTCTTGCCATACGTTCCTTCCCAACCTGCACTAACAACAATGCCGCTGTCGCTTGCCAAAATTCCCGTTCCTGCCTCTGCACATATATCAATACCTCTGTGCCTGTTAGATCCGCTAAAATAACAGCTAATGTATCCCTTATTACTTTCTACTGGCCAAATAAAATTAGCATTATCTAAAGTATCATCTGTTAAACTATAATCATAAAAATAATTGTTCCGTCGTTTTCCAATCACCACATACTCATTTATCGGTTCTTTTATTATTTTATTTGAAACTGCCGATCTACTAACTTCTTTGTCTTGAATATATGTTACATTATAAGTAACTTCCGCTAAACCATTCTTACCTCTTTGTTTATAAAACGATGTACCATAAGGATAATTTGTACTTTCAATTTTTATGCTTTCAAATGGTACTTCTTCTTGTTCCTTTATGGTTCGAACTACTTTAATATCCAGTAGAGGCTTTTCTACAAAAACATCTACAATATCTCCCAATGTAAATTGATTTTTCTTCTGATTCAGTTTAATAAATTCTTGTGTTGTCATATTAAATTTTGCTGCAACTTTCTCAATTGTGTCTTCCTCTGTAATAATATATTGACTTTTAACACGTTCGCTAGAATAAAGTATCGGTAAAATTTTTTCATCAAAATCATAAATACTCGAAATTGGATACATCCCATCTTGAACTTCTACTGAATTTTGGAAAATAACCTGCCCTTTATTTTTTATATCCTTAGCTCTTTCTTTTTTTATTCTTACAAGTGCACCCTTAAGCTTGCTTGACTCCGTTGTTGCGCCGTAAAAATTCCCAGCAATATATACACCACTTGCCTTTGCTATTTTATTACTCCAAATTGCAATAATATTATCAGCTAACTCTCTTTCATCTGTTAACTCACCAGAATTTATTGCACATATAGTAAATTCTGGTACAACATTCATATTTGTTTCATCTTCTAAAAGTACTATTCTTTTCCGCGCGGTTTGTTCTGCCCCCCAAAAACTAAACTCATTTTGCACATAACCCAATGTTTCGCCATTTACTTTAATCTGCAATGCCCATTCAATATTTCTTATATAATTAATTACATATATACAGCCAAATAATGAAAATATAACCAGCAGCACTCGAAAAAATCTATAAACTTCTATTCTATGGATGTGAAATTTAAGCTTAAAAAATGCAAAAAATTCTTGAATAATAACTTTTATCTTTTCGTTCTTTAGCATATATATAAAATGTTCACTGCTTCTTTTAAGCGTTCCCAATATACTCCTTAACACTTTTAAAAAATGATAATAAGCATTTTTAACATAAATTCGTAGATTTATAACATCGTGTCGAATATACTCCAATTTTATTCTAATATTATTTTTCATATTATGTGGTTTAATAAATCTACTATTAATTATACATAAAAAATCCCAAAAATGCTCCCCTAAAGTTATTACTCTATTTTGCAAGTTTTTCAAGCTGTTTCACCTCCTTAAATTTATTATTAAAAATTTAGAAAAAACTTTTTAACTCTTTTAAAGATTGTATACCCATCAACTCTATTTTAAATTCTTTAGGCTTAAATTTATTCATAGTAGTTTTTGGCAAAATGCAACGTTCAAAGCCCAACCTCTGTGCTTCTTGCACTCTTAATTTTGCGTTGGCAATACTGCGCACACCCCCTGTTAAATCTACTTCACCAAATGCAACTGTCTTTTTCATAATAGGTTTATCCTGCACTGTAGAAAGCAATGCCAATACAATTGCTAAATCTGCCCCTGGTTCATTTAAGCGGAACCCTCCCACAACATTAACATATGCATCTAAAGAGCCAAAACTAAAACCCAATCGCTTTTCAAGCACAGCTAATAAAACACATATCCTGTTATAATCTATACCAGCTGCCGTTCTCCTTGGCATAGCAAAACTACTTTTGGTAACTAAAGCCTGAATTTCTAAAAATAACACTCTAGTTCCCTCTAATAAACAAGTTATACAAGTTCCCGGCACTGGTTCAGGATTATCGTCAAGCATTGCAGTGGCCGGGTCATCTATCTCAACAAGGCCATCCTCTTCCATATCTAAAATAGCTACTTCACTAGTTGGTCCAAACCGATTTTTAACTGTTCGCAAAATTCTATAACTGCTACTCCGCTCTCCTTCAAGGTAAAGTACAGTATCTACAATATGTTCAAGCACTTTTGGCCCTGCAAGTGCCCCTTCTTTGTTTACATGCCCTACTATAAAAATCATAACATTTTGCTCTTTAGCTAACTGCATAAGCCGTACAGTTGCCTCTTTTACTTGTGATATACTAGAAGTAAAAGCGGTTTCTTTGCACTGCACAGTTTGAATTGAATCTATTACTACAAGTCCCGGAGATTTTTGCTTAACCGTTTCTTCAATTGCTTCAATATCTGTGTTAGAAAATAAAAATATATTTTCATTTGTAATCTTTAGACGATTTGCACGTAATTTAATTTGTTTAGTATTTTCTTCACCCGAAAAGTAAAAAATTGGTTCTGTTATCTTTATTTTATCACAAATCTGTAATAGCAAAGTAGACTTGCCCATGCCGGGCTCACCACAAATAAGAGTAAGCCCGCCTTCAACAAGTCCCCCACCTAAAACTCGGTTTATTTCTGCAAATCCCGAATCGAACCTTGTGCTGTCTTCGGATTCTTCATCGTTTATGCAAGACATTTGTAACACTTTTGCTGTACTATTTTTCTTTTTAGTTCTAAATTCCGCTGTTTGTTCCTGCATAGTTCCCCAAGCCCCACAGCCTGGGCACCTACCTAACCACTTTGTAGATGTTTCTTTACAGTTACTACAAACAAACATGCTTTTTTCTTTTGTCATTATTTTGCCTCCGCAAATAGCTATTCATCTTTTTGATTTCTATAAAGTGTTTTTTTAAGCAGCACAGCTAATAATGTGCCTCCTACTGTACATATAACAAACTGACTAATTGCAATAATGCCCGCATTTTTAAAATAAATGCTCCAAATAAAATTAAATCCATTCTGTTCTATAGTACTCTCTAACCCAATCACTATTGCATTTATAATAACAGGTGGTAATGTTGAAACCAATGGCAATCCGAAAATTTTAATATTTTTAAGTTTACGTGTTAAAACTGCACACACTAAAGTAGCCAAACTACCAATAATTACATCATAACCTGGTGTTAAGCCTTTAAATGCACCGTATATATTGCTAACTACACAGCCTAACGTTAAGCCCGGTATAGCACTAGAATCAAACACAGGTAAAATTGTTAATATTTCAGAAATTCTAAACTGAACAATCTTATAGCCTAACGGTTCTACAAGCATTGTTAATACTGCATATAATGCTGCAATTGCTGCAGCTTTTACCATTCTTTCTGTATTTCTCTTCGAATCCATTTAAAGCCCACCTTTAATTATTAATCATTTTTTCTTTTTTTGCACTCTAGAAGGACTAAACTCTGAAATTGCAGTTTCATTAAAGTTAATATTCATTGCCTTTCCTTTAGCAGTTAAAATTTTTTCAAAAGGTGATTCGCACATATCGTGTAAAATATTTACTTTAATGTTCTCGAACTCTTGTTCATCAGTTTTTTGCTTAACAACAACAAACCATACCTTATTAGATACACTATCAATCAAAACTGGCGTTTCAATATCTGCGCTATCTATCTTATCTATCTCTTTTTGTTTAAATGCACCTTTTAACATTGATTTTTTTCTTATAATTGTACTTGAATTTTTGATTCTGTCCCTTGCTTCTTCTGGCGTTTCTTCTTTTTCAACTTCTTTACTTTTTTCATCGGCATCTACTTTAGAAGATTTATCTTCAATAGATTCCCTGCTCTCTTCAGCGTCCCCAACTTTATTTTCTTCTGCAGTTTTTTCTGCTTCTTTTTTTGTAGCTTCCTTTTCTTCTTTCTCTTTGGCTTTTCTTTCTTCTTCTAATGCTTTAGCTTTCTCTTCCTTCTCTTCTAGTCTCCACGCCTCTTCAAAACCATTATCTCTAACTGAATCTAAAAATTTTTGAGCCTTTTCTTTAGTTTTCTCCTTATCTTCCTCAGAACTATATCTAAATGGCCTTATAGACAATTTAAAATAATTATCATCAAAATGTTTTTTTAATTGTTCTTCCTTCGGTCTGTTTTTACCGTTTTCTCCATAATAATAGTCAAACAGCGCTTGACGTTTTTGGATATTCTCAGCATAACTCATATAAGACTCTTTACCAATTCCGAACGCTTTAATAGCTTCTTCATTTTCTTTATAAACGTTCTCTTCTTGTTTTAAAAAATTTTTCTGTTCATCTTTTAAATTCAACTTGAGTTCTTCAAATAATTTATCTGCTCCAACATGCATTTGCATTTCGGTTTTTGCTCTTTCAACAATTAAGTCTTCAATTAGTTTGCCATTAAAATTAATACTATAAATATCCTCACTGTTTTGCAATAGTTCTGGGTCTGTTTGTGAAATTTCTTCAAATACCTTAGCTCTAGCCTCTTGTAAACTATACAACACATACACTCCGGTAGGAATTGTTCCTCCAGAGTAAGTTGCTGCATATTGAGTACTGTTACTTATCTGGCATGACGAAAAAATAACCCCCAACGATAAAACTAAACTTGCTAACACTGTCCCTTTATTTTTCATAATTTAATAAAACCCCTCTCAAATTTTTGAATTTACTTTTCTTAGCCTTGCTCTAATTACACTTGTACTAACTAAAGCAATCATGCAAACCGCAATAAACACCGGCATAATCCACACATTATTATCTTCATCTGCTATCATAACATCAATCCATAACGAATCAATCAATTCATTAATTTCTTTTGAATTGTATACATAGCATTCCGTTTTGTTAAGTACATCTTGTTCTGGATAAGCAATCTTATTATTTTTAATTCCTTCCGGCAACATTGCATAAGCTAATTCATTAGGTGTGGAATAGCCACTATATAGCGCATTGTTTAATGCAATTTTAGGATCACATAAAAAATTTATATAAAGTTCTGCCCATTCTTTTTTTTCTGAGTTTGCAGGAACACAAGCTGCATCCACAAAACGGTTTGTTCCATTAAATGGAATTACAAAATCTAGATCTGGATTGTTTTTCATCATAACCAAAGCATCTCCAGAATAATATGGCGCTATCGCCGCTTCTTCGGATTGCATTTTGTCAAATATTTCATCCATAACATATGCCTGAACTAGTTTTTTTTGCTTTCTTAACTCCTCCGCTGCATTTAAAATATCGGCTTTGCTTTTTGTATTAAATGAAATCCCGAGCTTTTTTTGCGCAATTCCAAATGAATCTCTAGAGTTCATAAACATTAAAATGTTTTTAGCTAAATCTTCATCCCAAAGGGCATCAAATCCTTTTATAGGTTTTTGCACCAAATTTTTATTGTAAATAATTCCCACAACACCCCATAAATATGGCACACTATATAAGTTTTTAGGGTCATATTCAAGATGTTTAAAATTTGCAAATATATTTTTAAAGTTCGGTATATTTTCAAAATTCAACTCTGCTAAAAACTTTTCAGAAATCATTCTTGAAATCATATAATCCGAAGGAAATATCACATCATAAACTACATTGCTGCTTTTTAACTTAGCATACATTTCCTCGTTAGATGAAAATGTTGAATAGTTTACGTGGATTCCTGTTGCCTTTTCGAACTCTAAATTAACGTTAAGCAAACCATCAGAACCGTTAGACATAAACTCGCCCCAGTTGTAAACATTAATATATTTTCTATGCATACCAACTTGGCTATCCGCAGCTGCTCTAACCTGAGTAAAACAATATGAATTTAAAACTAACAGACTCAGAATAATTAAACAGGCCTTTTTTATCACTTCTCTCCTCCCCTCTTTTTTTTGTTGATTTCTTTATTGTTAACAACCAGAATAATTATTAAAGCAATAACAAAAATTATAGTAGAAAGCGCATTTATTTCTGGGCTTACCTTTCTGCGCGTCATAGCAAAAATTGCAAGTGGCAACGTTTGCGATGTGGGACCGCTGTTAAAATAGCTAATTACAAAATCATCCAGCGAAAATGCTATAGACATTAAAAACCCAGAAATGATCCCCGGATAAATTTCAGGCAAAATCACCTTAAAAAACACCCCGGTAGAATTGCAGCCTAAATCCATTGCAGCATAACATAAATGCCTGTCCATCTGTTCCAACTTAGGCATTACATTAAATATAACATAAGGTACATTAAAAGCAATATGTGCTATAATCAAAGTTGCAAATCCCATCTTAAGTTTTAAAAATGTAAACAAAAGCATTAAAGAAACTCCTGTTACAATTTCTGGATTCATAATAGGTAATGATGTTAGAGTCATCAATGCTCGTTTCCATCTGCGCTTTAAAAAGTGTATGCCCACAGCCGAAACCGTTCCAATAACTGTGGCAATTGCCGATGCTGAACTTGCTACAATTAAAGTGTTCAAAACCGAACGCAAAATCTCTCGATTATGTAATAACTTATTATACCACGTTAAAGTAAATCTTGTCCATACTGATCTGCTTTTTGATTCATTAAAAGAAAAAACAATTAATACAAATAGTGGAGCGTACATAAAAAGTAAAAATAAAACCACATATAATTTTGAGATAAACTTTAGTTTTATTTTGTGATTCTTTTGCACCTTCACACCAACTTTCCTTCCATATCCTCACATTCAAATTGGTTCATCACACTCATACAAAGTAAAATTAAAACCATCAGCACTAACGAGATTGCTGCTCCTAAATGTGGATTATATGAATTCCCTAAAAATTGCATATCAATTAAATCACCAATCAGTAAATTCCCGCCACCACCTAACATTCTAGAAATAATAAATGTACTAACTGCTGGCACAAAAACCATGGTAACCCCACTAACCACACCCGGCATTGTGAGTGGAATGATTATTTTTGTAAAGATAGAAAACCCGCTCGATCCTAAATCTTGAGCTGCTTCAATAACACTAGGCTCAATTTTTTTCATTACAGAAACAAGTGGTAGTACCATAAACGGTAGATAATTATAAATCATGCCAATTACTACTGCAATTTTAGTATTAATAATATTAACTGGTGAAAAATTTAAATAAACCAATAACTTATTTAAAAGCCCATTTTTTTCAAGTATAGTCATCCATGCATAAGTACGTAATAAAAAGTTCATCCACATAGGCAACATAACAATCATCATTGCAATCTTGCCGGTTCTACCACCTATTCTAGATATAATATACGAAAAAGGATAAGCAATAATTAAAGAGATAAAAGTTGCAATACTTGCTAGCAAAATAGATTTAACAATAACAGAGAAATAGCGCCCTACATTAGATATATTTAAAATGGTAAATTTGCCGGAAGGTGTTGTTATTGCAAAAAAAATAACAATTAGTAAAGGAACAACTGTAAACATACAAACCCAAGAAATATATGGCAAAGAAAGCATTCTTAATTTTTTCATATTAAATCTCCATTTTTTTCATAATATGAATATCATTTGGATCAATATCTATTCCCACCAAAGAACCTACATTTTTCGGCAACGTTGAATGCACAGTCCAGCTATACCCCGCCGAGTCTACTTTCATTTCATAGTGCACTCCTTTAAAAATAATACTTTCTACCACTCCCTCTAGCCTTCCGTTTCCTGCTTCTAAAAGCTTCACATCTTCTGGTCTAATAACTACATCCACTTCCTCATTACAAGCAAAACCTTTATCTACACAAATAAAATCATGGCCTAAAAAGCCTACCATATAATCTTTATACATAATGCCATTAATAATGTTGCTCTCACCAATAAAATCTGCAACAAAGGCATTTTGCGGCTCATTATATATATCTATCGGTGATCCAATCTGCTGAATTTGCCCGTTGTTCATTACTACCACCACATCAGACATAGTAAGTGCTTCTTCTTGATCATGAGTTACATACACAAATGTAATTTCTAGTTGCTGTTGAATATTCTTAAGCTCTGTTTGCATCTCTTTTCGCAGCTTTAGGTCAAGCGCTCCAAGTGGTTCATCTAGTAGTAAAACTTTAGGTCTATTAACCAAAGCTCTTGCAATTGCCACCCGTTGTTGTTGCCCTCCAGAAAGCCTTTCTATGCCACGTTTTTCAAAGCCCTTTAAATTCACTAACTCTAGCATTGCAGCAACATTACGTTCTATTTCTTTTTTAGAAAATTTGCGAATTTTAAGACCAAAAGCTATATTTTCAAATACATTAAGATGAGGAAATAGTGCATATTTTTGAAATACAGTATTAACTTTTCTTTTATATGGTGGTAAATCAGTTATATCTAAACTATTAAAAAATAATTTGCCAGATGTAGGCTTTTCAAAACCACCGATAATTCTTAGAGTAGTTGTTTTTCCGCAACCAGATGGTCCCAGCAAAGTTACAAATGATTTATCATATATACGCAAATTTATTTTGTTTAAAATTAATTCGTCATCAAATTCCGCGCAAATGTCAAAAAGCCTTAAAATTACATTATTTTTCACTCAATCAATTCTCCCTTAAAAACAATAAAAAATCAGCTATAATTTTAACAGTTTTTTAGAAAAATATCAAGCTTTTTTCTGCTACATATAATTATCATTTTATTGCAACAGAAATCACTCCTAATACACAACCAACAAACTGGGTTATCATCATCATAATATTAATCTGCACTTCAGAATAGCCACTTAATTCAAAGTGGTGATGTATGGGGCTCATTTTAAAAATTCGTTTCTTAGTAAAGTGGAAATATGTCATTTGAATAATAACCGATAGAGTCTCTAGCACATAAACAATCCCAAAAAATGCAAGAGCCACCTGTAAATTTAAAGAAAAAGCAATTGCAACTAGCATGCCTCCTAAAAATAACGCACCAACATCACCCATCATTACCATGGCAGGATAAAAGTTCCAAAATAAAAATCCAATGCATCCACCTGCTAAACTAATAGCCAAAACTGAGCCTAGCCAGTTCCCTAACATCATGGCACAGGCCAAAAACCCCAAGGCAGAAACACACGTTACACCAGAAGCTAATCCATCTAAGCCATCTGTAATATTAACCGCATTAACACAGCCTAAAATAATGAATAAATAAACTGGGTAAATAACCCAACCAATATCAATCTGCCCACAGAATGGCAACCATAAAATTCCACTGTAGCCATTTAAAAAGCTAATTTGCAATATATAAGCAATGGCAACTAAAAATTGTAACCCAAACTTTTCACGTGCCCTTAAGCCTAAATTTTGTTTCTTAATCACCTTAATATAATCATCCATAAACCCAATAAGTGCAAACCCTAAAGCCATAAACAAATTTGCAAGCAGCATACTTAAATTAAGAGAATTTGCAGTTTTACCAATTTTAAACTTTAGTAACACAAAGCCAACAATAGAAGCTGCTAGAATTCCTGCAATCATCATTAAGCCGCCCATTGTAGGTGTGCCAGACTTTTTTTCATGCCAAGTTGGACCAATTTCTTTTGTTGTCTGTGCACATTTAATTCGTTTTAAAATGGGAATTAACTTTGCTCCCATAAAATATGTTATAAATAACGCTGCAAAAAAACTAATCAACAAAATTATTTTGCACATATACATATAAACCCCATCCTTTATCGCTTTTTTAATAAAATTAAATTTCCTCTTAAAAAAACAGCTCTTTTTATAAAAAAATACTATTTCAAAATAACTTCATCTGCCACTTCTTCAAGCTTCATATTTCTGCTGCCTTTAATCCATACCACAGAACCAGGTTGTGCTACTTCTTTTAACTTTTTTATTAAGTCTGCCTTTGTATCAAACCACATTGCTGTATTAATTCCCACTTTTTGTGCTGCCTGAACTGTTAATTTGGATTTATTTCCTACACAAAGTAAAAAATCTACATTCATTTTGGCCATAAACTCGCCTATTTCTTTATGTGCTGAATCAGATATGCTTCCTAATTCGTTCATATCTGCAAAAACAAATATCTTGTTACAATCTTTTGTTGTTGCACACAAAGTCTGCACAGCTGCCTTCACGGAATCTGGGTTTGCATTATAATAATCAAGAATATATGTAATTCCGTCTTTTTTTACCAATTTTTGTCGTGCTCCAGACGATACATAGTTTTTAAATCCATTTATAATCTGCTCATCTGTCATTTTTAACTCTTTGCCCACACAATAAGCCGCTAAAGCATTGCTCACGTTGTGTTCGCCTAAAGCCGGCAAAAAAGCCTTGGTTTTTGCTAGCTTTGTATTAATATAAAATTCTGTTCCAGCTAATTTATTGAATTCAATCTCAGAACCCCAAACATCTGCATATTCATTTCTAATTCCATAAAACATAACTTTAAATTCCGCAGATTTTACATTTTTTAAGCATTCATCATCTGCATTTAAAACAAGTAACCCATTTGGCTTTAACCCCTTTGTGATTTCCATTTTGGCTTTAAATATATTTTCTCTTGTTTTTAAACTTTCTATATGAGTTACACCAATTCTAGTTATAACTGCAATATCCGGTTCCACCCCACAAGAGAGCAATTCAATTTCACCCAAATTACACATACCCATCTCAATTACTGCAATTTCATCTTTATAGCCCGCACTCAGCATTGTTGAAAATACTCCAATTTCATTATTCAAATTTTCTGGAGTTTTTATAACTTTATACCGCTCACTTAACACACAAGCAATCATATCTTTCGTACTGGTCTTCCCCACACTTCCTGTAACTCCAACTACAGTGATTTTTAACATATTACGATAATAACTTGCAATCTGCATCAACGTTTTGGCCATATCTTTAGTTTTAAGAACTAATATATTCCCAACATCTTCTTTAAAGTTCGAATCTACAAGTACAGCTTTAGCGCCTTTTTCTATTGCTGCTTTAACAAAATCATGGCCATCAAAATTTTGACCCTTAAGTGCCACAAAAAGGCTGCCATAAACGTCTTTTCTCGTATCTGTACAAATGTTGTCAATAAACTCTTCGCTTTGCACTTCTCTATTTGCTTCAACATCAAGTGTCTTAACTAACTCCTTTAAATACATTCTTTCCATATCTTTACCTTCTTTAACAAAGTTTATATACGTTTATTAAAAAAATCCAACACAATTTTTCTCTCATCAAAAAGTACTGTGCATTCACGCAAAACTTGATAATTTTCATGCCCTTTTCCTGCTAATAGAATAATATCTTTCTGCTTTCTGTTCTGCAATACCCAATTAATAGCTTCCATTCTATCACTAAATACTCTATATGGCGTATTGCATACTTCTAGCCCCTTTTCTGCATCTAATAAAATTTGTTCTTCTGGTTCCTCACGAGGATTATCTGATGTTAACACCACAAAATCTGCAAGTTCTGCCGCAATCTTGCCCATTTCTGCACGCTTAGTCCTGTCACGTTCCCCTGCACAGCCAAACAATAATACCAATCGGCCTTTTTTAAAAGCTTTAATTGTTTTTAAAATATTTTCTAGACTATCTGGACTATGTGCGTAGTCCCGCATAACCACTACATCGCTATCTTTATAAATTATTTCAGATCGCCCTGCAATGTTTTCACAAGCCTTTAACGCCTCAGTTACTTGCTTTGGTTCAAAACCTAGTTTTACTGCGGCCCCCCAGGCAACAGCCGCATTGTATACCGAAAATTCCCCAGGCATGTTAAAGCAGCAAAAATGAGATGTATTGTTAAATATAATCTTAAATTCACTTCTAGTTTCAAACAGATCAATATCTTTAACAAAAATATCTGCCTCTGCATTTTTACAACTCACCGAAAATATATTACGTTCTTTTAGTCTTTCCTCTGTATAAATTCTCGTTCCAAATGGATCATCAATATTAACAACTGCCTGTGTAGACATTTTAAACAAACGCTTCTTTGCCTTAAAATAATTTTCCATAGTTTTATGAAAATCTAAATGATCTTGTGTTAAATTAGTAAAAGCACCAACTTCAAATGTCATTCCAAAAAGCCTTTGCTGTTCCAGTGCATGAGAAGAAGCCTCTAGCACAATATATTCACAGCCAAAATTCTTCATTGCTGCTAATATTGAATTCAATTCAAACGGCTCTGGTGTAGTATATTTTGCAGGTATTTTTATACTTCCAATTTCATTATAAATTGTTCCAATAAGACCTACTGGTTTTTTTGTTAAGCTTTCTAACATTCTTTTAATTAAATTTGTAACTGTTGTTTTACCATTTGTCCCTGTAACTGCAACTAACTTTAAACTCTTTGCCGGGTTTTTAAACCACTGTGCACATAATAATGCATAAGCCTGTTTTGTATCTTCAACTAAAATTTGGCGTTCTGTTAGGCCTAAGTCTTTTTCTGTAATCACAAAAACTGCACCATTTTTTAGCGCCGCTTTTGCATAATCGTGGCCATCATGATTGGTTCCCTTTATGCAAACAAAAATATCCTTTTCTTTTACATTTTTTTCAAATACTTTTATTCCACAAATCTCGCCAGCTTTTTTTAATTGTTGCAACTGTGTTAAAACTGTAGCAAATTCCAAAGATTACTCCTCCTATCTAAGGTAAGTTCAAATCTAACACAAATATCTTATTAATTTATATGGGTATCAGAACTATATACAAATTCCAGCTTAATAACACTCCCTGGTTTTACTTTACTACCAGCATCTGGCGTTTGCTTTGTGATTATTGCACGTTCTCTATTATTTTCATTGTCCTTTGAATCTTGTTCCATATAGTTAAGTCCTATCTCATTTAACCTATCTTTAGCAGATTCCAAGCTCTTACCTACTAAATCCGGTACCTCTACTAAACTAACATCCTCATCAAAATCTGTGTATAAAGTCACAATACTTTTTTCTGGCACATAAAATCCTGCTGCTGGCAATTGACCCAAAACCGATTCTTTATCGCCAGAAATATTATAACGTAGATTGTTTTCTCTTAATATCTTTTTAGCTTCTTCCACTGTTTTTCCTTCTAAGTTCGGCAAACATACAGATTTCACAGATTCTGATGTAATATATGTTGGCTCTATATTCATATATTGATATATATCATCTAAAATTCTCCCCACCACTGGCACAGCAATCACGGAACCCGAAATCTGCCCAAGTCGTGGCGTATCAAGCAAAACTAAAACGGCAATCTGTGGGTTATCTGTTGGTGCAAAAGCTAAAAATGAAAGTGTATAGTTAACAACTTCACCATGCACCTGTTTATCTAATTGTTCTGCTGTTCCTGTTTTGCCACCTCTCTTTTGCCCTTTTCTATAAGCTTGTCTGCCACCAGCTTCCGAAACCACCTTCTCGCAACCTTTTGCAATAATTTGCGCAACTTTTTTAGAAATTACTTGCCTTTTAACTACTGTTTCGTTAGAAGATATTACATTGTGATTTTCGTCAATAATCTGCTTAACAATATGCGGCTTTACTAACTTTCCGCCATTTATTGCTGCAGAAACTGCTGTTATTAACTGAATTGGCGTTGTTTTGAATGTTTGGCCCATAGAAGAAACTGCTAATGTATGGTCGCTAAAATTTCCTGGATTGTGAAAAATGCATGGTGCTTCCCCTGGCAAATCAATCCCGGTTAGTTCTTTAAATCCAAATGCTTTAAAGTACTTAATAAAGTTTTCTTGCCCTAATTTTAATCCCATGGTAACAAATGCAGGGTTACACGAATGCACTAGTGCATCCTCAAAATTAATGTGGCCATGTCCTTCCGGTCTCCAACAATTAATTGATCTATCTCCCACAGTAATATACCCTGGGCAATAAAAATCACTATCTTCTTTTATAACACCTTCTGCAAGCGCTCCTGCAGCGGTAATAATTTTGAACACCGAACCCGGCTCATATGGATCAGATACCGCTTTGTTACGCCATTGTTCTTGTAAAAATTTAAGCTCTGTTTGGGCACGTTCTGTTTCATCAGTAATTTTTTCAAGTTCAGCTTTTTTCGTTTCATCAAACACTTTAAAAGGTTCATTTGGGTCATAGTCCGGCTTTGTAGCCATTGCTAATATTTCGCCATTATTAACATCCATAACAATTCCAACTGCCCTATTTTCTACAGAATGTTCTTTTACCGCATCTTTAAGGTGCTTTTCTACAATCTCTTGTATGTTTGCATCAATTGTTAGCACTAAATTATTGCCATTTTTTGCATCATACACTTTTTGAGTAGAATTCGGCATATCTGTGCCCCAAGCATTAGTATCGCCAATAACTTTTCCATCAAACCCTTTTAAATCTTGCTCGTAATAACGTTCCAGCCCTTCTAACCCTTCGCCATCGTTTCCCACAAAGCCAAGCACATTTGCTAAAAAGTCTTTATGTAAATAATAACGCTTTTCACTTGGCAGCAAGTAAATAGACCATATGCTGTTTTCGCGCTTAAATGCCCGCACTTTATCGGCTAATGGTTTTTCAATAGAACGCTTAACTACCTCGTAATAACTTGATTTCTTCAATAATGTTTCAATCTTATTTTTTTCAACATCTAATAAAGAAGAAAGCCCTTCAACGGCTACTTCTTTCTGTTTTTCGTCTTTGAATGTTTCTGGGGAAACTACTACATTCCACACGCTTGCACTTTTAGCTAGCACATTCATATTTCTATCATAAATCATACCACGTTGTGGTTTTAGTCTAGTAATTGTCATATACTGTTTTTTAACCATCGTTTTGTATTCATTATGCTTAACAATTTGAATATATGCTAATCTAAACGTAACTCCGCCAAAGCCAAGTATAAGAATTAAAATCATAATAAAACTCAAGCGTTTTTTGGCTTTATAAATATTATTCTTGTGCATAGTCGTTGCTCCAAACTCATAATCTATTTTTACTTTAGTATAACACAATCAGCAATTAAATACCAACTCTTTTTAGCTTTCTTCCTCTGCATCTATATTAAAAAAGTTTTCAACAATTGTTCCACGTGGAACAAAATTGAAAAAGTCTTTTAATAAAGCCGCAAAATCTACTTTTTTTGTACTTTTTTGAAAATTAACAATAAAAATCCCCCGTTATGCAGGGGATTTTTATTAAAGCACTCCCTAAATATATAAGGAATGCTTCTACAACTCAATATTCTTCTTTCCGGGATCTATGGTGAAACAGCAGACTTTTTCTATATAAACTATATAGCATCTACAACTATTTCTTCTGATTCATCTGAAGAGATACTAATCAGCTCATCATCGCTATCGGGGTCTTCTTTATACAAAACAGTGTAAACAATCTCGTCTTTACCA